>CAIOHN010000379.1 GCA_903858105.1 uncultured Pseudomonadota bacterium | reverse complement strand
CCTTTAAACGCGGCAGCTATGCCGTGCAAGTCGATCAAAAAGTGGTTAACCAATCGGCTAATCCTTGGGTAGGCAAACAATACGACCAATTGCTGCGGGTAGAGCATAGCGATAAAAGCAATAACAATTTCATCAGAACCTATTCTGGTGGCGTGGTTTACACCCAAAAAGACAAGTATAAAAAAGTCAAATACGACGACATGGCAGATGAGACTTTAAACGTCACCAGCCAAGGTGGTTGGAGTGCGTTTATCCAGCATTATTTCGCTGCTGCCTGGATTCCACCTGCAGATCAGGAAAATCATTTTTACACCAAGGCGCTGAACGATTTTCGTTATGTCATCGGCTCGTATTCGCCTGATGTTAGCGTTCAGCCCAACAGCGAAGCGGTATTTAGCGCCCAACTGTTTGTAGGCCCAAAAATTCAACCGCTGATGGAAGCGGTCGCGCCGGGTCTGGAATTGACTGTTGATTACAGCTGGTTGACCATCGTTGCCAAGCCGATTTACTGGTTGTTGAACCAAATATACGGTTATGTACAAAACTGGGGCCTGGCGATTCTGGGTGTGACTTTGTGCATCAAATTGCTGTTCTTCAAGCTGTCTAAAGCCAGCTTTCAGTCGATGGCAAAAATGCGCAAAATTCAACCTCGTTTGAAAGAACTGCAAGAGCGTTATCCCGATGATCGCCAGAAGTTCAACACTGAAATGATGGCGATGTACAAACGCGAAAAGGTCAATCCGCTTGGTGGCTGTTTGCCTATCATGGTGCAGATTCCGGTGTTCATCTCCCTGTATTGGGTGTTGATCGAGACCGTGGAACTGCGTCAGGCTGACTTTGCTTTCTGGATACATGATTTGTCAGCGCAAGATCCGTTCTATCTGCTGCCTATCTTGTACGGTATCACCATGAAAATTCAGCAAAGTCTGAATCCTGCGCCTATCGATCCATTGCAGGCGCAAGTCATGAAAATGTTCCCGATCGTGTTTACCGTGTTCTTCCTGTTCTTCCCGTCTGGATTGGTACTGTACTGGATTTGCAACAACAGCTTGTCGATCATCCAACAGTGGTACATCACCAAACACATACTGGCGGAAGATAACCACGCGCACCACTAAAAAACATGCTTGACGGCGACACCATAGCCGCCATCGCCACGCCGCCGGGTAACGGCGGCGTTGGCGTCATTCGCATCTCCGGGCCACTCGCGACCGGAATCGCTATAAGCCTTAGCGGCAAACCTCTCCCCAAACCGCGTTTCGCACAATATGCCAAGTTTTACGATGCCAGTGGCCGCGTTATAGACAGCGGCTTGTTGCTGTATTTTGCCGCGCCTGCCTCGTTTACCGGCGAGGCCATTGTGGAACTGCAAGGACATGGCGGCAGCGTAGTGTTGGATATGTTGCTGCGACGGGTGCTGGAATTGGGCGCCAGATTGGCTAACCCCGGCGAATTTAGCCAACGTGCCTTTTTAAATAATAAAATCGATCTGGCGCAAGCTGAAGCGATTGCCGATTTAATCAGCAGCGGTACTGAGCAAGCGGTGCGCTCAGCCCAGCAATCCATGCAAGGCGTGTTTTCCGAACAAATTAACGAACTTATCGACGAGTTAATCGAACTGCGAGTATTTATCGAAGCGGCTATTGATTTTGTCGATGAAGAAATCGACTTTCTGGGTGACGGCGTGGTCGCAGGTCGAATTGCCCGATTGCAAACCAAAATTGCCGAGATTTGCAAAACCGCCCAGCAAGGCAGGTTGTTACATGATGGCATGACGGTCGTGCTGGCTGGCAAGCCTAACGCCGGCAAATCCAGCTTGCTCAACGCCTTGGCGGGCCATGATGCGGCAATTGTGACCGACATCGCCGGCACAACTCGTGACGTGCTGCGCGAACGCATTCAACTGGATGGCATGCCGCTACACATTATCGACACAGCCGGTCTGCACGACAGCGACAATCCGGTAGAGCAGGAAGGCATCCGCCGGGCTCGTCAGGAAATCGCCAAAGCTGATCAGATTTTGCTATTGATCGACAGTCGGGACACTGATGGTGCCAGCCTGGATGACAGCTTGCCGCTTAACGTTAATATCACCAAAGTATTCAATAAAATCGACTTGGTCGGCGGCCAACCGCGGCTGATTAATACCGAACAAGGTGCCGAAATTTATTTGTCGATCAAGACCGGCATTGGCCTGGCGTTATTAACCGGGCATCTGAAACAAAGCGCGGGTTTTACTGAAGGTGCCGACAATGTGTTTGTTGCCAGAGCGCGTCATATTCAGGCGCTACGCCAAGCCGAACAAGCCATACAAAACGCCGCCGAACAGTTGCTGCATCTGGCGCACGAACTGGTGGCAGAAGAATTGCGCCAAGCCCAAACCAGCTTGGCAGCGATCACCGGCGAATTTAGCTCAGATGATTTGTTAGGGGAAATTTTTTCCAGTTTCTGTATCGGCAAATAGCCTAACGTCCAGCATGCCCACTACAATTAAATATACCGCTGCATATCAATTCCCCATCTCGCTGGCACCTCAAACGATAGTATTCGGTCATTGCTGCCGGGCATTGTCAGGTCAACATCCCTGGGTGGTATCGAATGACGGGTCTGACTATCGAAAACCGCTCGCACCTTGGGATGCAGCAGGTTTTCATGGTGCTGCTCCACCACCACCGCCAGATAGCCGCTTTCCAGACGTACCAAGCTGCCAAGCGGATAAATACCGATACTGCGGATAAAATGGTGTACCAGTTGTACATTAAAATGGTGATCGCTCCACTCCAGCAATTTTCTTAATACTTCGGTGGGCTCTATACCAACGTGATAAATCCGCGTCGAGGTCATGGCGTCGTAGACATCCACCACCGAGGCCAACTGTCCATAAAGACTGATCTGATCGCCTTTTAGCCCGCGCGGATAACCGCTGCCGTCATAACATTCGTGATGCTCGGCGGCGACGCTGAGCGCAATAGGCGAGATACCGGGCGTTTTTTCTAATGTCTCACAGCCATAGCGCACATGATTTTTCATGATGGCAAACTCGGCCTCGCTGAGTTTGCCGGGCTTATTCAATATTTGCTTGGGCACCTGCATTTTACCGATGTCGTGCAGCAAGCCGCCCAAACCGACCCGCTCGATGGTTTTGCGGTCAATATCCAAAGCCCGGCAAAAACTGATCAGCAAAGTGCCGACGGCGACGGAATGTTGAAAAGTGTATTTATCGGCTTGCTTGATTCTGAGCAAGCTGACCATCGCATCCGGATTGCGAAAGATAGAATCGGTGATACTGGAAACCACCGGCTCGACTTGTTCCAGTTCAACTTGCTTGCCCAGCCGACAATCCTGCAACACGTTATGCACGATGCGACTGGCCTCGCGGCAAATCTGTTTGGCTTGTACCCGCTCTTTTTCTGCGGGAACCAGCGGCGCTGGGCGTTTTAGGGTCTGTCCAAGGTACTGCATTTTGCTATCAAGTTGGCGATGTACATCCTCAGCGCTAGGCGCGTCCGGCATATCCGGCCCGCGTTGGGTGTCGATGTATACCTGACGAATACCGTAGGAGGCGATTTTTTCAATGTCATTATCGGATTCGACCAGAAAACTGTCGCGCAAGAACGGATGATCTATCCAAGGACAGTTAATGTCATGGATAAACATCGTGGGTTTTAAGTTGCTGACATCGATTTTTTTAATCATCGCTTGGTTTTGCCGTCGCCAATATTATGTTTGGCCGACCTCTAATTTACGCCAGCGCAGCCCATGTAGGCAATGGGTTTGGCAATTGCAGCCCATTGCGCTAGGCTAGACCTCCTTTAGCAAATCACAGGAAACATAACCGCATGTTGCGCTACGAACGATCCAGATACATCGCCTTGGGCCTGCCAAGCTTGACGAACGCCAGCCTGCTCGTCTGGTACGCGCTAAAGCTACACCCAGCCGGCGCTTACGATGAATATGTCGTGCCTTTTTACCTGGGCAGCGCCGGCCTGTTGGGTTTATTGGGTATCACGGCTATGATTAAACGCGCCCGCGACATCGGCTCTTCAGCTTGGGGCATTTTGCTGGGATTTTCGTTTGCACCGCCGCTGATGTTGCTGGTGGCGATAGTCTTGATTTTTATCCCCAGCAATCCGGCGGCAGATCAGCTTGAAGCGCCGTCGCCGCGGGCATCGCGCAATACCTGGTTGACCGGTCTGGCCTTGTTAGTCTTGCCGTGGCTGGCGGTGTTGTTGATCCGGGTTTTATGATCAAACCGCCTAGCCGGAAATATTGATCCAATCGATAACAATCATCAGGTAGACGAGTTTGTCGCCTGTCAACTAAACAACAATACGCCAGTAATCAGGTTGTTTTGCGACAACTTACTCGTAAACAAGCAAAGCCGTCCAAGGTCCACAGGCTAAGCTTATCAACACATTAGCTTGCAGCTAAACCTGGCATCAAAATTGATAGTCAACAAGTGGCAGTTTGTCTGATGCCGTCTTAAACATAACCCTGCACTCGCATTGGATGTTAAATTTTTATGACAAGCTATGCCGTCGGCAGTGTAAATGGCGATTTTGCCTCGCTAGAAAAACTCTTGAAAACCATCAGCTTCGATCCGACGCAAGACCGGCTTTGGTTTGCCGGTAATTTGGTCAATCAAGGCCCGGCATCGTTGGCGGTATTGCGTTATGTAAAGAGCTTGGGCAAAGCGGCCACGGTTGTCCTGGGCAGCCAGGAATTGCAACTGTTACGCAGGGCTTATGGTGTCTCGCAGGCCAATGCCGGCGACAGTTTGGATGAGATTCTAAATGCGCCTGATCGTGACGAGCTTTTAAAGTGGCTACGCCAACGCAGTCTGATACATCACGATAGCAAGCTTAATTTCACCCTGGCTCATGCGGGCATTCCCGGCGAATGGACTTTTAGTCAGGCGTTGACCTTTGCCTACGAAGTTGAATCGGTACTGTCTGGTAGCAATTTCTTAAGTTTTTTGGAAAACCAAAAGCAGGATCAATCCCGCTGGCATGCCAAATTGCGCGGTTGGAAACGCCTAAACTTTATCGCCAATGCTTATACCCTGATGCGCTATAGCACTGCGCAAGGCAAGCTGGATTTTAGCGCCAGCGGCGCAGTTGATTTGCAAACTGAGGGCTTGTTGCCGTGGTATCGGCTACCCGACCGGTTGACCGCACACTTAAACCTGATTTTTGCCGACGATGCGGGCTTTGCGGACACGGCTTATCCGGGCATTTATCCGTTATCCTCGCAAGACAGACTGACAGCATTGAAGTTGTCGCCAGCTCCGGAAATGATTTGGGTTGCTCGCTAGCTGCGTGCTATCGCTTCACGCCCAAGGCCGTGTCCAGGCCTTTTACATTAGTCAAATTTACGCCTTCGAGCTTAGCACTGCGAAAATCGGTGTCTGCCAAATTGGCGCCGCTAAAATTTGCACCCGTCAAATCCGCCCAAATAAACTGCCCGCCTGTTAAATCGGCATTTTGAAACGAGGCATTGGGCATCAGGGCATAGTTAAAATTGGCACCGCTGAGATTGGCCGCGTTCAATACGGCATTGTCCATTTCCACGCGATCCAGAACCTCGCGTCCACTAGCCGATTCTTCACCAAAATTAGCTTTAATCAGCTTGGCACCGCTTAGATTGACGTTTTTAAGTGAGCCAGTGATCCGGCTACGGCTCAAATCGGCACCGGATAAATCTGAATGATCTAAGATTACACCGTATAGACTGGCGCCGGTTAAATCGGCATTGCGCAAACTTGCTTGCCCGACTCGCGCCAGATTGAGATTGACGCCGCCTAATCTGGCGGAATTAAGCTTGGCCCCGTCAAGGTTAGCGGCATACAGATCGGCCTTGTTAAAATCGACGCCGGATAAATCCAATCCCGACAGGTCTTTTTGAACAAGCATGGGTTTATTGACGCCGGATTTGGCAATGGTGGCAATTACTTCTTCTCGCGAGATTTCCGCTGCTGCACAGGGCAATAGCCAGCCGCCTAAAACCAGAGTGAGTAGAGCGGGGCTGAGAATCGAATAGCATTGCATAAGCACTCCTGGGATTACCCGTTAAACACAGATCCTGTTTATCACTT
>CAIOHN010000378.1 GCA_903858105.1 uncultured Pseudomonadota bacterium | reverse complement strand
CGGCTTGCAACCCTAAATCGTCCAACAATGGCGGGCGCAGTTCGGTGGCTATGCGCCTGGCCGTGGCAACCCCCATGTCGACGGCCATCAGCAGCGTTTGCGACTCTGCCACGGGAATACAGCCAGCGGGCAAGCCTCGCAGGATGAGTTTGAGTCCAGAGAAAGTGGCGCCGATTTGATCATGGACTTCACGGGATATACGCTTGCGTTCTGCTTCAATCAAGCACTCCTGTTCAACGGTGAAGGCCGCGAGCCGCGATTTTGCCTCGGACAACTCCGAGGTTCGCTTGGTCACCCGCTGCTCCAGATTGCGGTTTATGTCCAGCAATTCCCTTTGAAGTATGCGTCTTGCTGATCGCTCCAAGCTCAACAGATAGCCGGCGCTGGCGATCAACGCGGCGATGGACAACATTGATAGCCAATTAGTCCATGTCGCACGCTCACGCGTCTGCAGCAAGTCAGCCCAAAGGGCAGCAAGTTGCTGCTCAAGCACGGCATCGATGCTGGCGACTATCTGGCGAATACCGTCCATTGTAAGCTTGCCTTCATCTAATAATGCCTGATCATCCAAGACAGCTTTCCCCCGTATGTGCCGCTTGTCGATCAATTGAGCGGAAAGCTGCAGTCGTCGATTGATCAGTTCATCCAGTTGATTCCAGTGTTCATCGCGACATCCCGCGCTGACTGCAAGGCGTTTATATTCCTGATAAATTGGCATTAGGTTATTGCTTGCGGCCGCATAGGGTGCCTGAAAATCCTCCCTGCCAGTGAGAGCATAACCACGGCCACCTGTTTCAATGTCAGTCAACATCGCCATGGTTTGCGTCAATTTCAGTCGGGTATTCCAAGTCATACTTCGTTGGGAAGCCAACGAATAGATTTGGTGGAACACAATCTGGTACCCTGCGGCGAAAGCCAGCGCCACAATGATGGCTACTAACAACGCGAGAGTAGCTAGTGGCGTTTTTGCCTTGATTTTAGTCAGCATGAGTATGCAAGCTCCTATTGACCCATTTTGGTGGGTCTGTGACTAATAAAACTAACATTTTTTAATGTGCGCACCACAATTAAAAAAGCATAGATCAAACAACCGGTGCTTAATTAAAATTGGGTTCAAAGACTGCCGGACGACATACAGTTTCCGCAGTTTTCACCGCGCTGACGCGAGGAATGGCTGATAGTGTTTTGGCTGCGTCTGCACTTGCCTTGCCTTGCCTTGCCTGACATATTAACGACTGACAGCGTAATCGCGCCATTTTTAACTACCAATGCCCGTTAAAATCAGGCTTTAAGACCGCAGCCGGATAACCGGCGCTATACGCGTCGTCCACCGCACTTGCATGTGCTAAACCACCAATATCGCCGCGCTATTTATCGATCGTTGATAAGTTTTTAAAGTTAGCTGGGTACGCTGGTCTTAACCATTAACTTGCGTTCAACGCAGTCGCGAGTGATTTTGTTCGCACCAATTCCATGCAGCGCTGGCAGCCTGTTCTGCACGACAACGTACATAGACCACGCTGGCTTAAACACACGGGTTATTGAGTACAAATACCCCATCGATTACCATGCATGGCTGGCTGGATTTGATTCCGCATTGTTTTAACGCTTACCAGGAGATTGACCATGACTTTGTGCCCCTGCGGATCTGATAAACCCCTTAGCGAATGTTGCGGGCCTATTATCGCCGGATCGCCAGCCCCCACTGCCGAGGCCTTGATGCGCTCACGCTATAGCGCATTTGTCACGCACCAGTTGGATCATATCGAACGCAGCCATGCCCCGGAAATTCGCGAAGACTTTAATCGTGCCGAAGCCGAACGTATGGCTGAAGAATGTGAATGGCAAGGTCTGGAGATTCGCAGCGCCACAGAAGACGGCGATAGCGCTGAAGTTGAATTTGTGATCCGCTTCAGCCGCCAAAACAAAGACATGATTCAACTGGAACGCTCCAGTTTTCGCCGCGAGAATGGCGAGTGGCTGTATGTCGGCGGTGAAATCAATCCGCAAGGCCCGCAACGCGTGGTCAACAAGGTGGGGCGTAACGATCCTTGTCCTTGCGGCTCGGGCAAAAAGGCGAAAAAATGCTGCGGCACCACCACTGTTTTAGATTGATATAAAAATGGCTTATCGCTTTAACTGCACGGCTTGCGGTAAATGTTGCTACGGTCAGGTGCCGCTAACAATATCCGAGGCATTTGCACACGCAGGGCGTTTTCCGCTGGCGATGGTCTGGTCGCCGGTGCGCCAAGGTAGTAAGGATTTTGCGATGGTAGCCAAGTTGGGCGCAGTGTTTACCCTTCCCAACCGGAAACAATTGGCGACGATGATCGTACCAACAGCGTATTTGCCAGCCAATCTACCCTGCCCTGCGCTGGGCGCGGACAAGCTTTGTACTATTCATGTCAATAAGCCCTTACGCTGCCGCACGATGCCGTTTTACCCGTATCGGGAGGAACAATATCAGGCAGAACTGCTCAAGTTCCCTGGCGATTGGCTATGCGATACTTCGGATGCAGCCCCCATCGTCTTCGCCGACAAAAGGATTACGTTGCGCGATGATTTTGATCAGGAACGGCAGGCCTTGGAACAGCAAACGGCGCAGATTCAGCGCTATGCCGACTACATGCTTAAATACACACCCAATTTGCTCAACAGCTTGGTAAAAGCCTCTTTATCAAATAAAGTCGGCCAAGTCGTTACCAGTTTGTCGTCGTTTTTGACCGCCAGTCGAAACCCTGCTGCCAAACAAATAGCTCAAATGCAGTTGCCGGTGCTTGAGCACTATCAACTTCAGACCGCCAATCACCAACAGTGGCATGAATTTAATCAGCATTATCAAATGTCTGCCAAGGAAATGGGTTTTTTAGCGAATAGAGACTTAGGCTAGGTCGGGTTCATGATCACTTTTTGACCTGGATTGGCAATCGACCGACGCCAATCCCTCCCGCTATGATTAGGTTTTTAAACTACCGCGTAAAAACAATCTAACTGATTGGCCCACCCATTGCTCGATTTCGGCTTCGTCTGGAATAGGCTCCAAACCCAACTGCAAGCGCTGCAAACGTTCACCGCGCAAGGCGCTGATAAATTGATCTGCCAGGAAATGCGGGTCGCCAGCCACCATAGAACCTAAATGCTGCTGCCGAACGAAGAACTGCGCCAGATGACCCAAGGTCCGTTGCGGCCCCTGTTGGTAAAACTGCGTAGCCAAATCGGGGAAGCGCGGTGATTCACCGATCAAAATTGCCCGCATGCGCATCACATCGGGCCGGGTAATTCTAAACAAAAACTGTCGGCCAAATATCGATAAAGCCTCTTCCAGCGGGCAATCGTCTGCCAGACTGGCGATGAACTGATCGCTACAGCGCCCTATCAAAGCCCCGAATAATCCTGCCTTACCACCAAACTGACTATAAATGGTACGTAACGATACCCGCGCATCGCGAGCGATGGTCTCCATACTCAGGTTGCCATAGCCATGCTCCAAAAAAAGCTGTAGCGCCGCATCGAGTAAACGGTCGCGGCTTAATTGTTCGTCGCCCTTACTCGGGCGGCCACATTTAATCATGCTGAGGTACTCAGAAAATAAATTGACTTAAGCAAAGATGATACCCTAGACTAAACGGTAATAGATATTACCATTTATTTAAAAGACTCTTGGGGCGGCATGGAAAAGGCAGAAAACAAGTGCATGGCAATGGCGGTTAGCTTAAAAAATTGGCTGCCGACGCAAACGACTGGCGTGCAACGCCAAATCATCAAGCTAGGTCTGATCAGCGCCACACTGCAACTGGCTTTGCTTGGCTGCGGCAGGTCTGGCGATTCGGCCACCGCCCCTGCCGCGCCACCACCGCCCATGGTTAAAATTGCCCAGCCTTTACATCAGGAAACCACGGAATGGGACGAATACACCGGCCGGGTTGAAGCCGTTAATGCGGTCGATATACGGGCCAGAGTCAGCGGCTATTTAGACAAAGTCAGCTTCAGTGCTGGCGAGAAGGTAAAAAAAGGCGATTTGCTGTTCCAAATCGATCCCAAGCCCTTTAAAGCCCAGCTTAACTATGCCAATGCCGAACTGGAGCGCGCCAAAAGCAAACGCGAACTGGCAAAAAACGACCTGAGCCGCGCG
>CAIOHN010000377.1 GCA_903858105.1 uncultured Pseudomonadota bacterium | reverse complement strand
GGTTATAAGTGGACACTATCTTCGGAGATTTTAATCGGCACGGATAGACGTGGTTAAAACATCGCATACGAAACATGGTCATACCCAGCGCGCCACCGCGCGGCATGATACTGACTTTGTAGACAGGATCGTGTTCGGCGACCAAACGGCCGACGATGACATGGCCGGCTTCGTGATAAGCGGTCATTAACAAATCGTCGCGGCTCATGATCATGGTGCGTTTTTCCGCACCCATAATGGTTTTATCGCGGGCGCTGTCCAGGTCGCTCATCGTTACTTCACGATGGTTTTTGCGCGCGGCGAATAAAGCGCCTTCATTAATAAGATTGGCCAGTTCGGCCCCGGAAAATCCCGGCGTACCACGGGCTAAATCGGTAAGGTTGACATCAGCCGCCAGCGGAACTCTGGCAGCGTGGACTTTAAGGATTTGTTCGCGGCCTTTAAGGTCAGGCAAACTGACTTGAACCTGGCGGTCGAAGCGACCTGGTCGCAACAAGGCTTTATCCAGCACATCGACGCGGTTGGTGGCGGCGATGACGATGATGCCTTCGTTACCGCTAAAACCGTCCATTTCCACCAACAATTGGTTGAGAGTTTGTTCGCGCTCTTCGCCGCCGCCGATATTGCCAGTGCTGCGTTGACGGCCGACTGCGTCGATTTCGTCGATGAAAATAATGCAGGGCGAGCGTTTTTTGGCTTGTTCAAACATGTCCCGCACTCTGGAGGCACCAACGCCGACGAACATTTCGACAAAGTCCGAACCGGAGATCGAGAAGAACGGCACACCAGCTTCACCGGCAATCGCTCGCGCCAGCAAGGTTTTACCCGTGCCTGGAGGGCCAACCATCAACACACCGTGCGGGATTTTGCCGCCCAGGGCTTCGTATTTGCCGGGGTCTTTCAAAAAGTCGACCATTTCCTCGACATCCTGTTTGGCTTCCTCAACACCGGCCACATCTTTAAAGCGCACTTTGACTTCGTCTTCTGTCATCAGTTTTGCCCGGCTTTTACCAAAGCTATTTTGCCCACTGGCACCCATTTGCTGTTTGCGCATGAAGTAAATCAATACCCCTATCAATAACAAGGTGGGTGCCCATGAGAATAAAAACTGCATCACGGTCGATTGCACTTCTGGTCGTTCGACTTTGATCTTGACGTCGTACTCCAGCAGGTCGTCTATCATCCGCGTGTCACCCGGATTGTAAGCACTAAACTGGGTGCCGTTATGGCGGCGACCACTGACAGAGCGGCCATCGATCACGACTTCTGCAACCGATTTGCTGCGTACGTCCTTGATAAAATCCGAATAGGAGATGTCGTTTTGTGAGTTGTAGACCGGCAGCAGGGGATTGATTGTCGCAAACATTACAATAGCGACGATAGCCAGTAGGGAGATTACGATTAAAGGCTTTTCTTCATGGTTGCGTCCTCCTGATGGGATGCAAGGGTCAAGTGATACGGAGCCGTAAAACTTAGGGTGTTTCTGAATCGAGCACAGCGATCACGCACAGCGCTTGTTCGACGCTTTGGATCAAGCAGTTATTGTGCCATTGAGCTTGATAGTGCACAGTTCCTAAACTTGCTATGGCGAATTAATCAACTTTGATACAGTTCATTTTTTAGGCAGGAAAGCGCTTGGGCATTAGGCTTAAGGTCTGCGCAAGCGCAGAAAACTCTTGAAGATATGGAGCGAAAAACGCGGAGATTTTCTAAGTGCTTAAATGGTGCATTGTGCCCTGCATGCTTTTGAGTGGGACACAAATCGCCCTAATTTGGTGCGGGTGATGTTGCCGTTAATTATTTAGCCGATTGAACAAACCATGAAACCAGAAGACTTACAAAAACTGTTGACCTATCCCATGCCTTACGGCAAATACAAAGGCCGAGTCATCGCCGATTTGCCTGGTCACTACCTTAATTGGTTTGCGCGAGAGGGTTTTCCGGCAGGCGAGCTAGGTCGCTTATTGGCGCTGATGCAAGAGATTGACCACAATGGCCTGAAATCGCTTCTTGAGCCTATTCGATATCAGCAGCGACATTAGCGCAAAAGTCTGGAAGCTACGCCAATTATCCGCCAAGCGTTGCTGTTACGCTGCTGGCAATAGCACTTAAATTTGACCTATGTCAGAATTTCCCTACATATTTGCAATCTTAATAGTACAGTTGAGCTATAATTTTTCGGAGTAAATGCGTATTTTTGCTAGAGTAGAGGACTCGGCTCGGTCTTGCTAGCAGCAAATGTGTGTGGCTATTTGTAAGGCGCAAATCAATAAAACCCTGATTGAATAAAGTC
Organism: uncultured Pseudomonadota bacterium; assembly: GCA_903858105.1. GTDB lineage: Bacteria > Pseudomonadota > Gammaproteobacteria > Methylococcales > Methylomonadaceae > Methylomonas. The sequence continues at coordinate 2,583 of CAIOHN010000377.1, read as the reverse complement.
ACTGGCCTTTTTAAATCACTCCTATCGCACAATGAATATAGACAAACTAAAAATTAAACAATGTGTTTTAGTGGCCATAGTGAGTTTAAGTTCATTAGCCAGTGCCGAAGAGCAAAACGAAGCCATCAATTTAAGTGTTGAAGACTTACTAAATGTCGAAGTGACGTCCGTCGCTAAAAAAGCCCAAGCCTTGAACGATGCGCCAGCGGCTATATTTGTCATTTCCAACGAAGACATCAAGCGCTCTGGCGCCACCAGCATTCCAGATGCCTTGCGACTGGCACCAGGCCTGGACATAGCCAAAATCAGCGCCAATCAGTGGGCGGTCAGTTCACGCGGTTTTAATGGTCGTTTTGCGAATAAGTTGTTGGTGCTTATCGACGGTCGTAACGCCTATAGCCGCTCTTTTTCTGGCGTGTACTGGGAAAATCAGGATGTGATGCTGGAAGACCTCGACCGCATCGAGGTGATTCGCGGTCCGGGTGCTGCGTTATGGGGTGCCAATGCGGTGAATGGGGTTATCAACATCATCACCAAAAATTCGTCGCAAACCCAGGGCGGTTTAGTGACGGGTGGCGGCGGTAACCAGGAGCGGGGTTTCGGTTCAGCCCGTTACGGGGTAAAGCTGGGTGAGGACACCACAGCCAGGGCTTATGTCAAGGGGTTTGATCGCAGTCAAAATACATTGCGGTCAGGCGGCAAAGCCGGCGACAACTGGGATAAAGTGCAAGGCGGGTTTCGTCTGGATTCGCAACTAAACACCCAGGATGCGCTGACCGTTCAGGGCGATGTCTATCAAGCGACTATCAAACAGTTTGCCTACTTTCCGCAAATTTCGGCGCCTTATCTAAGTACGAATAACATAAGTAATAACGATATTGGCGGCAATTTGCTCGGCCGTTTTCAGCATACATTTTCGCCGACTTCCGATTATTCGCTGCAATTTTTTTACGACGCCTACAAGCATCAAGAAGGCATGTTTACCGATAGCCGCAATTCTCTGGACTTGCAATTTCAACACCGTTTTGGATTACTGGACTGGCACGAAATTATCTGGGGGGCGGCTTACAACTTTGGACACGATCAGATTGTTGGCAACCCGCTGCAAAATGGTTCTGCGGCCATCCTCAATACCAATCCCGCCAGGATTAATGACCAACTGGTCAGTGGCTTTCTGCAGGACGAAATGACCCTGATCGACAATAAGCTGTGGTTGACGATAGGCTCAAGATTTGAACACAACGATTACAGTGGCTTTGAAGGTCAACCTTCAGCCAAAATCATGTGGGCGCCGCACAACCAACATCGGCTCTGGGCTGGGGTGTCCAGGGCGGTACGCACGCCATCGCGGATAGATCGCTATGGCTCGGTGCTGACCAGGGTTATTCCGCCGCAGGCAGTGTCACCTTTTCCTTGTCCACCCGCTTGTACGCCGCCCATTGCCGTAGTAGCCCGGGGTAATACCAATTTTAAATCTGAAGAAGTTATCTCCTACGAAGCGGGTTACAGAACCACCTTTTCCAAGTCAATTTCTCTGGATGTAACCGGTTTTTACAATAATTACCGTGATCTGCGCTTAGCCAATCAAGCCGAGCGGGACTTCAGTGGTTTGGCTTCTGCACAGCCGGTTATTACGCAACCCTTGGATTTTACCAATAGATTGGGCGGCAAAACCTATGGGATAGAAATTGCGACTATTTGGCAGATGCTGGATTGGTGGCGCTGGGATGTCAATTACAGCTGGCTGCATACGCAACTCGATAACACAGGTTCGCCACAGACCAATATTAGCCCGCAACAGCGCGTGTCGTTGCGCGGCGCACTGTCACCTTGGCACAATATTGACCTGGATTTCTGGTTTCGTTATGTCGATAAGAATCTCACTTTTGGCTCGTATTCGGCGGATGGTGCTAGTATCAACGGTTACGTCACACTCGATCTGCGCGCAGCCTGGCGGCCTATCAAAGACATCGAGTTATCGGTGGTGGGGCAAAACCTGTTTCAGCAAAGTCACCTTGAATATATTTCAGAAAACCAGACCTTACCGACCTTAATCGAGCGCGGCCTGTACGGCAAAGTAAGCTGGAATTTTTGACCCATGAAAAAGCGGGGCAGGAAATTCCAGCACCTGTTGTTGGGACTGAGTCTTTTACTCGGCAGTCAGTCAGCATCGCAAGCGTTGTCCTTGGAAGAAAACGCTGTGTTAGCAGCGTTAACGCTAAATATTGTGCGTTTCACGACCTGGCCGGATGAGGCGCAGCAGAGCATGAAAGATACGATTGATATGTGCGTGGTCGGCGATAACACCGTGCAGCAATCCTTTGCCAGCATCGATCATAAACCGGTCGGTAATAAGACCTTAAAGTTGATCGATCTGCAACGCTTGAGTAATTTCGAGCGATGTAACGTTTTATATATCAGTGAACTAAAACAAAACATTTTGCTGCAAGTCTTTGTCGAAACAAAAAAAATGCCCTTGCTCACTATCGGCGAAGGCGATGATTTTGCTGAACAAGGTGGGATGGTAGGATTGGAAAACGTTGATAATAAAATGACATTGCATGTCAACACCGCGGCTGTGCG
>CAIOHN010000376.1 GCA_903858105.1 uncultured Pseudomonadota bacterium | reverse complement strand
TACTGTGCTCGGCATGCACCTGAGGTTTTGCTACCCACGTCGAAGCCATGTCACCCCCAAGAGATTGCATTTTAGCAAATCGCTAAAATAATTGTCAGTAATCTGGCATTTAAATCGGTTATTCACATGACTTTAAGGCAACTCTAAAAATCCCTTCTCGCCCAAGATGCGTGTCGCGACAGCTTGAGCTGTTGGTAATGAAATCCAACGGTCTGATTTTGTTGGGCTTGGCACTGCGCTTACCAACATTTCGGCGATTTCAGCCCCAGTTTGCCGCACTTCTTTAAGTCGCAGCGCCAACGCCGCGCAAATTAAAAAACGCCTGCAATCATTCCTGCTTCCCTCGCAGCGCAGATATTAAGTTAACGCGCGAATAGCCCTCTTCCGCTGATAGAGGGTGCGGGGGATAAATGAGGCAAAAAACTTTATTTTGCCCCCTCATCCCAACCTTCTCCCGGCGGGAGAAGGGGCTTTTTGTTTAACTTAATGGCAGTTACGTAACGCATGGAAACCAGGAGCGAATCAATTCCCGATTTACTTACGAAATACTGTAACCGATACGAAATATCGTATCCAAAAAGCCTGGACCAGCCATGCGCCGCATCGACATATTTTTATTAAATATATAAAAATCAGTTAGTTATATATCAGATAAGAATCTGGCACGTTGTGTGCGCTAAACAAATTGATCGTTTAAATCAGTACCAACTTATCAATCATTATCAGGAGCTAACCATGAAATTAAAATCCACTTTTGCCGCATTGACATTTGCCGGTATCGCCTGCTTCAGTACCAACGCCATCTCCGCAATCGACAAAACAGCGTATTCGCACGATGCATATATCGGTGCCTACAATACGCAATGGCTGACGTCCTTACCGAACACCTTAAAACTTAGCCAACTCTCTTTGCCGGGTACGCATGACACAATGTCGCTTTATGGCGGCGATATCACCCAAACCCAATCCATGAGTTTATTCGACCAGCTGAATTCCGGTATTCGGGTATTGGACATCCGCTGCTGGCACAAGAACGACGCGTTTCAGATTGCCCACGGCCTGATTCCGCAAAATGCCACCTTCCAGGACGTATTGGACACCGTGGATGCTTTTCTCGCGGAAAATCCTGGAGAGACTGTAGTAATGCGAGTAAAGGAAGAAAATGTTGGAACTAACAACACCCGCAGCTTCGCCGACACTTACAATGCCATTGTCAGCAAATACCCCGGTTTATTTTTGGGCGCTGCAGCAGGCAGTAACCCTACGCTTGGCGCTATGCGCGGCAAAGCGGTGTTAATACAAAACTTTACCGGCCCGTTAATAGGTATTTCATATTCCGGTCTCAGCAATCAAGGCACAATTCAAGACAATTACGCGCTATCTGATAATTGGGATTTGTACGGTAAATGGGAACAAGTTAAAACCCATTTCATGGCTGCATCGTCCGGCGATGCTAATAAAATCTACATCAATTATCTCAGTGCTTCGACAGGCTCTTTCCCCTATTTCGTCGCGAGCGGACACAGTTCGCACGAAACCAATGCACCGCAACTGCTGACCGGCTTAACCACCCTAACCAGCCCCAATACCTATCCGGATTTTCCAAGAGTCAGTTGCCTGGGTAAATTGTGCTCAATTGCGTTTTTAGGCACCAACCAACTCAGCAGCAAACTTCTTGCCGACTTGAGAGCAAACTATTTGGCACTCAATCGGCTTTACCAAACCTTGAACATGGGGTTGCGAGTGAGTAAACGGGTCGGCATAGTCATGATGGACTTTCCCGGCAGTAGCTTGATTAACAATATTATTGCGATGAACCGCTAACCCACACCCCGCAGATGTATTGAAGCGCATCAATCATGATCGATGCGCTTCTTTTGCGTTGGGTGGTCGGCTACGTTTGAGAAGTTCGGCGCTGCATTGCAACTTAAAAATCCAAGACACCTGCAATCTTTCTCTTGCAATGTTGTCTAATCGATTTGCGATAAAATTCTCGCAAACCATGCCGCTCTAAGCACTTCCACAGCCTCCACAGGAGCCCCGTTGCGTGCAATATAAAGATTATTACCAAGTCCTCGACGTCAGTCGCGATGCGCCGGAGGCTGACATAAAAAAAGCCTATCGCAAACTAGCCCGCAAGTTTCATCCCGATATTTCTAAAGAAGAAAACGCCGAAGCGCGGATGAAGGAAATCAACGAAGCTTACGCGGTGCTGTTCGATACCGAGAAGCGCGCGGCGTACGATCAGCTTGGACGCGGCTATCAACCGGGGCAAGAGTTTAATCCACCGCCCAACTGGGATGCCGGTTTTGAGTTTTCCAGTACCGATTCCGCCGATTTTGGCGATTTTTTCAGTGAATTGTTCGGACGGATGGGGGCTGGCAAAGCACATGGTGGGCCTTCGCATGGTCGCGCAGGCTTCCAGGCCCAAGGTGAAGATCATCACGCCAAAGTTCTGTTGGATATTGCCGACGCGTTTAACGGCGCGGCGCGGCAAATCAGCTTGCGGGTGCCCAGCGTGGATCCCAGCGGTCACGTCGGTCTGACTACCCGCACCTTAAATGTCAAAATCCCTAAAGGCGTCTATGAAGGCCAAATTATCCGTCTAGCAGGTCAAGGCGCTGCTGGCGCAAGCGGCGGCAAACCCGGCGATTTATTATTAGAGGTGCATTTCAACCCGCATCCGCGCATGCGCGTGGACGGCAGCAATCTGCTCATGAGTCTACCTATAACACCCTGGGAAGCAGCGCTGGGCGGCATGGTGCCGGTGAATTTATTCGATACCGGCTTAAAAGTCCGCATCCCAGAGGGCACACAAAGCGGGCAACAGTTACGCCTGCGCGGCAAGGGCATCCCCAGCGCGACGCCTGGCGATTTATTGCTGGATATTCAGGTGATCTTACCGCCGGCTACCAGCGATAAAGCCAAAGAACTTTATGCAACCATGGCCCGAGAACTGGCATTCGATCCGCGCGCGGACAAAAGGAGTTAAAGCATGCAACAAACCAATACTCTGATCGACGCGGTACTTGAAGACGGCGGCCTGACGCTAAAGCAACTGGCGACGATCTGCGCCGTGGAGCCGGACTGGATTGTCCGGCATATTCAAGAAGGCTTGTTGCAGCCGCTTTCGCAACAGCCAGAATGGCGATTTTCCTCCGCTCATTTAGTCCGAGTGCGACGTATCGTGATTTTGGAGCGCAATTTTGAAGCCCTGCCTGAGTTGGCAGCATTGGTCGCCGATATGCAGGAAGAAATTGACGATTTACGTCGTCGCTTACATAGGGCTGGTTTGGACTAAGCTGCCGATGGCCTCTGAAAATAAAAATCAGTTTACATCCCTCACCCTAGCACGGAGGGAGAGGGAATTTTTTTTTACTTGCTATATAGAATAAAGTTTATGAGCGAATCACTACATCTGGTCTGCCCGCATTGCCAAGCCGTCAACCGGCTGCCTGCAGCGCGACTGTCAAAAACCCCTAACTGCGGCCAATGCCATCACGCCTTGTTTAACGGGCATCCGCTGATTTTAAACAGCGCCAGCTTTGACAAGCATCTGTTGCGCAACGACATTCCGCTATTGGTCGATTTTTGGGCAGATTGGTGCGGCCCTTGCAAAATGATGGCACCGGCTTTTGCCCAAGCCGCGCAATTACTGGAACCGCGCGTAAGACTCGGCAAAGTTGATACCGAAGCCGAACAACAGCTCAGTGCCCGTTACAACATCCGCAGCATTCCTAGTTTGATACTGTTCAAAGGCGGCAGAGAACTGGCCAGGCAAGCCGGTGCTATGGGTGCACAAGATATTCTGCGTTGGGTGGGCAGCCAGTTATAAAACAGGTTCGGTTTGACCTATCGCCGCAGGCTTATCACCGGCTAAATGCTTTTGCCACATGCAGGTGTATAAAGATTCCAAATCTTGGGTGTAGGTTTTAATATCAAATAGCGCTGTCGTCATGCGATTTTCTGCCAATTTTTGTTTGATCTCACTCAAGTGCGCTGGATTAGTCGCCAATTCCATGGCTATGTCGTAATAGTCTTCCAAATCGATCGCAATCAATTCCGGCAAGCCGATCGCATGCAACAAACTACCTGCCACCCGTGAGGCAAACGTCTCGCCGGCGCAAGTGACGATAGGCACACCAACCCACAGCGCGTCGCTGGCGGTGGTGTGGGCGTTGTAGGGCTGGGTATCCAGTACCAGATCCGCCAAACCCAACCGCGCCAAATGTTGAATCTGCGGTAAATCATCGGCAAAAATTAACCTGTCAGGCGCGATGCCGCGTTGATAGGCTTCGTTTCTGAGCCGGCCTTTGGCTTGTGAGTTTCTTAATAACCACAACACGCTGCCCGGCACGCTATACAACAAACGACACCAAATATCGAACACCGCCGGGGTAATCTTGTAAGCCTGATTAAAGCAGCAAAACACAAAACTGTGCTCATCCAGACCATGCTGACCGCGTTTGCTGGTTTTGCCTATCTCGGCATAGCGACCATGCGGTTGATAACTGTGGGGCAAATAGGCAAAGGCTTCGCTGTAATCGACTGCGCTGGCTACCGGCGTCAGGAACTGATCGGTGATGATGTAGTCGCACAAATCGCCACCCAAAGTACCCGGATACCCCAGGTAATTGACCTGTACGGGCGCGGGGCGATAGCTGAGTATCTCGGTGCGACTGCCATAGGTGTAGCCTTTCAGATCGATGAGAATATCAATCTCGTCGTGATGAATAGCTTGCGCGGCTTGAGACAAGGACAAATCCTGTAAATCCACAAAGCGATCAAAGCTCTCGCACAGGCGCTGGCGCATACCTTTACCATCATCCGCACCATACGAATAGGCGTACACCTCAAACACGGTTCGATCATGTGCTTCAAACAACTCAATCAGCAACAGCGCGGTGGCGTGTTCATGAAAATCCGAGGATAAATAACCCAGCCGAATTTTGGTCTTGATAGCCGCAGGATAGCTAAACGCCAACTCGGCGCGCTCGGTTTGGCTGGCGGCTATGCGCGTCTTTAGCCAAAGATCGGCACAAACCTTTTGCTCGGCGGCGCTTATCCCTGGAACCGACAACAAATAAAACGGCGAAAGGATGTTACTTTCTTCAGCCGCCAGACTCTCGCGAATCTTATCGCGCCATTCGTCCAGACGCTCCCATTTACAGAGACTTCGACTGCGATCATAGAACTTCATCCGCGTGTCACTCCGTTGCCCCAAAAAACCCGAAAAATATTCAGGCTGTATCAGGCATGGTACTCCTTATCCAGCGGGGGCCCGGATTTATCGCGGCACTTACAGCAAGGGGCTTATAGGAATGGCAAACTTTTGCCGGGCAATATCGCCAACCACGCCGGTATAGCTGCGTTGCAAATATAAATCCACGCCACACACCCTGGCTATCATGGAGCAGCGGCCAGTGATCGAAAAAACCTGGCCTTGCAAGCAGTAAGTCAGCGGCACACAATCGGCGCGCTGTATCGGGCCGGCCACTATAAAATCGATGCGTTGATCGAACATTTCGTAGGCCAGGCTGTCAGTCAGCAACCCTAATTCAGCCAAAACCACCTGATTATCATCGCCGATACAGCCGTAAATCGTGCAGTGGCAACTCGCCAAATCCGTCAGCAACAAGCCCGCTAATGCCTGGGCATTTAGCCGCCCCGGGTATTGTTGACGCAGATTTTCCAGTCCATGTAGTTGTCTCATAAGCTTTGCCGATAGCGTCGATGGGGGTTTGCCTTTAAAATAGCGAACTTACACTTGTTTGCTAACATGGCCGCGCGCCCCGGATATTTGATGACCGATTATAAATTAACCCATCTGAAACAGCTTGAAGCAGAAAGTATTCATATCATCCGCGAAGTAGCGGCAGAATTTGAGAAGCCGGTAATGCTGTATTCGATCGGCAAAGACTCGGCGGTGATGCTGCATTTGACCCGCAAAGCCTTCTTCCCCGGCAAACCGCCCTTCCCGCTGCTGCATGTCGATACTACCTGGAAATTCAAGGAGATGATCGAGTTCCGTGACAATATGGCTAAAGACCTGGGCTGGGATTTGATGGTGCATATCAATCAAGACGGTGTGGATCAAGGCATAGGCCCGTTCACCCACGGCAGTAAAAAACACACTGACGTGATGAAAACCGACGGCTTGAAACAGGCGCTGAACAAATATCAGTTCGACGCAGCCTTTGGCGGTGCCCGCCGCGACGAGGAAAAATCCCGCGCCAAGGAGCGGGTGTATTCGTTCCGCGACAAAAACCATCGTTGGGATCCAAAAAATCAGCGTCCAGAATTGTGGAACGTTTTTAACGGCAAAATCGACAAGGGCGAAAGCATCCGCGTGTTCCCGCTCTCGAATTGGACCGAGCTGGATATTTGGCAATATATCCATCTGGAAAACATCCCTATCGTGCCACTGTATTTTGCCAAAGAGCGCCCGGTGGTCGAAAAAGACGGGATGTTGATTATGGTCGACGACGAGCGCATGCCGATTGGCCCTGACGATAAAGTCGAAATGAAAATGGTGCGTTTCCGCACACTGGGTTGCTATCCGCTAACCGGTGCCGTCGAATCGACCGCCACCACCTTACCGGAAATTATTCAGGAAATGCTGTTGACCACCACCTCTGAACGCCAAGGCCGTTTGATTGATCACGACCAGGCGGGGTCTATGGAGCAGAAGAAGCGCGAAGGTTACTTCTAACATCCAGCCATCGGCGAACTATTGAAGCATTAATGACGATGACACGGTTGCTGTTGATATTTATGGTGCTGTATTCGGCAAACACCCTCGGTGCAGTTTATAAATGCACCGATGCGCTTGGTCGCGTGAGCTATTCAGATAAAGTCTGCGATACCAAAGTTAATCACCAACCTGTCGATTTGCAACCACTTGCCGAAGTCACTGCCCATGAGTCGTTTCTGTCCAAAATGACTGATAAATTGAAAAGCTTGTTTGGAAGCACCCCACACTCCGAGCAAGCCGCAGCAACTGCTACATCTAACCCGATGGCAGCCAAATCGACCAATTACGCCTGCGATGGGCGTACTTATTGTTCGCAAATGACATCTTGCGAGGAAGCGACTTTTTTCATCAATAACTGCCCAAACACCAAGATGGATGGCAACAATGACGGCATTCCCTGTGAAAAGCAGTGGTGCCGATAAACTTTGTGTCTTGAACCTTAAGGCTGGTGACTCATGCAATTACATGAAGAAATACAACAACACCTAGTTAGGCTGGCACCTGGTCTACAAGCCGAGGTATTGGATTTCGTATTGTTTTTGGAACAAAAACAACAGCAATCATTACCTAACGCAGTGACAACGGAAGAAGACGCCTTAAAGATTCATCAACAACTGATGGATCAATATGCCGACGCCTTTACAAAATTAGCGCAGTAAGAGCATGCCGGAATTGTTTTTTATTTCAAAAGCGCTGGCATTGGCAATACATGAACAACAAATAGATCGCTTTGGTGGAACGCAAGGCATCAGAGATGAAGCATTGCTGGAATCGGCGCTCGGCTCAGCCCAGCAAACTTGGCATTACAGCGGCGGCGACATTTTTCAAGCTGCCGCTCAATATTGCTACTCCCTCGCTAACAACCACCCTTTTTTGGATGGTAACAAGCGAGTGGCCGCTGCCTGTATGTTGGTTTTCCTGGCTGCCAATCATAAACAACCGGCGATGGGCAACGCCCAACTTTATGAATGGGTAATCAATATCGCAACGCGGCAATTAAGTCGACAAGATTTAGCCGAATTTTTAAGACAACATTGCAATTAAGCACTTTATCAATAACAAAACACCTTTTTTAAACAAATAAGGCCATTTTAGGAACACCATGTCCCACCAATCCGAATTAATCAGCTCCGACATTAACGCCTATCTGGCGCAACACGAACGCAAAGAGTTACTGCGGTTTTTAACCTGCGGTAACGTCGACGACGGCAAAAGCACCTTGATCGGGCGCTTGTTGCACGACTCGAAAATGATTTACGAAGACCAACTGGCTGCGGTACAAGCCGATAGCGTCAAATCCGGCACCACCGGTGCAGGCAAAATCGATTTAGCCTTGCTGGTCGACGGCTTGCAAGCCGAACGCGAGCAAGGCATCACCATTGACGTGGCTTATCGTTATTTCTCGACTTCGACTCGCAAATTCATCATCGCCGACACACCGGGGCACGAGCAATATACCCGCAATATGGCCACCGGCGCATCGACTTGCGATTTGGCAGTGATATTGATCGACGCCCGTTACGGCGTGCAAACCCAAACCAAACGCCATAGTTTTATCGCCTCTTTGTTGGGCTTGAAACACATCATCGTCGCCATCAACAAGATGGACTTAGTCGGTTACAGCGAAGAGACTTACCATAAAATCCAGGACGACTATCTGGCGTTTATTAAAACCCTGGATCTGCATGACGTGCACTTCATCCCGATGTCGGCTTTGGATGGCGATAACGTGGTTAATCCCAGCGCCAACATGCCCTGGTTTACCGGTATGCCGATGATGGAGTTGTTAAATAGCATCGAAATCGCCAGCGACCATAATTTTGATGACGCCCGTTTTCCGGTGCAATACGTCAATCGCCCTAACCTGGATTTTCGCGGCTTCTGCGGCACCGTCGCCTCCGGCGTGTTTCACAAAGGCGATGCGATTACCGCGCTGCCATCTGGCAAAACCAGCAAGATCAAATCGATTGTGACCTTCGATGGCGAATTGGAAGAGGCATTTGCAGCCATGGCTGTGACTTTGACGCTGGAAGACGAAATCGACATCAGCCGTGGCGATATTATCCTGGGTCAGCAAAAAGCCGAACCGACTATTTCTGATAGATTTAAAGCCACTATCGTCTGGATGACCGAACAGCCTATGACGCCTGGCCGTCAGTACACCCTTAAACTGGCTACCCGCAGCGTGTCGGGCTCGGTATCGATGATTCATCATCGTATCGACGTCAACACTCTGGAACACCACGACGCCAATGCGCTGAATCTCAATGAAATCGGCAGTTGCACAGTAGCCGTCAACGCCCCGGTCGTGTTTGACCCTTACAAGCGTAACAAAACCACCGGCTCGTTTATCGTGATCGATCGCTTGACCAACGTCACTGTCGGTGCTGGCATGATTACCGGCGATGCCAGCGCAGAAGACTGGTCACCGGTTTCTGCGGAAGAACGTGCGACACGTTTTAGCCAAACTGCCAGCATCATCGCCTTGACTGGCAGCAATGCCCAGCAAGTAGCCTATCAATTGGAACGCAAGTTGTTCGATACCGGCCATGCCACAACCGTACTGGAGCAAGCGAACGATGCTTTAGCCGTTGCCATTAAAAACGCTGGCTTACTGTGCTTGTGCCTGGATCAAAAACCGGCTGCTACCGATGTGGCTTTTGATTGCGATCAATACAGCGTTGATGACATCTATGCAGCGCTGAAAAATCGGGAAGTGATTCATTAAGAAAGACTGCTAGCAGTCTTGTGAAGGGTGAATGACACTAAGCCATTCACCCTTAGGTTTAATCAAAAACCTCCGCTGACGGAGGTTTTGTTAGCGATAAGCCCTGTTTTTACTGCAAAACACCCAGCGCTTTTTCAGCCATTTTTTGTTTAGCTTTACCTTTGGCTGCTTTTACTACATCGCTAGGCGATTTAGGCACTGCATCGACTTTAGCTTTAAGTTGCTCGGCGCTATCTTTGCCAGCCTTCGCTGTTTCTGCACCTTGCTTCACTTCGCCGGGCACCGCCTGCTGCACTTTTTGTTGCGCCGCATCCTTGCCCGCTTCTTGCGCTTGATCTTTTACTGCGACTGGCGCAGCAGTGACGCCGGGTTTTGACTCTTGAGCCTGTCCGCCGACACCATTCACTGCACCGGGAACCGCAGTAGCCGCTGTGCCTTGTGCGGCCTTAACTGGTTCTACGGCGCTTTTAAGGTCTGTCGCCGCTGCTGGCAGTTTTTGCTGAACCGCATCCTTACCCGCTTCTGGCGCTTGTTCTTTTACAACGGCGGGTGCCGCAGTGACACCTTGCTTTACCTCTGGTGCCTGTGCGCCAGGTGCCACGGTAGCGGCAGTGCCTTGTCCGGCCTTCACTGGTTCTACAACGCCTTTAGGGTCTGTCGGTGCAGCAGCTGGCAGTTTTTGTTGAACTGCATCCTTACCCGCTTCTGACGCTTGATCTTTTAAGCCGACAGGCGCCCCGGTCACGCCTTGTTTTAACTGTTGCGCCTGCTCAATTACCTGAACTGCCTGGGATGCACCTGGCACCACAGACATGGCCTTGTCTTTGGCAGCTTGCTTGGCAATGCCTTCCAACGCGGCCGACTGCGCAAATGCTGCGCCGGAAACCAATACTAAAGAACCGAATAAAATTGCTTTGTTTTGCATGGTAACTCCCTGGTAGTTTTAATTATTGCGACTTAAAGATACACCAAGAAAACTTAACCAAAGATTAACCCCAAAGAAAAAGCAATAAATCCGACCAAGTAAGCCGTTAAGAAAAATCTCAGCGACCTGCGATCTTTTTCAAGGTCATAGCGACCAAGCTTTCCGCGCGCGGCATGCTGTCGGCTTCGGCGTAGCAACGCAATTCCGGCGCGTTGCCGGAGGGACGCAGATGCACTATTTCGCCGTTGGCAAAGCTCAAGCGCAGCCCATCGGTGGTATCGCAATTTAAAGGCGCGCCCAGTTCATCACCCCACAAGCTACGATAGGCTGTGGCGTCGGCTTGCAAGCGATCCAACAAGGCACGGCTATTGGCCACCGGAAACTCCTGAATCCGGTCGCTGGCTGTGTAACGTTGCGGCAAATCCTTAAGCAAATCAGACAATTTACCGCCCTGCAGTCTGGCCATCGCCAAGATCGCCAGTGCTGGCAACACCGCATCGCGCGTCGGCAAGGCGACCAAGGTTTTACGCCCCACCGCCAAATTATTGCCGGCCAAAAAACCACCATTGGCCTCAAAACCGGCCACGCCGCCCTGTTGGATTTGTTCCATGTCGGCGATTACATACGGCGAACCTATGCGGGTGCGGATAACTTGTTTGAACCAGCCCGTCGCTTCGATGGCGGTATTGCAGCTAACCGGCGTGACGACGCAGTCAGCTCCCAGAAACTTGGCGCACAGCAAACCGACGATGTCGCCGCGCAGCCAGTTGCCGGTTTCGTCAGCGATTAAAGGTCGGTCGCCGTCGCCGTCGGTGGAAATAATCGCATCCAGTTTATGTTCAAGCGCCCAAGCTTGGCCGCGCTTGCGATCAGCGTCGCTGACGGCCTCGGTATCGATGGGTACAAAAATATCAGTGCGCTCCAAACCCAGCACCTCGGCACCTAAAGCAGCCAACAAGTCTTTAATCACGTCGCGCGCAGCGCTGGAATGTTCGTAAACCCCAATCCGCCAGCCAGCCAACAAATCGTTGGCAAACAAATCGGTATAACGCTGTTGATATTGCTGCAAAGCTTTGTGATTAATCGCTGGCAAGGCTTCATCGTCTGCAATAGCTTGCACGTCAACTACTGCGTTGGTCATCGCCGCTTCGTCGGCTTTACTAATCTCGCCTTCGGCGCGATAAAACTTGATGCCGTTGCGATCAAACGGGATATGACTGCCGGTAACCATAATCGCTGGCAGCCCGTGCACCAAGCCGTATAAAGCCAGCGCCGGTGTCGGCAACACGCCGCAAAAGTCGACTTCGCAGCCCGCCTGCCTAATACCCGCCGCGCAAGCTCTGGCTATTGCCGGGCTGGATGGACGTAAATCAATGCCCAGCGCGATTTTTTGACCGGGTCTGGCTAACGCAAGGCCTTGTAAAAACGCCAAAGTATAAGCTGCACACACCTGATCGCTCATCTGGCTGACCAACCCACGCGCGCCGCTGGTGCCAAAGCCTACGCCGCTGTCGGCCATCATTTGTTGGATATTGATTGTTGTCATGAAACTATTGTAAAAATTGATTAAAGATAATAAATAAATTGCCCGATCGCTGCTTATCGTCTGCGTCCGCCGCCTAACAAAGACCCCAACACCCCTCGGATAATCTGCTTACCCACTTCCTGGCCAATGCTGCGCGCCGCGCTTTTGGCGGCGGCTTCCAGCACGGTTTGACCGCCGCTGCGACGCGAACCGGATTTGCCGGTTACGCCTTCCAGCAAGACTTCGCCCCAACTGAAACCCGACCCACCTTCCTCAGCGGCAGATGCGGGCGGCGCAACTTTTTCCGCACGGCCTTTTAGTATTTCATAGGCCGACTCGCGATCAAGCTGTTTTTCATAATGACCGGCTATTACCGAATTATCGATGGTTTCCTGGCGCTCGGCGTCGCTGGCCGGGCCGACATGGGAAAGCGGGGGTTTAATCAAAGCCCGTTCCACCGGCATGGGCGTACCTTTTGCGTCCAGGAACGACACCAAAGCCTCGCCTACCCCCAGCTCGGTAATGGCCGTGGACACGTCAACCCCAGGGTTGCTACGGAAGGTATCAGCCGCGGCTTTAACCGCCTTTTGATCGCGCGGGGTAAAAGCCCGTAAGGCATGTTGCACCCGATTACCCAACTGACCAAGAATCACATCTGGAATATCCAGCGGGTTTTGACTGACAAAATACACACCCACGCCCTTGGAGCGAATCAATCGCACCACCTGCTCGATTTTTTGCAGCAAAGCCGAGGGCGCATCGTTAAACAATAAGTGAGCTTCGTCAAAAAAGAACACCAGCTTTGGTTTATCCAAATCACCGGCTTCGGGCAGATTTTCAAACAACTCGGACAGCAGCCACAATAGCAAGGTGGCGTAAACGCGCGGCGAGTTATACAGCATATCGGCCGCCAGAATGTTGATCACGCCTTTGCCGCCCTGGGTTTGCAGCAAGTCGTTAAAATCCAAGGCTGGTTCGCCGAATAAATTTTCGCCGCCTTCCTGCTCCAGTTGCAATAAACCGCGCTGAATTGCACCAACGCTGGCAGCAGAGATGCTGCCGTATTCGCCGGATAATTCAGACGAATTCTCGGCGGCGTATTGCAGCAATGCGCGCAGGTCTTTCAAATCCAGCAACAACCAGCCGTTGTCGTCGGCAATTTTAAAAGCCGCGGTCAGTACGCCGCTTTGCACCTCGTTAAGATCCAGCATCCGCGCCAAGAGAAGTGGCCCCATCTCTGATACCGTCGAGCGTAGCGGGTGGCCTTTTTTACCAAATACATCCCAAAAAAGCGTCGGTACGGCGGCGTAATTAAAGTCAGTAATACCCAACTCGGTAAAGCGCGCCTCGACTTTGGCATTGCCGCCGCCGCTCCGACTAACGCCCGACAAGTCGCCTTTGACATCGGCCATGAACACCGGAACGCCGATTTGCGAAAACCCTTCGGCAAGGGTTTGCAGGGTGATGGTTTTACCTGTACCGGTCGCGCCAGCAATCAAGCCGTGGCGATTGGCCATCGCCGGCAACAAGCATAATTCGGTATTTTGAGCTTTGGCGATCAGCAAGGGTTCGGTCATGGGCGTTTCCTGAAAAATCGACGGGGATAAAAATTGCCCAACCATACCATGACCTAAGCCACTAGGTATACGTCTACATGTTTAGCCGCTATTTGGCGCGGATTTGCCAAAGCGACTCAAACGGCCAGCACCAGTCATTTATTCAGCCACCTAGCTAGTGGCCGAAATATTTTGTAATACATTACTTCAAACTTTCACCGATTGGTAACCATTCTGACTTTGCCAGTTCGTAGCATGCCCTGCGGAATAAAACTTTGCAGTACATCGCAGATACGATTTTCTCAGGAACAATGCCTACGACCTAAGTTTTTTAAGACACAGTCGACAATACATCGGATGTAGGTAGCTGGCAATGGAAGCGGCAACACATTTTGGCAAATCCAAAACCACAATGTGGCCAGCAAACTTTACCAACTTTGATAAGCCGATGCGTAAAACCATTGTTGCGACTCAAGGTCGCCCTGTCTATTCATTAAAACTTTAGAGACTATATGAAAATCAAGACTTTGTTCCTGGCCGCGGCCGGGGTGCTTTCAATACTGAGCGGTAACGCCTCGGCGGCAATATTGTCGCTGGACGGTAACGGCTTTACGGCCTTTTATGACGATACAGCTTTAGGCCTGTTTGGCGCACCTACGCTGTCTGGTGACGGCAATAGCGTGCTATTTTCGCCATTGAATTTTAAAGCCTCCTCAACCGGCATCCAAGGTACGGTGTTCACCAACAGCAATGTGCAATTTGACATCAGACCTGATGCCAATTTGAGCCTATTGGGTGTGAGCCTGGTAGAAAACGGCGACTACCGTCTGGTCAATCGCTCCGGCAGCATCACATTGGCACCTTCGGTTGACGCGTCAGGTCAATTGCGCTTAACCAATCTTTGGAACGGCGTGGATCATGTTGTTACCAATTTTTCCGCTGGCCCGTTGACAAGCTTGTGCGCACCAAGCGGTTGCCCTGCGGTTAGCTGGTCTGCCGCCGCAACACTGAATACACCCGTTACGTGGGGGAATGC
>CAIOHN010000375.1 GCA_903858105.1 uncultured Pseudomonadota bacterium | reverse complement strand
GTTGACTTTTGTCAAACGACATATATGCTTATTCAAAATAGAAAAAATTTCACTATTTAAAATATTTTGTTTGATAACTAACAACCCAACTTCAAAAATGACATTGTTGCATCGATAACGCACACAATCGTGGTTTGGGTATGGTTTTTTGAAATCAAGGTATCTACAACCCACCCAGGAGAATAAGTCCATGCGCCGCTCCCCCTTTTTAGCTTTTGTTAGCTTATTACTGGCTTGTTCAGTCATACCAAGTCAGGCAACCAATGTCATACAGACAGCCCAAGGAGTCTCCACCCAACATACAATATCGAGCGCAACGTTTGCCGGGACGATCACGGCCGATTCGGGAGTCAATTTATCAAGCCAATTCGATCTTAAACAACACGTCGAAATTCTGGTGGAGCTTAAACCGGAGGCTGCCCATGTAAATCAAACGGGCGCAGTCTATATAGTCGCCCGTTACAATGGCCAATGGTTCGCCCAAGGTGACGACAGTCAGTGGCATAGCTGGGATCGGCAACTCGAGAGCCTCAAGACCCTGGTAAGTTGGAATCCGCTCCAGACCAACGAACAGCGCGTCGTGACGACTAATTTATCAGGGCTACCAGGCGAGTTCGAAATTTATACCGGCTACCAAGTTGGTGACGATGTTCACTATGGTGCAACGCCATTCAAGTTTATGGTAGTCGATAATCCGCAATTAGCCTGTCTTCCACCCAAAATCTACCAAAATGACCAGTGCGTTGTGCCCAAACAGATTTATAACAGCACGGATCTTGGTCCAACCAGTAATCCTGAGCTGATCGGACCACTCGGAGGCACGTTGCGTATGACTCATTCAGGAATTGAGTATTCACTTGAAATTAAACCGTATGCGCTTGAAAAAAATACGCCTATTAGTATGACACCCGTTTCTATCCCCAGTTTACCTGGCGCGGTGGCGATCAGACTGGAACCTTCCGGGCTTCAGTTCAAAGTTCCTGCCCACCTGATCATGAGTCCCAAACCCTGGGAAGAACCCATGATTGCTATTGGTTTTAAAGAAAATTCGGAAGATTTACAGCTCGAAAGTGCCACTCAAACTCCAACCGGCGTCTGGATACCGGTACCCAGTTTTTCGACTCATGGCATTGTGACCACCCGAACACTCAAACCAGTCATTAGCGTGCCAGATACGCTCATCGATGCCTTATCCAGAAATGCGCGTGCACCGATCAAACTGTCAGCGGGTGCGGAACATACCTGTTATGTCAAGGGCGATACGTCGATTACCTGCTGGGGATTGGATAGCAGTCAACAAGCCAGTGGTGCATTTTCTCCGCTAAGCGTCAACGGCGTTAGCTCATCCCTAAATAACGTGGTGGAAGTTGCTGCCGGGGGAAAACATAGTTGTGCCCGCTTGAATGATAGGACCATTCGCTGCTGGGGAGCCAATGACTTTGGACAATTCGGGAATGGGAGCCAAACCCCATCAGGTGGGACAAACACAAGCGCCTTTCCCCCACCTTTGGTCAGCGGCATCACTAACGCGACCGCTCTAGTAGCCGGAGCCAATCATAATTGCGCCATCCTGACTGATGGCACGGTCAAATGTTGGGGCAAGGGTGATCGCGGGCAGTTGGGCAATAATGCCGCACCTGCATTTACCACGACACCAGTGTCCGTCCAAGGCATCACCAATGCCATCGATATTGCCGCGGGTGCCAATCATACTTGTGCGTTACTGGCCGATATGACGGTCAAATGTTGGGGTGACAACACCTTTAGACAACTTGGCAGTTCGAATACTGAAAGCTTTAAGAATACGCCGATTTCGGTCGCTTCCTTGACCGATGTTGTCGCGGTTGCGGCTGGCGAAGATTATAACTGTGCCAGAAAAGCGGGTGGTACTATCTTGAATCCTGGTGGAGCGGTAATCTGTTGGGGACGCAATACGCAAGGCCAGCTAGGGATTGGCAGTGTCAGTAGTTCTGTGAGCAATGCCCAAACGCCGGTACGCAATATTACGACGGCAGTAGCAATTGATTTAGGCCGCGTTCATTCGTGCGCAAGACTTAGCGATGGCACCATCAAATGTTGGGGACAAATAGGTTCAGGTTTGCTCGGTTTTGTAGATCTGAATGCTGCGAATACGGCAGTCTTTTTGCCCAATACGCCCGTACAAGGTATTACGACCGCCCGTGCGGTGTCAGCAGGGTCAGGTCATAGCTGCGCTCAACTGCGTGACTTGTCGGTACAATGCTGGGGAAATGCCAGTTTTGGACAACTAGAGCAGGGTTTTCATAATGGCCTTGCTTCAGATGGTTTTTCGCTGGCAGCCAGTCCAACACCCAGAACAGTCATTCCAGCACCTTAATAAACGAGGGCTTTAGGAATAAGCTGAGCTAAAAAGCGCATCATTCGCACATTCGATTGATGCGCTCCTTAAAGCAGCACACGCCAACTCTGCTTTTATAGATGCCAACATCTAGCTATCGCTATTGAGTCGAACGCAGTCTATACTAACTAACTAACTAGCTATCGTCCTTTTATTTTTTAGCCCGAACCCTTATG
>CAIOHN010000374.1 GCA_903858105.1 uncultured Pseudomonadota bacterium | reverse complement strand
TTTTGGTCCGTATCCCAGCGCCAGCGCCGTCAAGGAAACCCTAAAGTTACTGCAAAAAATCTTTCCGGTGCGGCAATGTGAGGATTCTTATTACAGCGCCCGTTCCCGGCCATGTCTGCAATATCAGATCGAGCGCTGCACAGCACCGTGCGTGGGCTTGGTCAGTAAAAAGCATTACGCCGGTGACGTCGAAAATACGATGTTATTTTTGGAAGGCCAGGGCGGTTTATTGATTGATCGCCTGGTCGGCAAGATGGAAGCCGCGGCAACCCAACTGGAGTTTGAACAGGCTGCCGCATATCGTGATCAAATCGCCCGTTTGCGAGCGGTGCTGGAAAAACATTGCGTCGAAGGTGAAAAAGGCGATGTTGACATTTTGGCTTGTGCGGTCAAAGCCGGCATGGCTTGTGTGCAGGTGTTTTTTATTCGCAATGGCCAGCATTTGGGCAACCGGCATTTTTTTCCAAAAATTGGCGATGAAAATCAGTCGGCCGAAATCCTGCAGGCTTTTATCGCCCAATACTATTTAGATAAAACCGTACCGCATGAATTGATTGTCAATTATGGTTTGCCTGAGTCCGCGCTAGTAGCGGAGGTGCTCGGCGAACAAGCCAAACACGCGGTAGCGATTGCCAATAATGTGCGCGGGGAACGTTTAAAATGGCTGCAAATGGCTGTTACAAACGCCGAAAATGCCTTGGCTGCCAAACTGGCGGATAAGCAAGGTTTGCTGGGCCGCTTTGTCAGTTTGCAACAGGAACTTGGTTGTAGCGAGATTCCCAGTCGCTTGGAGTGTTTTGATATTAGTCACACGCAGGGCGAGCAGACGGTGGCATCCTGCGTGGTATTTGATCGGGAAGGGCGGGTTAAGTCCGACTATCGGCGTTTCAATATCGATGGGATTACCGCGGGGGATGATTATGCGGCCATTCATCAGGCGGTATTTCGACGTTTCAAACGACTCAAGCAGGGCGAACATCCGGCTCCGGATATTTTGCTGATCGACGGTGGTAAAGGTCAGGTGGCTGAAGCGGAAAAGGCTTTGGCGGAATTGGAGATAAACAATGTTATGATAGTCGGCGTCGCCAAAGGCCCCGACAGAAAAGCCGGGATGGAGAAAATCATTTTAGTCGGAAATCAGCAACCGCTAGATGTGACGCCGGGTGCAGCGGCTTTATTGCTGATCCAGCAAATTCGCGATGAAGCGCATCGATTTGCGATAACCGGACACCGGCAACGGCGTGGTAAAGTGAGCAAACAGTCGGTACTGGAAGATATTGCCGGTCTGGGGCCGAAAAGAAGGCAGGTTTTACTGAAACAATTTGGCGGGTTGCAGGGCGTGTCCAGTGCTGGCGTGGATGCTTTGGCCAGCATAGATGGTATTAGCCGACAATTAGCGCAACGAATTTACGATACATTTCACCACCAAGATGGCCATTAGATTTACCATTCCGACCTACCTGACTCTATTGCGGATCGCATTGATTCCGTTGTTGGCTGTGGTGTTTTATTTGCCGTGGCAGTATTCCAATTTAGTATGCACCCTGATTTTCCTGTTTGCCGGTTTTACGGATTGGCTGGATGGCTATCTGGCCAGAAAAATGAATATGCAAACTGCATTCGGCGCCTTTCTGGATCCGGTTGCAGATAAATTGATGGTGGCATTTGTGCTGGTGCTGGTGGTTCAGGCCCAGGCTAACCCCTATCTGGCTGTACCTGCAGCGATCATCATCGGCAGGGAAATCGCGATTGCCTCGCTTAGAGAATGGATGGCCGAGATTGGTCAACGTGCCACGGTAAAGGTTTCGCAGTTGGGAAAATGGAAAACCACAGCACAAATGACAGCAGTGAGTTTGTTGCTTTACAGGGATGACTTGTTGGGTTTGCCGATCAATGTCATGGGCTACTGGTTGCTGTATATTTCGGCGATTTTAACTTTGTGGTCGATGATAAATTACCTGATGGCGGCAATCTCCACTATCAGCGAATAATTATAATAAGCAGTATTTATGCTGCAATAACAGAGAGTAAACAGCAGGTAAAGCTGTATATAAGAGCATGGATCAAGAATTAGAAACAGAATTAGTAGAACCTATACAAATTAAAACCGTCACTCAGGATGAGGTGTTACAGGCCGCTTTAAAGCTATTTGCCAAAAAAGGCTATTTCAACACCTCGCTAACCGATATCAAAGACGCCCTGGGTGTGACGACCAATACCGGTATTTCTCAGTTTTTTAAAACCAAGCAGGCAATAGCTCAGGCGCTGCACGAAAATATACTCGATAGTCTGAGCATATCTATCGACGATATTCGACGCAGAAATCGCAAAGCCGCGGAGCAGTTACGAGAAGTGGTCGATTTACTCTTTAAATTAACCGACGATGCGCCGGAAATTGTACAGTTTTTGCTTTTTGTAAAAAGTGAAGAGTTTTTAGCCGAGCCTAAGCCCTTATTGGATAGCCCGGCGTTTAACAAGATCAAACGGATTTTCCAAAATGGCGTTAAAGATGGCGAAATGAAAGCCATCGACCCAATGTTGGCCTACACTTATTTCTTCGGCATTATTAACCAGACACTGGCGATGGTGTTGAGCGGAGACTTGCCAAAAAGCGCCGAGACTTATCAAGCTCAGGCCTGGTTGGTGGCGTGGGGATGTATCGTTAAAAAGTAATTTAGTGTCATTCATACTTAAGCGGGGCGAAGGAGTGGTTGTTAGATGTTAGATAACATTAAAATTGGCATGATTGGGCTTGGCTATGTGGGATTGCCGCTGGCTGTGGAATTTGGGCGCAAATATCCAACCGTGGGTTTCGATATTAATCAACATCGCATCGAGGAGTTGCAGGCCGGACGAGATCATACGCTGGAGGTTAGCGAAGACGAGCTGGCGCAAGCGAAACACTTGACGTATAGCTCGCAATTAAAAGATCTAGCCGATTGTTCGTTTTACATCGTCACAGTACCGACGCCCATTAACGAGCATAAACAGCCTGATTTAACACCTTTGGAAAAAGCCAGCGAGACGCTGGGTAAAGTCATTAAAGCTGGCGATATCGTTATTTACGAATCCACGGTTTACCCCGGTGCCACCGAGGAAGTCTGTGTGCCGATTTTGGAAAAAATTTCGGGACTGCGCTTTAACCAAGATTTTTATGTAGGTTATAGCCCCGAACGCATCAATCC
>CAIOHN010000373.1 GCA_903858105.1 uncultured Pseudomonadota bacterium | reverse complement strand
TGGTTTAAAACTGCTGTTGCTGGCTACTGACCGCCACAGCTACGGCAACTTGTCTGCACTGATCACCCTTGCCCGCCGTCAAGCCGAAAAAGGCAGTTATCGCTTAAACCGCAGCGATTTGGCCGCTCACTTGCCGTACGGCTGTCTGGCCATTTGGCTGCCTTGCGCGCAATTTGTGCAGGAAGACGGCGCCTGGCTAAAGCAACAGTTTGCTCAGGATTTATGGCTGGGTATTGGGTTATTTCTATCGGGACAGGACGACAGCTATTCGGTGCAAGCCGCCAACATCGCCAAAAATCTGGAAATTCCCGTATTGGCCTGCAATAACGTGCACATGCATCGCCGCAGCCGCCGTGCTTTGCAAGACACCTTAACCGCGATTCGCCTCGGCCAGCCTTTATCGCAACTGGGCTATAACTTGTTTGCCAACGGCGAACGGCATTTGCGCCCCCTGCCCCGCTTGGCCCAGCTATATCCATCTGAATGGCTGCGACAATCATTAGTTATCGCCGAACGCTGCCAGTTTTCGCTGGACGAGTTGCGTTATGAATATCCGCAAGAACTGGTGCCGGACGGCCACACGCCAAGCTCCTGGCTGCGTCAGCTAACCGAAGCCGGCATACAAAATCGCTGGCCAAACGGCGAATCCCCAAAGGTGCGCCAACAAATTGAACATGAATTGACCTTGATCGCGGAACTGGCTTTCGAGCCTTATTTTCTGACCGTACACGACATTGTCAGCTACGCCCGCGAACAAGGCATACTCTGCCAGGGCCGCGGCTCGGCGGCTAATTCGGCAGTGTGTTTTTGCCTGGGCATTACCGAAGTCGATCCCAGTCGGATGAATTTATTATTCGAGCGTTTTTTATCGCGGGAACGTAACGAAGCACCGGACATTGATGTGGATTTTGAACACGAACGGCGCGAACAAGTCATTCAATACATTTATCAAAAATACGGCCGCCACCGCGCCGCACTGGCCGCTACCGTGATTACCTATCGCAGCCGCAGCGCGGTACGCGATGTGGGTAAGGCTTTGGGCCTTAATCTTGCCCAAGTCGAACGCCTGGCTGCTAGCGTGGATCGCTGGGATGCTTATCAACTAACCCCGCAAGCCCTGACAGAATGCGGTTTTGATGCGAATAGCCCTACGGTGCGACGCTTAAGCATCCTGGTCGAGCAGATCAAAGGCTTTCCCAGGCATTTGTCGCAGCACGTCGGCGGTTTTGTGATTGCCCGCGATGATTTATCCCGTTTGGTGCCGGTCGAAAACGCGGCCATGGCTGATCGCACTGTGATCCAATGGGAAAAAGACGATCTCGCCGCAATGGGCCTGCTGAAAGTGGATGTGCTGGCGCTGGGGATGCTGAGCGCCATACGCAAAGCCCTGGGCTATCTTGGCCAATATACCGGCCGTAGTTGGCGCATGGCCGATATTCCAGCCGAAGACCCAGCCGTTTACGCCATGCTGCAACAAGCTGACAGCATTGGCGTGTTTCAAATCGAGTCGCGGGCGCAAATGAGCATGCTGCCGCGCCTGAAACCGGCCAATTATTACGATCTGGTCATCGAAATCGCCATCGTCCGCCCCGGCCCCATCCAGGGCGAAATGGTGCATCCGTATCTGGCGCGACGCAATGGCTCGGAGCCGGTCGATTACCCCAGCCCGGAGGTTAAAAAAGTACTGGAACGCACCTTGGGTATTCCGATTTTTCAGGAACAAGTCATGCAAATTGCCATGGTTGCTGCGGGTTTTACCGCTGGCGAAGCCGACGAATTGCGCCGCGCCATGGCGGCCTGGAAGCGTAAAGGCGGCCTGGAGCCTTTCGAGCGCAAGCTGATGGACGGCATGCAGGCGCGTGGTTATAGCACTGAATTTGCCCAGCGGATTTTTCAACAAATCAAAGGCTTTGGCGATTACGGCTTTCCGGAGTCGCATTCGGCGAGCTTTGCCCTGCTGGCTTATGTATCGGCCTGGCTGAAGCGCCATCATCCTGCCGCATTTTGCTGCGCTTTGCTTAACAGTCAGCCCATGGGATTTTACGGCCCATCGCAATTAACGCAGGATGCGCGCCGGCATGGCGTGGATATTAGGCCGGTGGATGTGCAAGCCAGTCAAAATCAGTGTGCGTTAGAGTTTTCAGCTAATGCTGCCCCAGCCTTACGCTTGGGATTCAATCAAATAAAAGGCTTATCAACAGCCGCAGCAGTCCATATCGCCCAAGCCCGTGGACAGCAGTTGTTTGCCAGTGTTGCCGATCTGGCTGATCGCGCCGGACTTAAGCCACAGGATTTGGAATGTCTGGCGGCAGCCGATGCCTTGAGAAGTTTGGCCGGCAATCGACATAAAGCCTATTGGGCAGCGGGCGGTGTAGAGCCAGCCACAGCGCTTTTTGGCATCCCAAACATCGCGGAAGCCTTGCCATTGTTGAAACCACCCAGACCCGGACAAGACGTGTTAGCCGATTACGCCAGCACCCGACTCAGTCTGCGTAACCATCCCTTGGCACTGCTACGCAAGCGCTTACACAGCAAAGGCGTCACCACAGCAGAATCTTTGTGGCAAAGACGCAACGGCAGCATCGCCCAGGTTGCTGGCCTTGTTATCTGTCGGCAACGGCCCATGACGGCTTCCGGCGTAACTTTTGTAACACTGGAAGACGAAACCGGCCAGGTTAATCTGGTGGTCTGGCCCGCCACCGCGCTGGCGCAACGCAAACCCTTATTAAAAGCCCGCTTATTATCTGTCACCGGGATTATTCAACACGAAGACGGCGTATTGCATTTAATAGCCGGCAAACTGGAGGATTGGAGTAACTGGATTGGTGATTTGGAGAGTAGGTCGCGGGATTTTCATTGAAGCGTTGAGATGTATTAAGTATGGCGCCATTTTTAATATAGCCATATCATGCGCATAAACTACCACTACGCAGGACTCGGCTAATGACCACCACACCAACCAAGAGAGCTACCAATATCACGCTGTCTGCAGACGTATTAACAGAAGCCAAATCCCTGGGCATCAACATCTCTCAAACTTGCGATCAATTTTTACGGCAATTGATACGGGATGAAAAAGCACGGCGCTGGCAAAGCGAACATGCCGACTTTATCACCATTTACAATCAGCACGTCGAACAAGAAAGATTACCGCTGGAAGAATGGCGGAGCTTCTAAAATGGCGCGCTTCGATGTCTACAGAAACCCCGGCGCGCAAGCCGACCACGTCCCGTATTTGGTTGACGTGCAAAGCGAAGTATTGAGCGCCTTGGACACGCGTATCGTCATCCCGCTGCGTCGCCTTAGCAACTTCCCGCAAACTCGATTGCCGAACAACCTGATGCCGGTCGTGACGATTGCAGAAGTGGAATGTATTTTGGAAACATCCAAACTCGCCGCCGTGCCGGTACGTATCTTGAAATCACCCATCGATTCCCTTGCCGCCAATCATTTTGAAATCACCGGCGCGCTGGATTTTTTGTTTCAGGGTTTTTGATCGAAACCAAAGATGGCGTTGTCACCGGAACGCCTTCAAACGGGTATCCGGCAAGTTGGAGATCTAGGTTAAGCCAATAACAAATTCCGCAGCGTTTCATCAAAGCCTGCAATTCTTGACACTAAACAGCTATCAACCAAGTTTTTATTGCAAAAAATTTGCAAATTCGACAACTGGTAACACAAGTTTGCTAGACTGCAGGTTCATTCAACCAATCCCCCAGCGGGAGGACAGCACCATGACCAAAGACGAACTGCTAGCCAACATTCAGACTTCTATCGACGAACAGCAAGTCAAGCTGGAAGGGTTAAAACAAAAAGCCCTAGACGAATCTCACGAAGCCCTGGACGACGTACGCGCGGCGATTGCCGAGTTGGAACCCAAGCTGGAACAAGCCAAGAGCAAAGCAGAAGAGATCGCTGCCGTGGCCGACGACGCGTGGGACGATGTCAAAGAAAGTCTGGAAACCAGCTGGCACGAATCGACCGCCAAACTGGAAGAAGGCTGGAACAGCTTCACCGATAAATTGAAATCTTTTCTGTCTTAATTTCGCCAAGTCGCACGAGGTTTAATAGTTAAACCTGGCAATTCCGCGTGGGCACAAAAACCGTGCCCACCCTATGCAACTCGCCAAATAAAGCCACTTCCGACAGCCGCAGCATTTTTCCTGCAGGCCAAAACAGCCGATAGACGTGTCTGACGTTTACAAACTTGCCGGAAACGCTGTCCAAAACTACAAGCCCACAAACTCCATCAAGCCTTGCAATTCCTTAGGCTCCAGCTCGTAAAACGAATGCGCCCTGACCCGCTCCGGCAAGCCTATTTCACCATAACGCACCCGAATCAAACGACTGACTTTGACACCTTGCGATTCCCACAAGCGCCTTACCAAGCGATTACGGCCTTGTTTGACGGTCGCGTAAAACCATTTGTTAGCGCCTTCGCCAGCGTAAAAACTGACATTGTCAAAATGCGCCGGGCCGTCTTCCAGTTCCACGCCTTGCTTTAATCGCGCCAGCATGGCGTCATCCACTTCGCCCAGAATCCGCACCGCGTATTCGCGTTCCACTTCCTGAGCCGGGTGCATCAAGCGGTTAGCCAGTTCACCGTTATTGGTGACTAAAATCAAGCCAGAGGTATTGATGTCCAATCGACCGACTGCAATCCAGCGGCCGACTTGCAAGCGCGGCAACTGGGTAAAGATGACCGGCCGACCTTCAGGGTCGCGGCGGGTCACCAGTTCACCGACAGGCTTGTGATACACCAGCACCCGGGTCGGCTGCTCGGCGTATTTTTCCCATTTGACGACGCGGCCATTGATTTGCAAATGGTCATCCGCTTTTAAGTGGTAACCCAGTTGCACTACATTACCGTTAACGGAGATTTTGCCCTCGGCTATCCAACGCTCAATTTCCCGACGGGAACCCACGCCGGCACGAGCCAGAGTTTTCTGAATCCGCTCGCCCTCAGCTGGCGCGGTGTTAGTGGAGGGTGAGGTTTTCGGCGCTGCTGCCGGTCTCGGTTTGCGCGCCAAACTCGGCTTGCTGCTCTGCGGCGGTTTCCCCCGACGGTCCTCCTTCTGGCCCCGGCTGTCCGGTTTGCTTGAGGGATGATTCGATTTCGGTTTGGGCTGCGACGGTTTGCGGTCTTTCACTGTGGTCCTGCTCGGTGTGCGGTTGAGGCGCGTTGCCGAAATCGAAATTGACGATTTCTTCCAAGGTGGGCAATTCGCTCAATGAGGTTAAATTGAAATAATCCAGAAATTGTTTGGTGGTGCCAAATAAGGCTGGCCGGCCCGGCACTTCTTTATGCGCAATCACGCGTATCCACTCACGCTCCAGCAAGGTTTGAATGATGGAACTGCTGACGCCGACACCGCGAATATCCTCGATTTCGCCGCGCGTGACTGGCTGGCGGTAGGCGATAATGGCCAAAGTTTCGAGTAAGGCTCTGGAATAACGCGCCGGTTTTTCCTCAAACAAGCGCGTCACCCAGGGTGACATGCCTTCTTTGACTTGAAACCGAAAGCCACTGGCCAACTGTTTTAAGCCTATCGGTCGAGCGGCGTAATCCTGGGCAATCGACTCTATCGCCATCTGGATTTCCAGCGTATCCGGCTGTTCCAGCTCTGGAAACGTTTCCTGAATCTGTTTGATGGTCATCGGCCGGTTGGCGGCAAACAGGATGGCTTCTACGATGCGTTTAGTATTCACGTCGCACTCTATCGGTTCGTCAGGTAATCTGGGTGGCTGGTTTACAACGACTGCTGGCGCAGGCGGCGCGAGGCGTTCAGGCTTTTCCCAAAACAGTCTGATGGGCGCGCGCGCTGCCAGAACCACAGGCAAGCGCGTGGCTGGTCTGCGGGGGGCTGCGATGTATTTGACAATTTCCAGCGGTGGCTCGACCACCGGCTTGGGCCTGGGCTTTTTGGGTTTGGGAGGAATTGCGACGACAACATCTTCAATGACGCTTTCTAAAATCTGTTCTTCAAGCGGCGGGGCGAATTCTAACGCTGAGATTGGCGTAGGGTTCGGACTGGAAGATGTCGATGATTCCTTCTTTGCTGAGTTCAAGGACGGCAAGAAACGCGACAACCACTCCGTTTTTTCCTTCACTTCTGGCAAAACATGCTGCGAAAGAGAGGTGGTTATCCGACTGGTTAAGTTTTTCCAAAATGGCTGCCATTCGTTCACGGACTGAT
>CAIOHN010000372.1 GCA_903858105.1 uncultured Pseudomonadota bacterium | reverse complement strand
CGCCAACGCAACTTTTTTTGAGTAGTAAGCTCTACCAAAAGTATCAATGTTACTTGACAATACCGCTAATTGAAGCAGATCGTATGGCTCCAAAACCTTTAATTAGTGGCTTATTCGGCTCTACACGACGATTCCGATGACTAACCGCCCCCCTAGCGTTGACTTAAGCAGCAAAACACCGTGGCTTTTAGGTATGCTGCCTTGGCTAATTCTGCTGCTGGGGATTGTTTTTGCATTGTCTAATTGGCATAACTCTCGCAACAAGTTAGTTCAACAACAACAGATCGAATTTGCGCTGTTGTTCGACCGCCTTATTTTAAGTATCGAAGGCCAGTTAAAAGCTAACGAACAGGTGTTACGAGGCGTATCAGGCTTGTTTTACGCCAGCGACAACATAGAACGCGCTGAATTTCAAAGTTATGTCTCTGCCTTGAAATTAGAGGAACTGTATCCCGGTATCCTGGGCGTTGGATTTTCGAAACTAATTGATCCACAAAGCCTGGCCGCCCACATCAAAGCCGTCCGGGCGGAAGGATTTCCTGACTATACCGTCAATCCCGCAGGCATTCGCGACACCTATACAGCCATTGTTTATCTGGAACCGTTCGACTGGCGTAACCAGCGCGCTTTTGGTTACGACATGTATTCAGACCCCATCCGCAATACTGCCATGCGCCGAGCCGCCGAAACCGGCGCAGCGGCCTTATCCGGCAAAGTGACTTTAATGCAAGAAGTTGACAAGGATATGCAAGCAGGCGTCCTGCTTTATGTACCGATTTATCAAAGCAGCGCATCAAACCAAAAAAATAACAAGCTGATAGGCTGGACCTATTCGCCGTTAAGAATGAAAGATATGATGATACGTATGCTGGCCCGCGACCAACCGGACTTGGCGGGCAGGCTAGCCATCAGCATTCACGATGGCAGCGGCCTTGATCCGAACTCATTACTATTTGAAACCACAACACCGACCAGCACTGGTGCAGAAGCAATGCATCTTAAGCGCCAAATCGTACTGGCAGGACAGGTTTGGACCGTATCTGCCAGCAGCTTACCTGAGTTTGCAGACAACAGTTTTACCAAAGAAAACCATACATTAGCCGCAGGATTACTGATCACTACCTTGCTGGCCATTTTGCTAGGCACCTTGGCAAGAGGCCATACTCGCATGGCATCCGCGGCCTTGGCTTTACGTCAGTTCAAGGCCATCATCGACTCCACCGGCGACGCCATTATCAGTGAAACCTTAACCGGCAAAATAACCAGCTGGAATCATGCTGCCTATCGCATATTCGGTTACACGGCCGAGGAAGTAATCGGTCAATCCATCCGCTTATTAGCACCGCCTGAACGAGATAATGAAGAATCTGAGATACTCAAGCGTATTTCACGTGGCGAACGGGTTAATCATTTTGAGACAGTTCGCCAACACAAAGACGGACATTGGATAGACATATCCGCCAGCATTTCCCCGCTGATAAATGACAGCGGTGAGGTGGTCGGTGCCTCCAAAATTGCCCGCGACATTTCAGAACATAAGCGCGCCGAAAACCGCCTGAAGGAAAGTGAAGAAAGGCTGGCCTTGGCTACGACCCATAACGGTGTCGGCATCTGGGATTGGGATTTACAAACCCTGCAAATGATCTGGGATGATTCCATGTTTGCGCTTTACCAGATGCGCCGCGAAGACTTCTCTGGCGTGGTCGAAGCCTGGAAAACCGCTTTGCATGCCGACGACAGCGCGCGTGCGGAGCAAGAAA
Organism: uncultured Pseudomonadota bacterium; assembly: GCA_903858105.1. Taxonomy (GTDB): domain Bacteria; phylum Pseudomonadota; class Gammaproteobacteria; order Methylococcales; family Methylomonadaceae; genus Methylomonas. The sequence continues at coordinate 14,081 of CAIOHN010000372.1, read as the reverse complement.
TTCAGGCGGCACTGGCCGGAGAAAAGCCACTGGACACGGAGTTTCGGGTGATCGTGCGCAATGGCGAGATTCGTCATATCAAAGCGGTAGCCAAAGTCTTTCGGGATCAAAACGGTAAGGCCTTGCGCATGTTGGGCACCAATATCGATATTACCGAGCGTAAACTGGCCGAGGATAAGCTCCGCACTAGCGAACAACAATTGCGCATGGTGCTGGAAGGTGCTGAGTTGGGTTATTGGGATTGGAATATTGTGACCGGCAAGGTTGAGCGCAACCAACAATGGGCCAAAATCCTGGGCTATAGCTACGCTGAAATCCAACAAACTACCCAGCAATGGTCAGATTTTGTGCACCCGGATGATCGGGAGAGAGCCTGGGAATCGGTATTTGCGGCGATTAAAGGCGAATCAGCAGCCCACAAACTTGAATATCGCATGCTGCACAAAGACGGCAGTGTGCGATGGATATTGGATCAAGCCAAAGTCATGCAGCGCAGCGCGGATGGCAAAGCAACCCGGATGAGCGGGACACACAGCGATATTTCCGAACGCAAGCAAGCAGAAATCAAACTGCAATTAGCCGCCAAGGTGTTTATGCATGCTCACGAGGGCATTCTAATTTGCGATGCTGCCGGCAATATTATCGAGGTAAACGATACCTTCAGCCATGTCAGCGGCTATAGTCGCGAAGAATTATTGGGCCAACAACCGCGCATGCTTAAATCAGGTAGACATACCTCAGAATTTTATGCCGAGATTTGGGAGTCGCTACACGATAAAGGTTACTGGTCGGGCGAAATTTGGAATCGGCGTAAATCCGGCGAGGTAAGCCCGGAACTGGTCACCATCAGTGCTGTGCGCGACATGAGCGCAAATATCCAGAATTATCTGGCATTATTTTCGGACATTAGCTCGATCAAACAATACCAACTGGCACTTGAACATATCGCCCATTACGACCCCCTGACGGGCTTACCCAACCGGGTGTTACTCGCCGACCGACTGCAACAGATCATGCTGCAATCTGATCGCCGCAAACAATCCTTGGCTCTACTGTTTATTGATTTGGATGGTTTCAAGGCGATCAATGATTCCAAAGGCCATCAGGTGGGCGATGAGTTGTTGATCGCAGTATCAAGACGCATGAAAGAAGCCTTACGAGAGGGTGACACCCTGGCCCGCATAGGTGGTGACGAGTTTGTGGCCCTGTTGGCGGATTTGGAAAGCATCAGCGATTGCGAGCCGCTGCTCAATCGACTATTGCTGGCAGCGGCGCAACCAGTAACGGTCGGGGATGCTGTTTTGCGGGTTTCCGCCAGTATCGGCATCACTTTGTACCCGCACGACAAATCTAACGCCGACCAGTTAATGCGTCACGCCGATGAAGCAATGTATCAAGCCAAACAAGCCGGCAAGAACTGTTTCCAACTCTACGATTTTGCAGAAAATACTGCGCCTGCAAACAACACATAACGCCCAGTTGGTCGATAAACTACGAGACAAAATGCCCGGTTTGTAGGAACTGCGACAGGCACCCCGCAACGACTAAGCAGGCCACAGGCCGCGGTTTTCAAGGATTTCGCCCGCTATTAGCTGCTTAGTTTAAGGCTTGGCCTCATTATTGAATGTGGTTCTGGATTAAACATCCGATGCTGCTCAATAACGCCAAAACCATGAGTTATATTGTCCCCCTGCCGACTCGCCCCAAACTGGCTTGCGCTGATCCGATCATCTTGCCTGGTCACCGCTGCTTTATCCAGACTACCGGCACCCCCTCAGATCGACAGCTTTTCCAGGAATCAATGCACAATGGCTTAATCGGCGACTATCAAATACGGGTTAAATCGACACAATTAGATGCAATCGATTTAAACGCCCACAGGCCCCACGGCTTTATCTGGGATCCGGCTTTGCTTAGCCCTGCGCTACGACAACGCTTGATAATCGATCCAGAGCAGCCGCAATCGGTTCTGGCCAATCAATTAAGCTTGCTAAACACCAGCCTGGACGCTCCTGCCGTAAACCTGATAGGCGCCACGCCAACACTGATGGTGACGCCACGCTTTGACTTGATCTGGACAACCGCGGCATACGCCAGCCAACTGGGCGTGGTGCAGTTGGTAGAGTCCTCGCGCATTGCGCATTTTGCCGATGGGGCATCAGCTGTAATACGCGATACCGAAGCCTTGAACACCGGACCAGTCTTGTTTTTGAGCGACCCGGCCGATAGCCAACCGGTTAAACCCGTCTGTCCGTTTCAAGCCCAAGACAAGCAGCAGCGTCTGACATTTACCAGCACAGTGACGCAGCCCATTCCCGCGCAATGGGCTGGTAAAGCCGTGACGTCAATCAGTGTCCTGGAAAAGTTTACGCTTTATTTCATGCAAAACGCCGCCCCTGACCAGCCGGAACATTGTATTTGGGTGCCGATGCATTTGCCGATAGTCTGGGGTTGGAGCATTCGGGTGCAGCAACGCTATGACGGCGTTTGGGATATTTTCCGTAAGAAATTAATCCTGCCGCAGTCTTCCACCGAAGCACCAGCGTTACCGCTTTGGCAAAACAATTCCTTAGCCTGACTAATTATTCACAGGAGCCCGCTCATGCCCAGCCAACAAAACAGCGACAACATCCAGCAATTTAAACAGTATGTCGCCGAGCAAAAACCCGTTTTAAAAAAACACTACGAACGTTTATTGGCCCAGGATTTATCCCAACAAAACTGGGATGGCTGTTTTCAACGCAACCTGGTCGCAGTGGTAGCTCAAGCCTATCAACAAGCATTGGCGTATGCGCATACCCTGGCCTTCGATGCCAGCACCGCGCCGATTGAGCGCGGCATGTCGCAATTAACCCAACAAGCCCTGAGCGCATTCGACGGTTACGTCGATGAGTTTGTACTGTTTGTGGTGGACAAACACCGCACCTCTTGCGCCTTATCCAACTTCCCCGATGAACACAAACCCGACAAGATTTATCTCGACGCAGTACGGCGCGAAATAGTCGGCCACTGGCAACAGTTTGCGTTAGAACTTAACGACTATTTTTTGCCTACCGTCTGATACTCACCGTATCTAAAACCAGGATATCCCATGAAGTTTTATATGACCCCCGGCTCCTGCACCACAGGCATCCATATTTTGCTGGAAGAACTGGATCTGGTGTTTGAAGCACATTTAGTCAATTTACTGGCCGGCGATCAAAATTCGCCCGACTATCTGGCGATCAACCCTAAAGGCACTATTCCAACCCTGGTGCGCGACGATGGCAGTGCGATAACAGAGTTTCAAGCGATTGCCTATTGGCTGGCGCGCAAATATCCCAAAGCTAAATTATTACCCGGCGACCCGGACGCAGACAGCAAAGCTATCGAGTTAATGGACTACGCTGTTGGCACCTTACATGGCCAAGGCTTCGCCCGATTTTTTACCAGCGAGCGCTTCACACCCAATACCGCAGATCATGAGGCAGTAAAAGCCCAAGGCCTGGATATAGTTAAACAAGGTTTTGCTACCTTAAACACCATATTGCCAGATAGCGGCTACGCATTGGGCGCGTTCAGCATCGCCGACGCGGCCTTGTTTTACGTTGAATTTTGGGCTGACAAAACCGGTGTGCCACTGCCGGAAAATTGTCTGCAACATTATCAGCTGATGCTGTCACGCCCCGTTGTCAAACGGGTGTTAATGGAAGAAGGGTATCGGGCTTAGGGTAAATCTAAAAATGAAAAAACTCCTTCGTCCTCAGGGAGAAGGTTGGGATGAGGGGATTAGAATTAGTTTACACCCCTCGCCCTAACCCTATCGCTAACAAACAATGCCATTAAATTAAGCAGCGAGTTTGCTGTAGGGTCGAATTTATTCGACCTGAAACCACCGGACGTGCGAATAAATTCGCACCTACAACTATCAACTTAACGGCATTGCCCTGAAATAAAAGGGGTTTTTTAGAGGCTCCCATAACCAACACCTCAGCTAACGGCAAAGCAACAGCGCTAGCCGTGAATAACGATTTACAAGACAAGCGCCGGATTTTCAAGGAAAATGGCCCATTATTAACCGTTTGCTGTAGCGCATGTACAAATATGAAGGCCTGGTGATACACCAAAGCCACGATGACGAAGGCGTCATAGAAATCGTTGACAAAGAAGGCGTTAGAGCCTTGCATTTTGGTTCGCATGCCCGGCAAAGCAGCATGTTGCTGGCGGAGCCTGATCGTTTACACTCCCTGTATGCACGGGCCATGATGGCTGGCCTGCTGTTTCACGACACGCCTCGCGAGGTGTTGATGATAGGCTTGGGCGGCGGCACCATTGCCAAATTTCTCTTGCATCAGTTCGCTGATTCGCGCTTAAAAGTGGTTGAGTTTCGCAGCAGCGTCTTAAAAGTCGCCCGTAGCCATTTCGGCCTGCCCTTCGATCCGCGCTTAAAAATCAAGATCGGCTGCGGTGCCGAGCACGTCCGCAACGCCAGCAAAGTGCTCAGCGAACAGCACGATCTAATAATGATTGATGCCTACGACCACGACGGCATGGCGCCGGAAGTAAGCAACGAATCTTTTTTCGACAATTGCCGAACCTTACTTACCAAGAACGGTCTGCTGGTTATCAATTTGTGGGGCACCGATAAAGACATGTTCCAACAAGTGGTTTGGAACCTGGGCCGGGTGTTTGATCGGCGCATGATATTTTTGCCGGTGCGCGGTCGCGGCAATGTCATCGGTTTTGCCTTTGGCGAAGACTGGGTCAAGCCATCGCTTAAACAGTTAATCGACCACGCCCGCCAGTTGGAACTGCGCTATCAGCTTGAGTTTCCGACCTATTTACTGGATTTTAAACGCCACAACCCCAACGCTTTCAACCGGATCATCAAATCGTGATACACAACGCTCCCAACATCTTCGGCTACAAAAAAAACTGGGCTCATCGCTTTGGCCCCGCGCCGGAATTGCCGATGAGTCTGGCCGAGATGCAGCAACAAGGCTGGGATGCCTGCGATATTATTTTGGTCACCGGCGACGCTTATGTCGATCACCCCAGTTTTGGTATGGCGGTGATTGGCCGGGTGCTGGAAGCGCAAGGCTTTAGAGTGGGCATCATCTCCCAGCCTGACTGGCATAGCGCCGAAGATTTTAGACGACTGGGCCAGCCCAAGCTGTTTTTTGGCGTGACCGGCGGCAATATGGATTCTATGGTGAATCGCTACACCTCGGATAAAAAAATCCGCTCTAACGACGCCTACACTGCCGACGGTGCAGCCGGCAAACGACCTGATCGGGCGGTGAATGTGTACGCCCATCGTTGCCGCGAAGCCTATAAAAATGTACCCATCGTCATCGGCGGCATAGAAGCCAGTCTGCGCCGCATCGCCCACTACGACTATTGGTCGGATAAGGTGCGCAAATCCATTATTTTGGATTCCAAAGCCGATTTGCTGGTGTACGGCAACGCTGAACGACAAGTCGTGGAAATCGCCCACAGGCTTTCCAAAGGCGAAAACATCGCCGATTTAAAAGGCATCCGCGGCACCGTACATTTCGTCAAACAAGTGCCACTGGGCTGGATGGAGAAAGACTCCACCGACATTGATAAGCCGGGCGCGGTGATTTCTCACGTCAACCCGTATCAGGAACAACCGGCTTGCGAGGACAAACCCGCGCTGGCTGAAAATGAGCAGGTAATTCAATTTAAACCCATTGCCAATAAGCAGCGGATGCAAACCGTGATCCGCTTGCCGGATTATGAACTGGTAAAGGACGACCCGATTTTGTACGCCCACGCCTCGCGCGTGATGCACGGCGAAACCAATCCCGGCAACGCCCGGGCGCTAATTCAACGCCACGGCAACCGCGAAGTCTGGATCAATCCGCCGCCGCTGCCGCTGACCACCCCGGAAATGGACGGCGTGTTTGACCTGCCCTACTCGCGGCTACCGCACACCCATTATGGCAAAGCCAATATCCCGGCGTTTGAAATGATTCAACATTCGGTGTTGATCATGCGCGGTTGTTTTGGCGGCTGCAGTTTTTGTTCGATTACCGAACACGAAGGCCGCATCATTCAAAATCGTTCGGAAGATTCCATCATCCGCGAAATAGAAGCCATCCGCGACACCTCGCCCAACTTCACCGGCAATATCTCCGACCTGGGTGGCCCAACCGCCAATATGTGGCGTTTAGCCTGTAAAGACCCGGCTATCGAAGCCTCTTGCCGCAAGCCGTCCTGCGTTTATCCGGGCATTTGCCACAATTTAAATACCGATCAGACACCACTGGTGAAACTGTATCGCCGCGCCCGCAAGTTACCTGGCATCAAAAAAATATTCATCGCCTCCGGCCTGCGCTACGACATTGCCGTGGAAACCCCGGAATACGTCAAAGAACTGGTCACGCATCACGTTGGCGGCTATTTAAAAATCGCCCCGGAGCACACCGAGCAAGGCCCGCTGTCGAAAATGATGAAACCCGGCATGGGCTCGTATGATCGCTTCAAACAGATGTTTGATAAGTACTCCAAAGAAGCCGGCAAGGAACAATATCTAATCCCCTACTTCATCGCCGCCCACCCCGGCACCGAAGACAAAGACATGCTTAATCTGGCATTATGGCTAAAACGCAACGGCTTCCGCGCTGACCAAGTACAAGCCTTTTTGCCATCGCCAATGTCGATTGCCACTGCGATGTATCATTCCGGCAAAGACACGCTAAATAAAGTCGCCCGCAACAGCCCGGACATCGCCATCCCTAAAAGCATCAAACAACGGCGATTGCACAAAGCGTTTTTGCGCTATCACGATCCGAAGAACTGGCCGTTACTGCGAGAAGCCTTGAAAGATATGGGGCGGGCGGATTTGATTGGTAATGGTAAGCAGCATTTAGTGCCTAGTTTTCAGCCTAAGACGGACGGTCAGCCGATAAAAATGCAAACTAAAACTATGCCGTTTAAAACCAAATATACTGGGATTAACAAGAACAGATCCACACGCTAGAAATGCTGGACTAAAAGACGTTTTACTTAGATGTCCCAGTTTGCCAAGTTATGATTTTAAATCCGGTTTGACGGGAAAAGATTACAGCCATACCTTCGGACTTTTATGAAGTTATTTCGTAACAGAGCCAAGAATCGGTATCGTGGCGTGACCAAAATGCGGTCCAGCTGATTTTTTGGCCGCAATTGCCAATGTGGTTCCGCCGTAACAAATATGAACATCGAGGCATCATTGCGTCAGAAATTTGAAAATAAGCCGGTAAACAGACTTGTTTTCAGGGGAAAAATGGCTATTTTTAATAACGAATCAGCCGGATATTGAACCAGTTAACCGAGTTTTGGAATAAATGCCGCTGGAAACGTTAGTTTTTCAGAGGCTCCCCAGAAACCCCATCAAATATACCCTTTGTTATAAAACTGAATTGTTTACCCCTATCATTATCAAAAATAGAAAAATAAAATAATGTAAAAATAATTTTACAAATGGAGTTAATGATCCAAGAAAATGGCGTGTAGTGTCGCCTCCATAGCCAAATTGCGTTCCTGACAATAGTGTAATGCCGTTCCGGCGACCTATGTGGCATATATCGCCAACCGAAGAACCAGTATCTACATACTTTATCGCCCATGTGATGCACCAAATTTGATTTAGTGCATAGTCCATAACAATTGAGTCCAAAATAGCGTGCTCGCATATACCAATCTGTTTCTACATGATCGATAAAAAGTTCTTCGGAAAACAACCCAATTCTTTCCCATTGGTCTAGAAAAATCATACTTCCAGATGAATTAATAAAATCACACTTAATTAACTCACCACTACCTGAATCACAGCCTATCTTTTTCCACAAGCCCCATTTTAAAGACGCAAACTTAAAAAACTGATTAGACCTTGGATCATATAACCTAGGCCCAATTGCAACTACTTGAGGATCACGAATAGAAAGCCGCTCAGCTGCTGCCTTCATTTCATCCAATAGACCATCCTGCGGAATGCTGTCCTGATCTAATAAAAACGCGTACTTGTGTTGCTCGAAGCGCGCTTTTTCGACACCTACATTCAATGCTTTTGCTATACCATGATTTTTTTCAAGAAAAGTTATATTTATTCGGTTCTGAAATTTTGCCGCCAAGTTTTTTAAATAAAATGACGAGGCATCAGAATATCTATTATCAACAATATAAATAGAAACTGCGGATTTTAATATTTGCAACACAATAGAATCCAGCATTTCTTTGTCTGGGTTATACGTTACAATTATGCACGCAAGATTATTGTTAATTAAACTCATAAATGAGATATTTTCGATGTTTTATCATATACAGCGCAAACTTTAATGGCTATATTCTCCCAGTCATATACTCGCGCGGCAATTTTGCCAGCCTCGCTATATGTTGTCCTCAATCCCTTCTCGCTAATGACTTGTTCCAAAGCAGAAGTTAGTTGTACGGGCTTCGCAGCATCAACGAGTAAACCAGTTTTTCCATGCTCTATCACCTCGGAAATTCCACCCGTGCGTGTACTTATAACCGCAGTACCACTCGCCATAGCCTCCAACAAAATCACTCCCTGCCCTTCTGTATCCCCATTGACATCGACAATTGATGGGGCGATAAAAATATCGGCGGCGGCGTAGTAATCTGGCAAGCTTTCATTCGGCAATCTGCCATAGAAAACTACTTTATCGTCAATCCTATACTCAATAGCAAGGGCTTTTAACCGATCACGTTCGGCTCCGTCGCCGATGATCCACAACTCTATGCGGTCGAGAATATCATTAGATAAACCGGCTACCGCAGCCAGCAGATCGGCGACGCCTTTTTTTTCAACCAAACGTCCGACGAACAATAGTATGGTTTTTTGCGGCTTGTTTGGATTACGCAAGGCTTGCGAATTACCAGAGGCGAATTTTTTATAGTCTATGCCCATGGGAATGATTTGCGGTTGAGGCAAATCTAGGCCGACTGCTTGCGCGGTTGCCTTGGTATTACTGGTCCAGGCTGCGCTGTTTTTTATTGTCCAGCGCTTGATGGCACCAAGGAGGCTACCCTGCATCGCAAAAGCGTCGCCGCCGTGCGCTGTCACCAACACTGGAATCTTAAATAATTTTCCGATTAAAACGGCGACTGTACCCACCGGAAATATCCAATGCGCGTGAATGAGCGTGGGCCTGTCGACAATCACTCGCCAACTTGCGCTGATAAACATCGCTACTATAAAAAACGGCACTTGAATCAACAGCCACGGCTGAGTTTGCAAATTAGGTAATATTCCAGAACCGTAAGCCAGTTTTTGATACCCACGAGGGAAAAAATAACGGAAGCGATGACTGGATATTTTGTTAGGCTGATATGCTACTTCGACATCGCTATGGTCGGGCGAAAGGATTTGCAGATTGATATTTTGAGCTGCCAAAGCTTCCGCAAAATAACGTAAAAATACAGAAGCACTGTCGTGCTTACTGCGCGGATAGCTTGACGTCAGCCAAAGCGCCTTGATGGGTTTAGCTTTGGCTGATGTGGCGTCCATGTCCGCTCTATTAAGGGTCTAGGTCTAGCGCACCAAACTCAACAAAACCCCCGCTGCCACCGCCGAACCTATCACCCCGGCCACATTCGGTCCCATGGCGTGCATCAACAGGAAGTTATGCGGGTTGGCTTCCAGGCCGATCTTATTGGCGACCCGTGCGGCCATTGGCACGGCGGAAACGCCTGCCGCACCGATCAAAGGATTGATTGGCGTGCTGCTAAAGCGATTCATGATTTTAGCCATGATGACACCGCTGGCGGTGCCGATAGAAAAAGCTACGGCGCCCAGGCCTAAAATACCCAAGGTCTCCATTTTAAGGAAGGCCTCGGCGCTTAGTTTGGAGCCGACCGATAAGCCTAAAAATATCGTGACGATATTGATCAATTCGTTTTGCGCGGTTTTGCTTAATCTGTCTACCACGCCGCTGGCATTCATCAAATTACCCAGGCAAAACATGCCGATTAGCGGCGCTGCCGAAGGCAATAGCAAGGCAGTTAACACTAACAGCATCAACGGAAATACGATTTTTTCGGCTTTGCTGACTGCGCGCAATTGTTGCATTTCGATTTGCCGCTCTTCTATAGTCGTCAACACCCGCATGATAGGTGGCTGTATTAACGGCACCAAAGCCATGTAAGAATAGGCGGCCACAGCGATGGCACCGAGTAATTCCGGGGCTAATTTTGACGCGACATAAATAGCGGTCGGGCCGTCCGCGCCACCGATAATCGCGATGGCTGCGGCTTGTTTAAGGGTAAAGTCCATACCCGGCACGGCATTTAAAGCCAAAGCGCCAAACAAGGTCGCAAATATGCCAAACTGCGCAGCCGCCCCCAAGAACAAGGTTTTGGGATTGGCCAGCATGGGCCCAAAGTCGGTCATTGCCCCGACACCCATGAAAATCAGCAAGGGAAATATCCCGGCTTTAATACCGCCGTACAGGTAATAAAGGATACCGCCCTCATCGATCATCCCGGCTAGCGGGATGTTGCTTAATACTGCGCCAAAACCGATGGGCAATAGCAGCAACGGCTCAAAGCCTTTTTTGATAGCCAGATACAACAACAGAAAACCGACCGCCATCATGACGATTTGCGGCCCGGTTATGTTGTAGATACCCGTGCTTTCCCACAACAGTCTTAGATTTTCCATGATTTTTTTAAACCGCTTATTGGATCAGTGTGCTTGATTTATAAAGCACTGCAAGCGCAGTGCTTTATAAGCAGGAAGTGCGTCGTTACAAAGTGACCAAAACGTCGCCCACCGCCACAGAATCGCCTTGACGGACATTCACAGCGCTGACGATACCCGCCACTTTTGCACGAATTTCGGTTTCCATTTTCATAGCTTCCATGATCAGTACCACCTCGCCTTCGGAAAGATGAGAGCCCACATTGACGTTTACTTTAAGCACTACCCCGGCCAGCGGCGATTCGACAACGCCGCTGCCGCTGACGATAGGCGCAGTGGCTGCCAACATCGGGCCGCTATCCAGTAGCGAAGGCACAGGCGCGGTCGCAGCCTGGATGAGTATATCCGCGCTACCTGGCGCTATCGCCACATGGTAGTTTTTACCATCGACGTTGACGGTGTAGCTTTCTGCTGCACCTTCGGTTTGAGTCGGCGCTACCGCAGGCGTACTAGCCGCAGCAACCGGCAAACCGGGTGCTGGTTCAAAAGCGGCAGGATTGCCTCGGTTTTGCAGAAACTTCCAGCCAACCTGGGCAAACAAGCCATTGATCAAAGCGTCTTCTTCGACGTTGTCGGCCAGTTTGATGTTTTCAGCAGCCGCTTTGGCTTTAACCTCGGCAACCAATTTATCCATCTCTGCTTCCAGCAAATCGGCAGGACGGCAGGTGATCGGCTCGGCGCCATCCAACACTTTGGCTTGCAAGGCTTTATCGACAGGCGCTGGCGTGGCGCCGTATTCGCCTTTTAATACACCTGCAGTTTCCTTGCTGATAGTTTTGTAACGTTCGCCGGCCAGTACGTTTAATACCGCCTGGGTGCCGACGATTTGCGACGTGGGCGTTACCAAGGGGATGTAGCCCAGATCTTTACGTACTAAAGGAATTTCCTGCATCACTTCGTCAAAGCGGTCGGCAGCGCCTTGCTCACGCAACTGGCTTTCCATATTGGTCAGCATGCCACCCGGCACTTGAGACACCAAAATTCGGCCATCAACGCCTTTCAGACTGCCTTCAAATTGGGCATATTTTTTACGCACCTCGCGGAAATAAGCGGCGATGCTTTCCAGTTTGTTCAAGTCCAGACCGGTATCGCGTTTTTGGCCTTGAAAACTGGCAACGATGGTTTCTGTGGGGTTGTGACCATAGGTCATGCTCAAGGACGAAATGGCCGTATCGGCATTATCAAGCCCAGCTTCGACAGCCTTAATGTAAGTACCTACGCTTAAACCGGTAGTGGCGTGGCATTGCATATGAATAGGAATCGCCACCGCTTTTTTCAGTTTGCTGACCAACTCGAACGCATCGTATGGGGTCAATAATCCCGCCATATCTTTGATACAAATGGAGTGCGCCCCCATATCTTCGATTTGCTTGCCCTGCTCCACCCATTTTTTGATGGTATGCACCGGACTGGTCGTATAAGAAATAGTGCCTTGGGCATGGGCATCGGTATTCAGCACGGCTTTGACGGCGCGTTCGATATTACGCATATCGTTCATTGCATCAAAAATCCGAAATACATCAATACCGTTAACCACGCAACGCTCGACGAATTTATCCACCACATCGTCAGCATAATGCCGGTAACCCAGAATATTCTGGCCACGAAACAGCATTTGCTGCGGCGTGTTGGGCATGGCTTTTTTCAATTGACGCAATCTTTCCCAGGGGTCTTCGCCTAAATAACGTATGCAGGCATCAAAAGTAGCGCCGCCCCAGGATTCGATTGACCAATAACCGATTTGATCAAGCTGCTCACAAATCGGCAGCATGTCTTCGATTCGCAATCGGGTTGCCAGAATTGACTGATGGGCATCACGCAATACCACCTCAGTAATTCCTAAGGGCTTGTTTACTTTTTCCACGCTTTTCTCCTAAGACTTTTTTGGGTCAAGTACTACTACCTTTTGGGTATGTTTATCCGTGTTTGTGCTTTTTACGGTATTGATGAACCGCTGCAGTGATGGCGGCGACGACGGCTTTGTCGTTACCCGCAGTGACAGGTTGTTCTGGAAACTTGGTCGCCATTTCTGGAAAATAACGCCGTACCAAGCGCGACATGACATTGATTGCCAAGATCAGCATTGCCAAAAACGCATAGACCATGCCCATTCCGATCAGCATCAGCTCAATACCAGAAGACAGCATTTCGTTCATGTGTTTCGCCCAAAGATTTAAAAACTGCGTTCATTATCCCCAAAACCGCCCGATTAAACAATCCTGAGCGGGGCGAAGGGTTTAATTGCGCCTGCAACAATCAACCCTACGCGCAATTACTGAGCTAACAGTGCCTGGCGGGTTTAAGCTCTGAAAATTAAAATCCTCCTCCTCCTCCGGGAAGCAGGTTGGGTTAGGGGATTAAAATCAATTATTTATCCCCCCTCACCCCAATGCCGCTAAGTTAAGAACTGTAGGTGCGAATTGATTCGCACGATGAGTGCTTTCAGGTCGCATAAATTCGACCCTACCCCAACAAACTCCTTAACTTAGCGGCATTGCCTCCTCACCCCAGCCCTCTTCCTGATGGAGAGGGCGGTTTTTAGAGGCCCTTTGAGAAGATTGGCCGGTTACGCGGTTTGCAGGTAGCTCAACACCTCAGCAATATGCGTTTTGACCTGAACCTTGCGCCATTCCTTGATCAACACGCCGGTTTCGTCGATAACGAAGGTACTGCGCTCAATCCCTTGCACTTGTTTGCCGTACATGTTTTTCATTTTGATAACGTCAAACAACTGACACAGGCTTTCGTCCTGATCAGACAGCAAATCGAAAGGAAATGCTTGTTTGCATTTAAACCCTTCATGCATTTTCACGCTATCGCGCGATACGCCCAAAATAACCGCATTCAGTTGATTAAATTGTTCGATATTATCCCTAAAGCCCTGGCCTTCCTGGGTGCAACCCGGGGTATTGTCCTTGGGGTAAAAATACAGCACCACTTTCTTGCCGCGATAATCACTTAGTTTGACGGTTTTTTCGCCGGTCGCAGGAATTTCAAAATCCGGAATGGGGTTGCCAATGGCGGGTACAGACATGAGTTTACCTTTTGATGGGTTCGAGAATGGCGTCGATGTTAAGACTATCGCAGAAATCCAAAAACTCTTCGCGTAGCGATAAAATGCGGACTTGCGGTGGCACCAGCAGCACAAATTTAGTGGAAAACACCGGCGTGTTGAAAAATGCCGCCTGATGCAGACTGGCCGAGATCTCTTCGATGCAAACCCCGCGTTCCACTAAAAACGATGTCACCGCAAACAGCACATCGTTTTTGTCCATAGAAATGGTTTCCAGCGTATACGGCACACCTTCCAGCACCGGCGCAGTGTCTTCGGGTCGCAAGAAGGTCATCTGTATTTCAAAGCGCAGTTTGATGGCTT
>CAIOHN010000371.1 GCA_903858105.1 uncultured Pseudomonadota bacterium | reverse complement strand
TCCCTGGCCCTCCGGCAACGCGCCGCATCCCTGCGGCGCCCCCAACGGGCTGTTCTCGGCAAAAGCTCCGGTGCTCGGCGCGGCATACGGGAAGAAAATCCTTTGTCTCTCGGATAACAGAATGTCATTACGACAGTATTGTATGACTGAACTGCTTTAAAGTAGCTCTGTGCGTCTTTAAGAAATTGCTCTCTGGTTTGTCATAAAGCCTATACGTCGAATTGAATAGAAAGGGACAAAAAGAGGGAGAAGGCTATTGTTGATTAGGCGCGATTGCCTGAATCACATGTTTACTTGCGGACATACTTTGTTCTCAACTCCTCAATTGCAGCATTAACTTTCTCTTTTGGATGTGTGCCCGACTCAAGAATTGCAGTAAAGACTGTTAGCCAAAAAATTTCTGTTGAACCAAGTAGCAACGCGGGGTACTTGTTTGTAAAAAACATGTGAATTGGCTGCGCAAAGAGGTCGATTTTTTTGGAGAGTGGCACACTCTCTTTGAGAGCTATGCTCTCGTTGAAGTATATCCATTTTGCTTTTACCTCTTCACATGCATTAGCCATCAACAGCTCGAATTCTTCACCCGAAGGAAAGTCTTTCTGTTTCTTTTTGAAAAATCCGAACATGGTTCCCCTTTGAGAAGCGTAGCGTCTGAGATAACCGGTGTGCATTAGCACGTCCGGGTTGATTGATGGTTCAGTTAGCCAAAATCATTTTGGGGTAGATATTTGCGGCGGTGACAGTTGATTAAGTGCTTTGATTGCTGCGTATGCAGAGGCGACGGCAGAGAGTGAAGCTACGATACTGACCACCAGTGCGCACACGGTAAGTCGGAATTGCCACTTCTGCTGTCTTTGTTCTTCGATGTATTCAGCTCTTGTCCGCCAGGGGTCTTGTATGGGCGGATTGATCAGTTCGACTTTGATTGGCGACGAAGAGTTTTCCATAGTGACTGACAAGTAATTAGATGGTTTGTGTGTAAATACCATGAAACTTATGTTGCGGTAATAAATATCTGAAAGGCAAGAATTTTTCCTTTCTGTATGTCATCCAAACTGCGTCGATAGCTATTTTGGAGGTTGTCATGTTAGCTCGTAGAGGTGGCGGGTGAAGCGATACCCAACTTTAAATGCCTTACCTTACTCACTTTTTCACTGGGCATACCGGCCACTTAATGGCTATCGTTTTCCGTTAGAGATGAAAACGTTGCATGCTTTTGGTAAACCGATGAAATACGGCAAACTCGGCGCATAAAGCCTCATTCTCTCCACGGATTTTGGGAGCACCTGATTCGCGACGAAGCTGATTATCGACAACATATCGATTACATCCATTGGAACCCGGTCAAGCATGGTTGGGCGCAGTCGGTCAAAGATTGGCCGTATTCAAGCTTTCACAATTATGTCAAACAAGGCATATACCCCGAAAATTGGGGTGATGAAATCAGTTTATCGAAGTTAACGGCAAGAGAATAACCCGACCGATGCGGTTCGTGCCTCACCGCATCCTACCGGTCGCAGGTATTAAGATGGCAAATGCTTTAAGCAAAACAGCAGGATGCGGCAAACAACCTGCTCCGCATCGTTCGAGATTGGTGCGGATATTAGACTAACCGCACCCACCATCAGGGGTAAGCCAAAATGGCATAGGCTTTAAATCTCAAACCCCTCCGATCACCATTAAAGCAATCGGAGGCAAGCTAGCAACTCTAAACCACCTCAAGCATACGTCGGTTGAAACGCCTGCTCTGGATTGGCAACCGGAGTGTTATTGACACTATCCCAATACGGCGACAATTTACGCAGTTTGGCGACGATCTCGGGCATGACTTTTAAGACTTCATCCACATCGCTCATGGTGTTGTAGCGCGAGAATGAGAAGCGGATGGTGCCGTGCGCTGCGGTGTACGGTATGTCCATGGCGCGCATCACATGCGATGGCTCCAACGACCCGGAAGTACACGCAGAACCACTGGAAGCTGCGATGCCGGCTTTGTTCAGCAGCATCAAAATCGCTTCACCTTCGATGTATTCAAAGGCAATATCGGTGGTATTGGGCAAGCGGTTATTGATGTCGCCGGTAATAAAGCAATGCGGTACTGACGCGACAACGCCTTGTTCCAAACGATCGCGCATGGCTTTGACCTGCACGTTTTCGTATTCCATGTGTTCTATCGCCAGCTCGCAGGCTTTGCCCAAGCCCACAATGGATGCCGTGTTTTCTGTACCAGCGCGGCGACCGCGCTCCTGGTGTCCACCGCGTAACAGTGGGCGATAGCGGGTGCCGCGACGCAGATACAACACACCTATGCCTTTGGGCGCATGCAGTTTGTGCCCGGAAATTGATAGCATATCGATCTTGGTATCTTGCAGCATCATCGGGATTTTACCGACAGCCTGCACTGCGTCGGTATGAAACATTACCCCGGCAGCGTTGGCCATTTCGGCCATTTGCTCCACCGGAAAAATGGTGCCGGTTTCGTTGTTGGCCCACATCACCGAGACAATCGCTACTTCATCGGACAACAGATTTTTGTAGGCTTCCAGATTCAAGCGGCCGCACTTATCCACCGGCATGCGATGAATGGTATAGCCCTCTTTTTCCAGGTTTTCGCACAAGCTCAAAATCGCCGGATGTTCTACCGCAGTGGTGATGATTTCCTTGCGATTGGGCTGCGCTTTGATGGCCGACAAAATCGCTGTCGAATCCGACTCGGTACCGCAGGAGGTAAAAATAATTTCCGAATCATGCTCCGCACCGATCAGTTCCTGCACTTGCGTGCGAGCTCTTTTGATGGCCTTGGCCACGCCGTCAGCAAAGCGATGAATCGACGACGGATTACCAAACTGCTCGGTAAAATACGGGATCATCACATCCACTACAGCGCTATCCACCTTGGTGGTTGCATTGTTATCCAGATAAATATCAGGCATGAGTGGCCTCCCCAATTGTCACCAGTTTCGGCATTTGCGAGGCGGGCACAACTTTGATAAATTCGCCCATCACTTCCATCAGGCGTTGCTGAATACCGGCAATGGTCATCGCCGACATTTGGCAACCGTTGCAAGCGCCGGTCAAATTGACATACGCGGTTTTATCGACCACTTCTACCAATTCCACGTCGCCGCCGTCGGCCATCAATTGCGGACGGAAAGAGTTAAGCACTTCTTCGATTTTTTTGATGCGTTGCAGATTGGTCAGCGGTTTTTTCTCGGCGACCACTTCCACTTTTTCGACTGGTGCTGCCAGTGGATCAAACGTTTCGCCGCGCTCTTTCAGGACTTTTTCCAGAATGGCTTCGATGTCTTCATGGCAAGCCGCGCAACCGCCGCCCGCTTTGGTAAAGTTGGTGACATCTTCTACGGTGCGCAGTTTATTTGCCCACACCATCTCTTCAATCATTACGGCGTCGATTGCAAAACATTTGCAAATCAATGCGCCTTCTTCGTGATCGTCTTTCCATTCTTCGCCGCGATAATTGGCAACGGCAGCTTGCAGTGCTTCACGGCCCATGACGGAGCAATGCATTTTT
The DNA here is from genome assembly GCA_903858105.1 of uncultured Pseudomonadota bacterium. GTDB lineage: Bacteria > Pseudomonadota > Gammaproteobacteria > Methylococcales > Methylomonadaceae > Methylomonas. The sequence goes on along the minus strand of CAIOHN010000371.1, from coordinate 6,023 downwards.
TCCGGTGGCAGGCCGTCCAATTCGGAGGCGATGTCTTGATTGGTTACTTTTAAGGCTTCGTCTAGCGTCAGGCCTTTGATGATTTCGGTTAAGACTGAAGAAGACGCAATCGCCGAGCCGCAACCAAAGGTTTGGAAACCGGCATCTTCAATCACTTCGGTATCATCGTTGACTTTTAAAGTCAGCCGCAAAGCGTCGCCGCAACTGATGGAACCCACTTCGCCGATGGCGTTGGCATCCACCACCGCGCCCGCATTTTTGGGGTTGAAGAAATGATCTTTTACTTTATCTGAATAATCCCACATGGCTAATTCCTCGAATTCTTATGAACAGGTTTTGGGTGTGCCGCCGCTCTCGCCGGTGGTAAACGATGATCCGCAGGCACAGCTTTTAACCGCGTTAGGATTGGTAAATTTGAAGCCTGAACCTTCCAGGCTATCGACGAAGTCTATGGACATACCGTCCAGACTCGGCAAACTGAGGGGGTCAACAAATACTTTGACCGCACCACAATCAATGACGGTGTCGTCTTGATTTTCTTTTGCTTCCAGTTTCATTCCGTATGACAAACCAGAGCAACCGCCATCGGTAACTTCGATGCGCAAGCCGCCAGTCGGTTTGTCGGAACTGCTAATAAAACGACCCACGGCTGTAATGGCGCTTTCGGTTAATGTAATCATCTTTAAGTCTCCTGAACGGTTTGGCATTGATCTTGTAAACAACTAAAGCAACCAGCATGCCATACGCGAAAAGTTCAGCTAAGCCGCTGAAATTGCTCAGCCTACAGCAGCCGGCCACACTTTATAGGCAAGCCGTTTCACAACAAACCGGGCGTTATTGTTGGCTTTGCTACAAAACTCTCACAGGAGATCAGCATGAACGTAGAAGACTTGGATTTGGGCGATGTGGTGTACGCGGCACATACCATCATCAACGATGGCACCATGCCTGAGGGCGAAGAAGGCGAGGTTTTAGCGGTGGAAGGTGCGCGCGGGGTTATTGTAATGAAAGGTCACGTTGAAGAAGATTTGTCGCTTACCGTATTTTTGGTACGTTTTGAAGATGCTGATTTGAATCTGGGACGACCGATCGGCTGTTGGACGGAAGATTTGGTTACGGCGGATGTGGCAGCTTGATTTTAAAAATGCCATTACCAATGACGGGCGCAAATGCGCCCGTTTTGCTTAAAAAGTAAGTACTTTAAGTGTTAGAAATCCTGACACTTTTAACTAAGCGGCCTTGCGCCGCGCCAACCGTATGCCGACGATGCCCAGCCCAAGCAATGCCAAACTGCCTGGCTCCGGCACGCTAGCGCCAACAGCACTTGCTCTAATAGCCGCAGTCTTTGTGTATTCAATTACCAAAGAAGCCAGCGCCCTATTCCTAGTGTTCGCAGAATTTGTATAGGTCCATTGATACAAAGACGAACCCAGCAAATGCATGCCAAACCACTCGTCGCCTGCATTTACACTGGCAGATAGCAAATCCAGGACGTCAACTTGATTAACGCCTTTATGTGCCGCTGCGTTTACCTCCCCATAATTGGAATCAGGTGCATTCCATAGATAGGCAAGATTGCCTGCTCCACCATCAAAACCGGTCAGTGTCATGTTCTGAGTACCCGCTGCACCATTTAGCAAACTGAAGCTAAAGTAGGCAGAGCTAATGCTGGTACCGGCTAGTCCGCTAATATCGGCTTGCGCTACTGTCCGGCTATAATTAGGCTCAAGGCCAAATAAATGCGCCCAGGCAGTTTGCTGTGATCCGCCGTACATGCCCACAAAACCATTGCCGGTGTAGGTGCTGGAGGTATTATTATTGGTATATCTGGAAAACGTACCAATATCCAACAGATCGATAGTCATTTGCGCTGCCTGTGCGCCACTAGAGGCCAGCATTATTACTATAGGTGTTATATATTTTAGTTTCATTACTGCTCTCGGCAAGGGATTAATTTGATCTCGTTAACTTTAAAATGCAAAATCCTGGCCATATGCAATTATTTTATTAAAATACAATAAGTTAAATAAAAAAAAACCCTATCTAACATAAAAAATCATTCCATTTCGTAAAGAAACGCGACACCTCTCAAGATGCCGCCAGCCCCCCACCCGCATCGCCGCGTTTTAAACTTGCTGGCATCTTTCCTGCTATCAGCTTTGAAGCATACTCACTTAAGGCCACACCATGTCAACGTCAGCAACCGCCGTAATCCAATACCACCAACGCACCAAACATAACCTGAATGCCTATGCCAAAGGCCCGGAGTCGTTGGATTGGGACGATCAACCCAATCCGTTTCGGCGTTTTAGCGGCTGTGAAACGGTTGATTTACCGCTACCGGGCGTTGAACTGGATTGTATGTTTGCTGATCTGGACAAGCCAGAGCAAATCGCTGCGCGGCCACTGACTTTGGCTAATATCGGCGTATTGCTGGAATTGTCATTCGGCTTATCGGCCTGGAAGCAGTTCGGCCCCGATCGCTGGGCCTTGCGTTGCAATCCGTCCAGCGGCAATTTGCACCCCACGGAGGCGTACTTGCTGTGCACCGACCCCGCTTTGCTGGCACCAGGCGCGTATCATTATGTCAGCCACGATCATCACCTTGAACGGCGCAGTCAGTTTGGCGCTGGCGATGTGCAAGCCGAGTTGTATATAGGTTTGTCGTCGATCCATTGGCGAGAAGCCTGGAAATACGGCGAACGGGCTTTTCGCTATTGCCAGCACGACATTGGTCATGCGCTGGCCGCTTTAAGCTATGCTGCAGCGTGTCTGGGCTGGTCTGTAGAATTACTCAGCGAAACAGCCGATAGCGATATTGCTGCCTGGCTGGGGCTGGATCGCAGCGACGATTTTGTCGCTACCGAACACGAAGCGCCCGATTTATTCTGCCGCCTGCACAGCGACAAAGCAGCCAGCGGCGACTTCTCTGCCGCACATTTGTCGCAAATCTCACAATCTGCCGAGTGGTTTGGCAAAGCGGAACGCTTAAGCGGACGGCATTTTTATCGCTGGCCGATCATTGACGAGGTCTCTGGACACGCAGTAAAACCATCAACCGCCGCCGAGCGACTAGCATTGCCTAACCTGGATTTACCGCCGCCCAGCCATAATCTCGCTGCCAGTCAATTGATTCGGCAACGCCGCAGCGCGCAGCATTTCAACGGTAAATCGGCGGATTTACCGTTAGCGGATTTTCAACGCATGCTGGCTGCGTTGCTGCCCAACAGCAAACCACCTTTCACTGCCTGGAATTGGTCGGCGCAAGTGCATATCGTCTTGTTCGTGCATCGAGTAGCCGACCTGGAACCTGGCTTGTATCTGCTTCCGCGCGACGCTGACGCGGTGACGGAATTGAAACCCATTTGCTCTGCCGATTATGAATGGCAGGTGGTTGACGCGCCATTTGAGTTTTACCGCCTCACCGTCGGCAATCTCAGACAAGCCGCCAAAAGCCTGTCCTGCCATCAACCCATCGCCAGCGACAGCGCCTTTAGCTTAGGGATGCTGGCGCGCTTTACTCCTAACGTCGAAGCCGAAGCCTGGCGCTATAGAAGGCTGTTTTGGGAATGCGGCATGCTGGGGCAGATTTTGTATTTAGAAGCGGAAGCCGCTGGTGTGCGCGGCACCGGCATCGGCTGCTTCTTTGACGATGCGGTACATGGGGTGCTGGGCTTAAAGGATAACGACTGGCAAAGCCTGTATCACTTCACCATCGGCGAACCGCTGGACGACAATCGCTTGCAAAGCTTTCCAGCTTATACGCATTTGCAGCGATAATCAGGCTTTGTGCCGTCGCCAGTTCAATGCGTTGGCAAGCTTGCAATATTTACCAAACCATTCAGCCAACTAGGATTAAAATGCTGGTTTTATCACGTTAGCGGCAGACAGAAAATGAGCTTAAAATCCAATTTAATCAAACTGGTTATCAAACTAACACCCAACGTTTTGATCATTTGGGTGTCCAATATCGTGCTCAAAGGCATTGCCGAGTTAACCCAATTTAATTTTGATATTGATGAACGCAAAGTCTATGTACAAATAAGGCTGTACGGCGAAGCGGACACTATCGAAGTGACTTTGGATGATTTTGCGGTGTTCAATGACGGCGACTCGTATCGTTTCATCATTCACCATGCCAACTCTGATCGCCCCTGGTTGAACAACATCTTGTCGCGCATCATCGGCAAAGCCTGGAAAATCCCGGCCTTACCTGCATTTGCTGCGCAACTTGAGTTAGTCGCCGAAGTGTTTAAAGCCAAGCCGGTGGTGCTGGAACAAATCGACTGAGAATGACTGTCCGTAAATATCACCGATCATCAGCAATTGCTGATCGGTGATATTTGGCTTAGCCTTATTGACTGCAACTTGCGCCATTAAAAAAGGTAGCCTGGATGGAGCGACGCGGAATCCGGGGAACAACAACAAAACCAGCCAACTCCAAAAAAATCATTAGGGTCAATACGCCGATTCTGCGATCAGCCTGGATTCCGTTGCACTTCATCCAGGCTACGCTGCGACTGCCGATTTGGCTGACGCGGCCCGCGTTTCTTTACGGTTGTCGTTACTACTTCCGCTATCTCTTTTCAGATAACAAGTTTTAGCCCAGGCAGGACACACTACGGGCACCTTGGGTTGCCCGTAAACCCACATTACCCTCAGTAGGGGCAGACCTCGTGCCTGCCCGTGGTCTTGCGCCTGCCCCAGACCTCGTGCCAGTCCAAGGTTCTCGCGCCTGTAGCCAGGACTCATGCTGTCTCAGGGTGATCAACACGTCCAGGGGCAACCACAAGGGTTGCCCCTACCGCGCCATCTGGAACGTAGAGATAGTCATCACTGAGGATTGGAATGCATCTAGTCAACAACTTAAACACCCGAACCACATCATCTCCGTAGAGGCAGCCCTTGTGCCTGACGATGCCCCTTGTGGTATCAAGTTTGGCCCATGCTGAGCACACTACAATCCGGCTTCGCCAATTATTGCCCACCCGCTTGCCACTTACCGCCTTGGATAAGGAATCGTTAACATCCAATACGCTAACGTATCAAACTTGCCGGTTTGGGCCTATTCTGCGCCGGGTTAATCTATAGCAACAGGCGTAACCGACAAAATGACATCTCGCGCCGGTTTAAAAGTCATGCTGACCGCCGGCTTGACGTCCTTCTGGGTTTTAAAGGCAAACTCGCGCATTAGCGTGGTAATAACCAGCATCATTTCCAACTCTGCAAAATGTCGGCCGATACAGTTATGCATCCCACCGCCAAACGGCAGAAATGCATTTTTATGCCTATCAATTAGCGCGTTATTTAAAAAATGTTCAGGATAAAACGCGTCAGGGTGCTGCCAATGTTTACTGTCTCGATGCGCAGCAAATACGTTCATGATAATAGAGGTATTGGCTGCCACGTTTTGGCCGTGCAAGGTAACCGCCTCTGTAGTATCTCGTGCCAGCGCTATAGCCTGTGGATAAAGTCTTAGCGTTTCGTAAAGCGCCGCTTTTGTGTAAAGCAGCTTTTCCAGGTTTTCCGTCGTCAAGGCATCAGCCGCATACTGATTAATCTCATCGCGAATGCGTTGCTGCTCGGCAGGATGCTTGCCTATCAAATAAAAAAACCATACCAAAGCATTTACAGTGGTGTCCTGGCCCGCCAGGAATAAAGTAACCGCCTCGTCTTTTAGCAACTGCTTTGACATGACATAAGTCGTACCGCTGTCTTTACTCCGGATTAACATGCTCATCAAATAATTATCGGGGTCTTTGGATTTGTTGCCGTCTATTTCCTTTTCTACATAACTTATAAAATGCCCTATAGCCTGTGACATACGTCGGTTTCGCAGCACAAATAGTGGCTTAAGCTTGGCTTTGCCTAAAACTTCCATGAGCATATGCGGAAACAAGCCCTGCATGATCTGATCTATCGCCGCCATCAATTGCTTGTCACCGCGACCGGGTTTTTCATAGCCAAACATCACTCTGATCAACACTTTTTGGATGATGGTTTTAAGCTCGAACGACATATTA
>CAIOHN010000370.1 GCA_903858105.1 uncultured Pseudomonadota bacterium | reverse complement strand
GTGCCAGATTGGCATCGCCCTCGTTGATACCGCCCACGCCACCAAAGATGCATTTAACTTGCACTTCGTCGGTAGACAAACTGACCAAAGATTCGCGTAAAGCCTCCAAACTACCTTGTACGTCGGTTTTGATAACCACGTTAAGGGTTGACGTTTCTCCAGCGGACATCCGCGAGAAGACGTCGTCCAATTTGGAAGCGTGTTGCGCCGCATGTCGATTGGATCGTTTGCGATCTTCTCTATGCGCCGCCAATTCACGCGCGATGCGCTCGTTCTGCACTACCAGGAATTCATCACCCGCATCCGGCGTACCTGACAAACCTAAAATCTCGACGGGCGAACTTGGTCCGGCGGCTTTAATGGCATGTGAGTTTTCGTCGAACATGGCCCGAATCCGGCCATATTCGTGGCCGCACAAGACAAACTCGCCTTTATTCAGCGTACCTTTTTGAATCAGCACCGTGGCAACCGCACCGCGACCTTTGTCCAGACGCGATTCGATACAAATACCGGAGGCGATGCCATCGATAGGCGCTTTCAATTCCAAGACTTCGGCTTGCACGATCAGCGCTTCGATCAACTCATCGATGCCCGCGCCGGTTTTAGCAGACACCTTCAGGAACTGCACATCGCCGCCCCATTCTTCCGGCACTACGTTCAAAGTTGCCAATTCCTGCATCACCCGATCAGGGTTCGCTTCAGGCTTATCGATTTTGTTCAACGCCACGATAATCGGCACATTGGCCGCCCGCGCATGTTCGATAGCTTCTTTGGTTTGTGGCATGACGCCGTCATCAGCAGCCACGACCACGATGACAATATCGGTCACTTCGGCACCGCGCGCCCGCATCGCGGTAAACGCAGCATGGCCCGGAGTATCTAGGAAAGTTACCGCGCCATGATCAGTTTTAACCTGATAAGCACCGATATGCTGGGTAATACCGCCCGCCTCGCCGGCAGCAACCCGCGTTTTACGGATGTAATCCAGTAAGGAGGTTTTACCGTGGTCGACGTGACCCATGATGGTGACTATAGGCGCTCTGAATACAAACTTACGCTCGTCGCTCTCGCCCTGTACTTCGGCCAGCATTTCCTGCTCGAAGTCGTCCTCGCTTTGCATGATGGCTTTATGCCCCATCTCTTCAACCAAAATCACCGCTGTTTCTTGATCGATGGTTTGATTGATGGTGGACATGATGCCCAGCTTCATCAGATGCTTGATAACCTCGGCTGCCTTAATGTTCATTTTGGCAGCCAAATCGGATACCACGATGGTTTCCGGAATGGTTACGTCATAGACCGTTGGCGCCATCGGTTTTTCAAACTTATGTCTGGCCTGATTAATATCAATTTCAAATTCAGGCTTATCCTTACGCGAACCCGGCTTGGCTTTTTTGCCTTTGCCGCCACGACGCGCTGCATCGCCGCCACCGCCGATGTCGCCATCGGTGGTCGGCCCACGAGTAGGCTTGAATTCGGCTTTTTTCTTGTGCAACGTGGTTTGTTGCTGCTTGGCTTCCGCTTTCTTTTTGACTTTTTCGGCGGTTCTCTGGACTGCGGCTTCCAGTCGTTGTTTCTTTTCTTCTTCCAGACGCTGTTCGTCGGTCTGCGCCGGCTTAGCGACTGCGGCAGCTTCGGTAACTACTGGAGCTTCGGCTGGCACTTCTGTGACAACTGGCGCTTGCGCAACTTCTGTAGCTACTTCCGCAACTGCTGGCGCTTGTTGCTCAGACTCGCTAACCGCGACTGGCGCTTGATCAGCGGCCGTCTCAACAACTTTTTGCTCTTGCTGCTGCTTGCGTTTTTCGTCTTCGATAAGTTGCTGCCTTTTCTGTTCTTCCAAGGCTTGTTTAGCCAATTCCGCCTGTTTCACGTCATCGCCGCCTTGGGCGTCGCTGCGCTTGATATAGGTTTTTTGCTTGCGCACTTCGACGCTAACGGTCTTTACTGCGCTGCCTGGGGGGGTCGACTGTTTGAGCTCGGTTTTGGTACTGCGCTTCAGCACGATACGCTTTGGCGCCGCCGCTTCCTGATCCGCATCCGTTTTGCCATGGCGCTTACGCAAATGCGCCAGCAACTTGACCTTTTCCTCGTCATCAATCACATCGTCGGGTGCGCTGGCGGTTAAACCGGCTTCCTTCAACTGCTCTAAAAAACGCTCTAGAGGAATACCAACAACCTCTGCCAATTCTTGCACTGTTTTATCGTTCATAGTGTACTCCTACCTCAGCCCTTATCCTCTGCGAACCAAGATTCGCGGGCTTTCATGATTAGTTTACCAGCGCGCTCCTCGGTCATACCGGTTAATTCGATAATATCGTCGATTGCCTGCTCGGCCAGATCGTCTAAGGTAGCAATACCTTTGGCGGCCATTTCATGCGCCAACTCATCATCCATATCCTCCAACGCCAGCAATTCCTCGCTAGGCACAGAGGTCTCAATTTTTTCTTCGGAAGCGATTGCACTAATCAGTAGTGCATCTTTAGCTCTGCTGCGCAAAGCCTCCACCAGTTCTTCGTCGAAGCCTTCGATTTCCATCATTTCGTCAACGGGGATATAGGCGATTTCTTCAATGTTATTCAGACCCACATCCACCAAAACACTGGCGATTTCCTCATCCACATCCAACAGTTCCATGAACTGCTGTTTGGCTCTGGCGGCCGCTTCATCATGATTTTTATCGACTTGCGCCGCATCCTGAATGTTCAACTCCCAGCCGGTCAACTCGGTCGCCAAGCGCACGTTTTGACCGCCGCGGCCTATCGCCTGTGACAAACTGTCGGTGGCAACTGCTACATCCATGCTGTGCTTGTCTTCGTCGACCACAATCGATTGAATTTCTGCCGGTGACATGGCGTTGATGACAAACTGCGCATCGTTACCATTCCAAAGAATGATATCCACCCGCTCACCTGCCAGTTCATTGGAGATTGCTTGCACCCTGGAACCGCGCATACCCACGCATGCACCGACTGGATCCAGGCGTGGATCATTGGCTCTGACGGCGATTTTCGCTCTGGAGCCAGGATCACGCGCGGCTGCCAAAATATCAATCAACCCTTCGCCCACTTCAGGCACTTCCAGACGGAACAAGGCAATCAATAGCTCAGGCGCAGTACGACTGACAAATAATTGCGGCCCGCGTGGCTCTGAACGCACGGCTTTCAAATAACCGCGCACCCGATCACCCATGCGCACTGGTTCTTTGGGAATCATGTCTTCGCGAGCGATATAGGCTTCAACGTGGCCACCCAAATCCAGATAGACGCTGCCTTTTTCCAGACGTTTCACCACGCCGGTGACCAATTCACCGACCCGGTCTTCGTAGGCTTCGACAATTTTCTTACGCTCAGCTTCGCGTACTTTTTGAATAATAACCTGTTTGGCTGTTTGCGCGGCGATCCGGCAAAAATCAACCGACTCGATCTCTTCTTCTACATACTCGCCGATTTGAATATCGGCATTATCAAACTGCGCGACTTCCAACAGCACTTGCCAGCCAGGATGCTCAACATCGCCGTTTACCTCAGGGTTAGCATCAACCACCAACCAGCGGCGGTAGGTCGAATAAGCGCCGGTATGGCGATCAATGGACACCCGGGCCTTGATAGGATTTTCGTAACGTTTGACGGTCGCAGCTTCCAATGCGGACTCAATGGCCTGAAAGATAATTTCCTTGTCTATTTCTTTTTCATTAGCAAAAACGTCTGCCACTAATAAAATTTCTTTATTTGCCACTGCGACCTCCTTTAGTGAGTAAGTATTCCGGCACCAAACGTGCCTTGCTCATTGCTTGAAACGGCACCTTTAACAGTTGCTCGCCATCTTGCAGCAGGACAGTCTCGCCTTCGACGGCCTGGATCTGTCCGGTAATTTTGCGTCGTTTATCGATGGGTTTGAACAAGCTCACCAGCACGGTACTTCCCACAAAACGTTGAAATTGACTTAGCTTGAAAAACGGTCGATCTGCGCCTGGCGAGGAAACTTCCAGTTGATATTCGCCTTGAATCGGGTCTTCGACATCCAGTGCGCCGCTGAGTTGATGGCTAACCTTGGTGCAATCGTCCACCAAAATGCCATTTTCGCTATCGATATAGATGCGCAACATACCGTGTGTCGGATGCGGGTTGTACTCGATCCCCACGCACTCATAGCCAAGACCTTCCACAATTGGCTCAATCAAATCTACCAAATGTTCAGGAGCCTGTTTCATTAATGCCTCGCCTTTTCAAACACAAAAAAAAAGAGCCTCAGGCTCTTCCATAAACGACCAACAACGCATGGACTTCGTTTTTCGGAAGCCCAGAAAACAAAAAACCCCAAAAAGGGGCTCTCATATCTAAAACCACATAAGATTGATGGTGCCCAGGGACAGAATCGAACTGTCGACACGAGGATTTTCAGTCCTCTGCTCTACCGACTGAGCTACCTGGGCATGCTATACGATCTAAAACTGTGGTGCCCAGGGACAGAATCGAACTGTCGACACGAGGATTTTCAGTCCTCTGCTCTACCGACTGAGCTACCTGGGCGGCGCTAAGATTCGCGCATTAAACAAGGTTACGCCCTATTAGTCAAGAACTAATGCCAATACACCATACTGGCTGGACAGTCCGGCGCATTTTATGCAATTCTTGCGCGCTTGAAATATTGGGCTATTTTCACCAAAAATAGCCCATCCAAGTCCCGCCGCTGCTATCTTTTAACGCACTAATAACCGAGACCGTATATGCAAGACTTTACCAACATCCGCGCCCTAATTATTGATATGGATGGCGTCTTGTGGCACGGCGATCAGGCCCAGGCAGGCATGGGCGATTTTTTTAAAACGCTGCGCGAACTAAAACTGCCTTTTATTTTGGCAACCAATAATGCCGGCATCACAGCCGAACAATATGTCACTAAATTAGCCAACATGGGTGTTACGGTCGCCTTAAAAGAAATCCTTACCTCCGGCATGGCGACTGCTTTGTATTTATCAGAACGCTACAATCCCAAAGAAACCCGGGTTTTTGTGATCGGCGGCATCGGGGCCAGACAACCACTGCTTGATCTTGGCTTTAGCTTGACCGGCCTTTACGAAACCGAACCCGATCGCCGCCCACATCTGGTGGTTTGCGGCATAGACAGAGAAATAAGCTGGGACAAACTGGCCACCGCCACCCTTAATCTAAGTGCCGGCGCTCATTTCATTGGCACCAATGGCGACGTTTCGTTGCCGACCGAACGCGGTTTGACTCACGGCAACGGCGCCATTCTGGCAGCACTCACCGCCGCCACCGGCGTAAAACCAATGATCATCGGCAAGCCGGAACCCATCATTTACCGCCAAGCACTAAGCGCATTGAACGTCGATCCGGCTTATACCATCGCGATTGGCGACCGACTGGATACCGATATTCTGGGCGCCGTGCGCACCGGCATCCGTAGCTTGATGGTACTCAGCGGCGTATCCACCGAACAAGATGTAGCCGCCGCCGACTTTGGCCCAAACTGGATCGTGCCGGATATTCGCGACGTTACCAAGATGCTGCGCAACAGCGCCGCTTAACTTATTTAAAAAGGTGCATTATGAAAAAATTTATCGACAGCCCCGATACTTTATTGCAAACCAGCTTACAAGGTTTTGCCAAAGCCCACGCCGATATAGTCAAATTTAACCCGGAGCCGCGTTTTGTGTATCGCAATACCCGCAAAACCGGCAAAGTGGCCTTAATCTCCGGTGGCGGCTCCGGCCACGAACCCTTGCACAGCGGCTTTGTCGGCGTTGGCATGCTGGATGCGGCCTGCCCTGGCCAGATTTTTACTTCACCAACCCCCGACCAGATGCTGGCGGCGGCAGAAGCCGTGGACGGTGGCGCTGGTGTGCTGTTTATCGTGAAAAATTACGCTGGCGATGTGATGAATTTTGAAATGGCCGCCGAGATGCTGGCGATCAGCAACGCCAGCGTCCTGATTAATGATGACATTTCCTTACCTAAAGACCACAGCATTGGCCGCCGCGGCGTCGCCGGCACCGCGATAGTCGAGAAAATCGTCGGCGCAGCCGCTGAAAATGGCGCGGATTTAGCAATTTGCAAAGCCCTTGGCGAACGCGTCAATCAAGCCACCGCCTCCATGGGCGTGGCCTTAAGCAGTTGCACTGTGCCAGCATTGGGCCATCCAACCTTTGCCATTGCCGACGATGAAATCGAAATGGGCGTGGGTATCCACGGCGAACGTGGTCGCGAGACAGTAAAACTGCTTAGTGCCAGCGAAATTGTCGAGCAATTGTCCGGACATATTTTCGACGAACTAAAACCCGCCGCCGGCCAGGCGGTATTGCTGCACGTCAATGGCTTTGGTGCCACACCACTGATCGAGCTACATTCAATTTACGAACTAGCCTGGCAATTTTTTAATAAGCGCGGCTTAGATATTCAGCGCTCACTGGTGGGTAATTTCACAACCTCACTGGATATGGCCGGCTGTTCGTTAACGCTGACAGTATTGGATGCAGAAATGTTGCAACTGTGGGATGCGCCAGTCAATACCGCTGCGCTGCGCTGGGGTTGCTAAGCCAAGCGGCGAGTAGGACTGTATTTAACCCCCTACTCGTCGGCTGTATTTAATACCTCCGCAATCGCAACTATCATCAGCTGGGCAGTTTTGGCACCGGCATCGATATGCCCTTTGCTGCGCTCGCCTAAAAACGACGCTCGGCCTTTGGTCGCCAGCATATCTCGGGTTGCTTCAACACCGGTCTCCGCTACATGGCAGATATGCTCCAATAATTCAGTGCGCGGCTTGGCAGATGCCGCAGCATCCCGCAATGCCTGAGCCACTGGCACCAGCACATCCAACATGGTTTTTTCGCCAACCTCCGCTTTGCCACGCTGCTTGACCGCTTCCACACCCAATAAAAATGCCTCAGCAAATCCTAGCGTATCGACAGCTTGTGCGGGTGTGTTTTTCGCCAGACTGATAAACAACGTGGCGTATAAAGAACCCGATGCTCCGCCGACTGCCGCCATGACTGTCATGCCAATTTTCTGCCACGCCGCATGCCAATCCAACTGCGCAATTTCGGCAGCATGATCGCGTAAAGCCTGTAAACCGCGTTGCAAATTAAACACATGATCGCCGTCGCCAATGGCTTGATCCAGCTCGGTAACTTCGTCCGCATGCGCTTCGATGCTAGCAATAACGGCTTGAATTAAATCTGGAAATAAAACTGGGGTAATCGACATATCGCCTCCTGCAGAATCAAACAAGTAAACAGCGAGAATAGCTAAACCCGGCAAGCACTGTCCAGAGGCAGTAGCAATCAAACACTGTCATTGTAGAAAATAGTCGCCACCTACTTGCGGTAATGCTGGTTGGCATTGCACACCACAGGGGTTACACTGCTGCTTGACGATTTCGCCAACGGCGCGCTACCGCCAGTCTTACCGCACATCATTTCCGCAAAACTATTTATTGCATCCACCAGACTAAAAAAATATAATCGCGCGCTTTTTTCGAGCGAATAGCGTTTTTCAAAACACTTTCAGAGCCTTAGCAAAATGACCAGCCACATCATGCCCACTTACGCCCGCCAGTCGGTCACTTTTGAACGCGGTGAAGGCGTTTGGCTGTGGGATACCGATGGCCGTCGTTACCTCGACGCGGTCGCTGGCATTGCGGTGTGCAACCTTGGGCATGCGCATCCGGCGGTGCACGAAGCGCTATGCAAGCAAAGCAAAACCTTGCTGCATACTTCAAACCTGTACGGCGTGGCTTTGCAGGCGCAATTGGCTGATCGTTTGATTGAATTAAGCGGCATGGATAATGTGTTTTTTGGCAACTCCGGCGCCGAAGCCAATGAAGCCGCCCTAAAAATCGCTCGCAAATACGGCCATCAGCAAGGCATAGAAGAGCCTGTTGTGCTGACCATGGAAAAAAGCTTCCACGGCCGCACCATGGCAACGCTCAGCGCCACCGGCAACCCGAAAATCAAGCAGGGCTTCTTGCCTTTGTTGGCTGGTTTTACTCATGTGCCTTATAACGATATTCCAGCCATCGAAGCAGCCATCGCCGCAGACCCGAATATCGTCGCCATTTTGGTTGAACCGGTACAAGGCGAAGGCGGGGTTAATATCCCGGCTGACGACTATTTAAATAAAATTCGCGCGCTGTGCGACCAGCATAATTTGCTGATGATGCTGGACGAAATCCAAACCGGCGCAGGACGTACCGGGCAGTTTCTGGCGTTTCAACATAACAATTTATTGCCTGACGTTTGCACCATGGCCAAAGCATTGGGCAATGGCGTACCCATCGGCGCCTGTCTGGCCCGCGGTAAAGCTGCAGAGGTTTTGACAGCCGGTAATCACGGCTCGACCTTTGGCGGCAACCCGTTGGCTTGTAGCGCGGCACTGGCTGTACTGCAAACCTTGACCAACAGCGACCTGATCACTACCGCGCACAGCAAAGGCCAGAAGATTTGTCAGTTGTTTAGCGAGACACTAGCTGGCAACCCGCATGTAATCAACATTCGCCATAAAGGTTTGATGATAGGCATCGAACTCGACAAAGCCTGTGGCGCACTGGTCGGCCAAGCCCTGGAAAAAGGCGTGTTGATCAACGTCACCGCCGACAACACCATTCGTTTACTGCCGCCGCTCATCATCGACGACACCCAAATCGCCACGCTGACAGAGCTTTTGTCGGCGCTCATTCAGGAATTCAGCAGGTAGTCACACATGCAACCCAGACACTTCATCAGTTTATTGGATCTGTCCAGCGCCGAATTGCGCAGCCTGATTTTGCGGGCCATCCAACTTAAAAATCATCGCGATCCTGATTTTCAACCCATGAAAGGTAAAGTGCTGGCGATGATTTTTGAAAAATCCTCGACCCGCACACGCATATCGTTTGAGGCCGGCATGGCGCAATTCGGTGGCAGCGCCTTATTTCTGTCGCCACGCGACACCCAGTTGGGCCGCGGCGAACCCCTGGAAGACAGCGCTAAAGTGATCTCCAGCATGGTGGATTGCATCATGCTGCGTACCGATAAGCACGAAACCGTCACCACGTTTGCCCAGCACTCCAAAGTACCGGTCATCAATGGTTTGACTGACTTACTGCATCCTTGTCAATTGCTGGCCGACATGCAGACCTATTTTGAGCACCGTGGCGACATCGCCGGTAAAACCGTAGCCTGGATCGGCGACGGCAATAATATGTGCCATTCCTACATCAACGCGGCGCGCCAGTTTGATTTTAAATTAAACATCGCCTGCCCTGTCGATTACCGCCCGCAACAAAGCATCGTCGATGCTGCCGGACATCGGGTGGCATTTTTTAGCACCCCGGAACAAGCCGCTCAACACGCCGATTTAGTGGTAACCGATGTTTGGGCCAGCATGGGGCAGGAAGAGGAACAGAAAAAACGCGAGTTTGTGTTCAAAGACTTTCAAGTCAGCGCCAAAACCATGGCTGCCGCCAAAGCCGACGCCTTATTCATGCATTGTCTGCCCGCACATCGTGGCGAAGAAGTCACAGCTGAGGTCATCGACGGCCCACAAAGCGTGATCTTTCCAGAGGCCGAAAATCGTCTGCATGCCCAAAAAGCACTACTGGAATTTCTCATCTGTCGATAATTTCGCTAGAATCCCGGCTTTATTTAAGCCGAATGAAGAGTGATACTGTGAAAAAAACTTTTGCCTACATTTTTGCCTGCCTGCTGATTAGCCCACTTGCTGCGGCAAGAACTGCTTATGTCACCGACAAAGTAGAGGTACCGTTACGTAGCGGCGAAAGCGAGCGGACGAAGATCGTCAAAATGCTGGAAAACGGCATTCAGGTGAGTGTATTGCAGGAAAGTACCGAGAACGGCTACACCTATATCCAAACCAGTAACGGTGCCGAAGGTTTTATCCTTAGCCGCTATCTGACTGGCGAACCCAGCGCTCGCACCCAACTGGAAACGGTCAGCAAAAAACTTGAAGCTTTACAGGAAGAGAACAAACTCTTGAAAAGCTCGCAAGCCAACAGCCTGGAAATTGGCAAGGAACGCGACAAATTAAGTGCTGACTTTAGCGAATTGCAACAAACCGCCGCCAACGCTATCCAGCTCAAGCAGCAACGTGACCAATTGCAGGAGCGTGTAATCGCCGTTGAGCGCGAACTGCAGCAATTGAAACGCGAAAATCAGGCGCTGACAGACAATACCAACCAGGATTGGTTTTTATACGGTGGCGGCCTGGCCTTCTTCGGTGTATTACTGGGCTTTATTCTGCCCAAACTTAGCTGGCGTCGCCGCTCCAGCGGCTGGGACAGTTTTTAATTTTCAAACCATTTAAGCGCAGACTCGGTCTGTGCTTGATAACGCCCTTCCACTTATGGCAGTTTAAGACTGTCGTATTTTGCTTTTAGCTGGAATTACCATGCCTGTATATCGCTCTCATACCACCACTCAAGGCCGCAACATGGCAGGTGCACGCGCATTGTGGCGTGCCACCGGCATGAAAGAAGGCGACTTCAATAAGCCGATCATCGCTATTGCCAACTCTTTTACCCAGTTCGTCCCTGGCCATGTGCATTTAAAAGATCTGGGGCAGCTAGTGGCTTGGGAGATTGAACAAGCTGGTGGCGTAGCGAAAGAATTCAACACCATCGCGGTAGACGACGGCATCGCCATGGGCCACGACGGCATGTTGTACAGCTTGCCCAGCCGCGATTTGATCGCCGATAGCGTCGAATATATGGTGAATGCGCACTGCGCCGATGCGCTGGTCTGCATTTCCAATTGCGACAAAATCACCCCCGGCATGTTGATGGCGGCAATGCGTATCAATATCCCGGTGATCTTTGTCTCAGGCGGCCCGATGGAGGCTGGCAAAGTCCGGCTGACCAATCCGGATCAAACTATCGGATTCAAAAAACTGGATTTGATCGACGCGATGGTGATGGCTGCCGACAGCAACGTCTCCGATAGCGATTTGGCAGAAGTGGAACGCTCGGCCTGCCCGACCTGCGGCTCCTGTTCCGGCATGTTCACCGCCAACTCCAGAATCAGCCAGCGATGGTCGTCCCACGGCAACTGGCGCGCGGTGGTGGCGTCAAGGCGCAAACCAACGTCGGGGTAGCCGGTG
>CAIOHN010000369.1 GCA_903858105.1 uncultured Pseudomonadota bacterium | reverse complement strand
GCAGGTGTTCGGTAAGGACGCTGCCAGTAACTGTAGATTTATGCAGAGGTTTTAGCTTTGCAAGGCTTTTAACAAGGCTTGCAATGTATCGTTGGCATCGCCGAACAGCATGCGGGTATTTTCATGCACGAACAACGGATTGCCCACCCCGGCATAACCCGATGCCATACTGCGTTTTAACACAATGGTAGTGCCGCTTTTCCAGCATTCCAGCACCGGCATGCCGGCGATAGGGCTGTTTGGATCGTCTAATGCCGATGGGTTGACGATGTCATTGGCGCCGATGACGATGGAGACGTCGACATGTGGGAAATCTTCGTTGATTTCATCCATTTCAAACACAATGTCATACGGCACTTTGGCTTCTGCCAACAGCACATTCATGTGGCCAGGCATCCGGCCAGCGACCGGATGGATGGCAAAGCGGACTTTCTTGCCGTGGCTGGTGAGGTATTTGGTGATCTCGTTGACGGTATGCTGAGCTTGAGCCACCGCCATGCCATAGCCGGGAATGATGACGATGTCTTTGGAGTCGCGCAGTAATTGCGCGGTTTCATCCACATCAATCGGTTGCACATCACCGACCACTTCCGCCGCTTCACCACCCGCGCTGCCAAAGCCGCCGGCGATCACGCTGAGAAAGTGCCGATTCATGGCCCGACACATGATATAGCTCAGAATCGCCCCGCTGCTGCCGACCAGGGCGCCGGTAACAATCAACAAATCATTGCTCAGCATAAAGCCGGTCGCCGCCGCTGCCCAACCTGAATAGCTATTTAACATCGAGACTACCACCGGCATATCGGCACCGCCGATAGCCATTACCATGTGGACGCCAAATACCAAAGCGATGACGGTCATCAGCAACAATGGGATCAGCCCAGCGCCCGTTTCAGTGCCGGCGAGAAAACGGTTACCTAAAATAAAAGTGGCAACGAACAAGGCCAGATTGAACCAATGTCTGGCCGGCAATAACACCGGTTTGCCGCTGATGCGACCACATAGTTTGCCAAAGGCGATGACCGAACCGGAAAAGGTGACGGCACCGATGAAAATGCCGATATAAATCTCCAATTCGTGGATGGTTTTTTCCCCACCTACCAGGGTGTTGGAGTGATCCATAAAGTTGGCAAAACCCACCAGCACGGCGGCCATACCGACCAGGCTGTGCATCAATGCCACCAGTTCCGGCATTTGCGTCATTTCCACTTTAGCGGCGGCACGAGCGCCGATAAAACCGCCAATCAGCAAGGCAATGGTGAGTAACACATAGGCGGTGACGCTGCCGCCGAACACGGTGGCAACAATGGCAATCGCCATACCGGTCATGCCGTAATAATTGCCGCGCCGCGAGGTTTCCTGACGGCTTAGGCCGCTAAGACTGAGGATGAATAGAATCGAGGCTGCAATGTACGCCATTGTAACTAGACCGTTTGACATGTAGCTCTCCTTATTTTCTGAACATTTCTAGCATGCGGCGCGTGACCAAAAAGCCGCCGGCAATGTTGATGGACGCTATCAGGATGGCCAGCGCAGACAAAATGCTGACAATCGAGGTAGGCGACGAAACTTGTACCAAGGCACCTATAACAATAATGCCGCTGATGGCGTTGGTCACGCTCATTAATGGCGTATGCAAGGACGCCGACACATTCCATATCACCTGATAACCGACAAAGCAGGCCAACACGAACACGGTAAAATGCGATAAAAACGAGGTGGGTGCTACCGCGCCAACCCCAAATAAGGCCAAGCCCGCCAACAGGATGGGTAGCCATTGTTTAACCGGTTCTGGCAACAGTGATTTAGTTTCGCTAGCAGTAGTTGCTGCAACTGCGACGACAGGTTTGGGTGCCGCAGAAAGTTTGGGCGGTGGTGGTGGCCAGGTGATATTGCCTTCTTTGATGACGGTGGCGCCGCGTATCACTTCATCTTCCATGTTAACCACGGTGATGCCGTCTTTGCCTGGGGTCAGATCGGTCAGCAAATGCCGCAAATTGGTCGCATACAATTGGCTGGACTGATTTGCCAGGCGGCTGGGCAGGTTGGTGTAGCCGATGATAGTGACGTCGTGTTTGACGACTACCTGATTTTTCTCGGTCAAGGCGCAGTTACCGCCTTGCTCCGCAGCCAGATCGACGATAACGCTGCCGGGTTTCATCGAGGCGACCATCTCGGCGGTAATCAGCTCCGGAGCTGGTTTGCCGGGGATTAAGGCGGTGGTGATGATAATGTCCACTTCCTTGGCCTGTTGCGCAAACAAAGCCATTTCCGCTTCGATAAATTCTTTGGACATGGTTTTGGCGTAACCGCCGCTGCCGGAGCCGTCTTCGTGAAAATCCAGCATCAGGAATTCGGCGTCCATACTTTCGATTTGTTCTTTCACTTCCGGGCGGGTATCAAAAGCCCGGACGATAGCGCCCATGCTCTTGGCTGCACCAATCGCCGCCAAACCAGCCACACCTGCACCGATGACCAGCACTTTAGCGGGCGGAATCTTGCCGGCAGCAGTGATTTGACCGGTGAAGAAACGTCCAAAATGCTGCGCGGCTTCGACAATCGCCCGATAGCCAGCGATATTGGCCATCGAACTGAGGGCATCCATTTTCTGCGCGCGAGACATTCTGGGTACGCTGTCCATGGCTAGCACCGTAGCTTTTTTGTTAGACAGCTTTTGCATCAAAGCGTCGTTTTGCGCCGGCCAAATAAAGCTGATCAGTTGCTGGCCCTCGTGTAGCAAATCGGCTTCGTCAATTGCCAGTTGCGGATTAAACTCAGGCGCTCTAACTTTCATGATGATGTTACTGTTGGCCCACAAATCTTTTGCGGACGGCACGATCTGTACCCCAACCGCCTGATATGCGGCATCGGATATATTGGCCTGGTCGCCAGCACCGCTTTCTACTGCGACTTCAAAGCCCAGTTTAATAATTTTTTCCGCAGCTTCTGGGGTGGTGGCGACACGCTTTTCGCCATCGTGAACTTCTTTTGGAACACCGATTTTCATGATTTCTCCTAAGGTGTGGAGGAACGAACGGATAGTTGGTAATAAGGCCGAAACGCCAGCGGGCGAGGATAGGGGATTGGCACGCTTTAATCAATTGTTTTCTGTGTGCTGGACTTTTTACGTTAAACTTGGTCGAGCAGCTTATTAAACCTACTTAGCCCCTCCATATATATGATGAAAATACTGGTGGTCGATGATAGCAAAACGATCAGGCGGCTTGTTGCGGAATGTCTAAAGGAAATGGGGCATTGCGTGGCTTACGCCGCAAATGGTGTTGAGTCTTTGCAGTTTGTCACCGATAACGATGTAGATCTAATTTTAATGGACGTTGAAATGCCGCAAATGAGTGGTTTTGAGGCGACCAAAGCCATCCGGGCGCTAAAGAAACACGAATGGTTTCCGATTATTTTCCTGACCATGCACGACGATGATCGCTCATTTGAAAATGGTATCCTGGCGGGAGGTGATGCTTATTTGCCTAAACCGCTAAATCCAGTGCGCTTGCGTAACACCGTGATAGCCATGGAACGCATTTATCACATGCGCAAAAAATTGAAACAAGCGCAGTTGGAATTGCAAATCGCCAATCAAGATCTGGAGCGCCTGTCATTAAGCGATCAATGGACCGGTTTGGGCAATCGCCGACATTTCGATAGTAATCTGACCATGCAATTTGCCCTATCCCGGCGCAATAAATCGCCTTTATCTTTGTTGATGTGCGACATTGATTTTTTTAAAACCTATAACGATACGCTGGGGCATCAGCAAGGCGATGTCTGTCTGGCGGAGGTGGCGAAAATCATCAAAGAAAAACTGGAGCGCACCAGCGATTTGATCTGCCGCTATGGGGGTGAGGAGTTCGTCGCAATATTGCCAAACACCCCGTTGCAGGAGGCTCGAGCCCTGGCCGAAAAAATACGCGACAGTGTCATTCAGAAAAATATCCTATACGGTGAAAAGCAGCAGCAAATGATTACTTTAAGTGTGGGGGTGGCGACCTATGTTGGCCAGTACCAGAACGCCGCAGATTTAGTGCGTGCTGCTGATACGGCTTTGTATTTGGCCAAGCAAAATGGTCGTAATCGGGTGGAAATCAATTAATTCGTGTATCAAGCCAAAGATTTTATAGAAACACCGGAAGGTTTGATTTTCGCAGTGGTAGTGGATGGGCTGGAAGCAGGTAAGGTCTTGTGTTTTCTGCGCTATCTGTGTCTGGACGGGGTTTGGCGTAAGGTTGTTACTGAGCAAGCCAACCAGTTTCTTGATCAACATTATCCGCAGTACCAATATTATTCAGCGGTTATCGACGCTGCTTTGCATGCCGTGCCGGTCGCTCATATCGTCAGGCATTATCAGCCCAAACAAGTCTTGCAGCAGTTACTCAACGCCGCACCCGCCGATGCAGTGCAGCTTGATTTGCAGCGGTTATGCGCGCTATTAAGCGCTCAAGGCCTGGCGCTGACGCAATTTGGCGTCACGGGTTCCTTGTTGGTGGGTATGCAAAACCATGCATCGGATATTGATTTGGTCTGCTATGAGCGCAATCAGTTTCATCGCGCGCGGCATATTGTGCAAGCCTTGATCGCAGAAGACCGTTGCCAGCAACTAAATCAGGCCGACTGGCTGGAGGCTTATCAACGCAGGGCTTGCGACTTTGCTTTGGATGAATACATCTGGCATGAACAGCGCAAATACAATAAAGCCATGATCAACCAGCGTAAATTCGATTTATCTCTGAAACTGCTCGATCCCGACGATACGCCGCGCAGCTATCGCAAACTGGGTTTTGTGAGTATCGAGGCCGAGGTGTGCGGGGACGAGTTTGGTTTTGATTATCCCGCCCGGTTTTCGCTTAAACATCCACACATTGAGTGCGTGGTTTGTTATACCGCTACCTACTGCGGGCAGGCCAAAACCGGGGAATGGGTGAGGGTGGCCGGGCAATTGGAGGTTGATCAGGATGGCATTCAACGGATTGTGGTCGGTTCTAACCGCGAAGCCATCGGCGAATTTATTCAGGTCATCCGCTGATGGCTTGCCGATTTAAGGCGGTGATCTGTGACATGGACGGCTTGGTGCTGGATAGCGAGCCCACCTATGTGTTGGCCTGGCAGCAGGCGGTTGCCGCGCTGGGTTTTGCGGTTGAGCCCGGATTTTGGGCGGACTTATCGGGCTGCTCCGGGAAAACTGTGAGCGCAAGTTTGTTGGATTGTTTCGGTGGTGGCTTTGACATCCGACGTTTTCAGCAACTGAGTGCGGACTATTGGGCGGCCTATGTTCAAGAAAACGGCATAGCAGTAAAGCCCGGCTTTTTTGCGCTAATGGACGTGCTGGCGCAACGCGATTTGCCATATTGTCTGGCAACCAATAGCCCGCTGTCTGCCGCGCAACAGTGCTTGCAATGGGCCGGTTTGTCGCAGGCTTTTTCGTGCATTGTAGCTGCCGATATGGTGACCGCAGCTAAACCGGCGCCGGATATTTTTTTGCGGGCCGCTGTTGATTTGGCTTGTCCGATTCAACAATGTCTGGTGCTGGAAGACTCGCCGGTAGGCATCCGTGCGGCTGTCGCTGCCGGTGCGCCGTGCGTGTTTGTGCCCTCATTTAAGCCGGTTGATACCTGGGCTGCTGAGCATGCGACCTATCTGCTGGACGATCTGCAGCAAGTGGCCGATTTTATCTCAGCCAGTCAGGATCATCCGCTATAATGCCAGCTCATTTTTATCTGATGGAATCCTGGTGGTGAAAGCGCAGTACGACAAGGTGACGGTAATTGCTCCGGCTCGGTTACATATGGGGTTTATCGATTTGAGCGGGGCGCTGGGCAGGCATTTTGGCAGCATCGGCTTGGCGCTGAACGAAATCAATACCCAATTGACGATTTCTGCCGCCGATAGTCTGCAGGTCAGCGGGCCCTGTGCGGCGCGCGCTTTAAAATGTATCCGCCAGTTTTGCACCTTGCTGGACGTGCCCGAGCAATTAAACATCAGCATCGCGACAGCTATTCCAGAACACATAGGCCTCGGCTCCGGTACCCAAATGGCGCTGGCGGTGGGCGCAGCCTTGAATGCATTTTATGGTTTGGGTTTGTCGGTGCGGGATATTGCGCAACTGTCTGATCGCGGTGCGCGTTCCGGCATTGGCATTGGTATTTTTGAAAAAGGCGGCTTGGTGGTCGATGGTGGCCGTGGCCCAGATACCAAAACCCCACCCATGATCGCACAGATGTCAGTACCTGAAGATTGGCGGTTTATTTTGGTGTTTGATCAGCGCGGGCAAGGCTTGCATGGCGAGCAGGAAGTCAGTGCTTTTCAACAATTACCGGCGTTCCCTCAAAGCCAGGCGGAGCGTTTGTGCTATTTGCTGTTGATGCAGGCTTTGCCAGCGCTGGCCGAGCAGGATCTTGATAAATTTGGCGAGGTGATTACCTTGCTGCAACAGGCGGTGGGAGAGCATTTTGCGCCGGTGCAGGGCGGGGTGTTTACCAGTCCGGATGTGGCCGCGGCGATGGCGAGTTTGGCCGCGCAAGGCGCTGTAGCGCTGGGTCAAACTTCTTGGGGGCCCACCGGTTTTTGTGCGGTAGCCAATCCACAACGCGCAGCAGAACTGCTAGCCAAGTTGCAGCAGGAATTTGCGACAGCGCCGCTCACATTTCAGATCGTCAGTGCCCGGAACCAGACTGCCGAGTTTATTTGTCGCTAGATCCGGTTTAATCAAGCAGATGCTCAACGCTATCACTAAGCTGACGATTGTCAGTCCAGGTGGCGCTGATTTTATCGCCGCTGTTTGCTGTTTTTAATCTAAAGGTAAAAAACGGATTTTTCGAAATACTACCCGCCATATTGCTGGCGATCACAATCTGATCGTTGAGCCTTATCACTAACTGCTCGATAAAATGCGCCGGAATCAACTGGTCGGCGGCATCGCGATTGCGGCCATTCTCCATCGGATGCGTGATCAGCAATTTAATCTCGGTATAGTTTTCCCGGCGCTGGCTTCTGATTTTTATGCTGCTTGCCATCAACCCGTCCCGCAGCCGCCGTGCACTACCTTGACCCAACGGCTGATACGCAGCAATTGATCATCGGTCTTGGCAAGTAAGATTACATTGCAGGATTCAGCCAATTTGACCCGGGCAGTAATAAAAGCCAAAACGCCTGCGGTCAATTCAAATTCAATCAATAAAGGTGTTGGGTTTTTGTCGGCGATTAGATAGATGCGTTGAATATTGTTCAACTCGCTGCTGACAGTGACCGGCACCACTGCACCATCTTCTGCTATCGCCGGCAGACTTAATTCAATTTCCTTGCTGTCTATAACCGTTTGGTTAGTGACTAGCTGGGCATAGATACGGGCAAAACTATCGTTAGCAAAATATTCTCCTAGCCGTTCTGCCCAATTGATTGCCGGTTTACCGGCCAGCAAAGTGCCAATGGCTAAAATGCCCGAGTGCTTCAGGAACAAGCGGCGAGAGTTAGGCATGAATTTTAATAACCTTAAAATAATTGATGTATATCAAAAAAATTAGGCAGCTGTTTGTTACCTTTTGCCCCGTTGAAAATTTTTTCAGCACCACCACTAACCACATAAGGAAGGTACAAAATGAGTGAAGTACAAGAAAAAGACAATTTCTGGCTGTATATCATTATTGCTGTCGTATTGGCTGCCGGTGCAGTGCTTGCAGTAAAAAATGCCGAACACGATAAATATGCGACTGCCGCGAAAAATATCGCAGAAGACTCAGCCAACTCAGCGTACCGCAATGACGTACTTCACAGCGGTGGGGCGAAAAAATAAGGGTTTGCCACTCGGGAAAAGCATCAGGCTTTTCCCAACTTGCGGATTTTGGTCGGACACCCGTGTTCGATCAAAATCCGTTTCCGTTTCCGTTTAGGTTTCGCTAAATAATGCCGTCGCTTTCAGTAAGGCAATCGCGTTAGCCATGCCGACATGCAGATTTTTTTCGATTTCTGCCATGGTAATCTCACCCTCGACTATCCCGGCTGCCCAATTGGCCACTACCGATATATTGGCATAAGCCAGTTCCTGTTCACGCGCCAGTGCGGCTTCCGGCATACCGGTCATGCCCACCAAATCGCAGCCATCGTTAGCCATGCGTTTGATTTCGGCGATTGTTTCCAAGCGTGGGCCTTGGGTGCAACCGTAAGTGCCTTGGCTGGCAATGTCGATTTGCGCCTGTTGCGCCGCCTGGATAATCCGTTGGCGTAATGACGGCGAGTAAGGCTCGGTAAAGTCGATATGGGTAACGTGTTGCAGATCGTCGGCAAAAAACGTGTGTTCTCTGCCATAACTATAATCGATGAGTTGGTCAGGAATGGCTATTTTTGCCGGCCCCATCTCGGCACCGATACCACCGACAGCCGCCACGCCGATAATCTCGGTAACGCCCAGTTGCTTCAAGCCCCAGATGTTGGCGCGGTAGTTGATTTTATGCGGTGGAATGCAATGCGGATTACCGTGTCTGGCAAGAAATATCAGTTTTTTGCCGCTCAGTTCGCCGATCAAAAACGGCGCAGAGGGCTCGCCGAATGGGGTTGATACGCGTTCCTGACCGATAATGGTCAAGTCTTCGATTTGAGTTAAGCCGGTGCCGCCGATAATCGCCAATGTCATAACACGTCCTTGCAGGCATACACGCCTGGTGCATTTCTCAGATAGCCTTTGTAATCCATGCCGTAGCCGAACAGATATTGGTTAGCGACGCTTAAGCCCACAAAATCGGCCACAATCGGCTTAACGACGCCCAATTGTTTATCAAAAAGCGCTGCGGTGTAGACAGCCGCCGCACCTTGTTCCCGGCAATAATCAACAATGGCGTGCAGGGTAAGGCCTTCGTCGAGAATATCGTCAACTACCAGCACCGTGCGACCGCTTAGCGGGGTCGTGGGTTTGAACAGCCAGTGAATATCGCTGCCCGAGGTGGCATTGCGATACCGACTGGCATGGACACTATCCAGGTTTAGCGGGAAGTCCAAGCGTGGAAGTAATTTGCCGGTTGCGATGATGCCGCCGTTAATCACGCACAGCACCAAGGGGTTGCTATTGCTTAATTTGGCAGTGATTGCAGCAGCCATGCTGTCCAGCGCCGCTTCCACTTCATCAGCGGAATGTAACAGCAAGGCCTGTTGTTGGACGATGTTGATTTCTTCAAGCATGAGATTCATAAAAGTCAGAGATTTGTTTGGAAAGGGTCTGCCATTGTTCATTATTGGCCAAGGCATCGCTATCGAGCAGGCAGTTGCCGCGCATGGCTTGCAGGCGTTGCTCGCGTTTGCTATTTTGGCGAATCGGCAGATCGTCCAATACCCGTTCGGCGGCGCTGCCATTATTGCAAACCAGCAGCATATCGCAGCCGGCTTGTTGGGCCAGACCGGCACGCTCGGTAAAATCGCCGATGGCTGCGGCACCGGCCATGCTCAGATCGTCGCTAAAAATCGCGCCATCAAAGCCTAACTCGCCGCGCAGAATAGTTTGCAACCAAATTTGCGAAAATCCTGCGGGGTATTTGTCTACCTGCGGATATACCACATGGGCTGGCATTATGGCTTCCAGACCGTCGGCTATCAGTTGTTTGAATGGCAGTAAATCTTGCTGGCGAATGCTGTCAAGGTCGCGTTCGTCTATGGGTAAGGTCAGATGCGAATCCAGCGCGACAGCGCCGTGCCCAGGGAAATGTTTACCCGTCGCAGCCATGCCGGCACTGCGCATGCCTTGCCGAAAAGCACCTGCCAATTGACCGGCCAGTTCTGCATCGCGGGAAAATGAACGATTGCCAATGATTTCGCTGACTCCGCAATCGACATCCAATACCGGCGCAAAGCTAAAATCCACCCCGGCAGCCAGCAATTCAGTGGCCATCAGCCAGCCGGCGGCTTCGGCCAAGTCAGGTTGTTCAGCGTAAAGCGCGGCGGCCGGCAAGCGGGTAAAGCCGTTTTGAAAGCGCTGCACGCGACCACCTTCCTGATCGACAGCGATCAAAATGTCGCCGTTACGCGCGGCGCGAATGGCTTTGATCAACTCGGCGACTTGCTGCGGGTTATCATAATTTCTGGCGAACAGGATTAAGGCGCCGGTATTGGGGTGAGCAATTTTTTCTTTGTCCAGCGCCGTGAGGCTGTAAGCCTCAATGTCGATCATGACCGGGCCGATAGGGTGTGGTTTCATGGTGTTAACTGTGAAAAATGGAATATACTTTTAGTTTAGCCATCACATTATATGAGGAAACTGTGCGAACATTTATTTTGTTGATTAGTTTAATGATGTTGCCTGTTATGGCGTGGGCCAATTCCGGCGAGAAAAAAGCCGACGAAAGCGCGGGGCCGGTTATCGAATACGTGGAAATGAAGCCAAAGTTCACGGTTAATCTGGCAGAGCCCAAAAAATACCTGATGTTGAACGTGCAGCTATTGGTTGAAGGTGCCGAGCACGTTGAAAAAGTCAAAAAACATATGCCCTTATTGCGTCACGAGATGATTATGCTGTTAAGCGGTATGAATAGCGCCGATTTGCAAAGCATGGAGCAGCGCGAAGGCTTGCGGGTAAAAACCAAACAATTGATCACTGATTTGCTGACTAAATCGCAAAACAGCGATGGCTTTAGGGATGTGTTTTTCTCCGAGTTTTTAATACAGTAGGCTTTTTGCAAGCAGCTGAGCATAAAAAAAGGCTTGCAGCAACGCAAGCCTTTTTGTTTTAAGGGTTTGGCTTAGATAGCTTTTTTGCGTCGGAACAAACCCAGCCCGAAAAGCCCTGATGCAAACAGGCTAAATGCTGCTGGAACTGGCACAACTTTGGGGGGTTCGTGGGAAGTAACAGCGATCAATGCAGAGGTGGAGGATATTGCTCCGCTGTCTTTATTAGTTACGCTGGCACCAAAGGTTCCCGTAATTGCCAGTCCACTTGAATACTGAAAATTTCCAGTATTAGTAGCAGGTGTTTGCGAATCGCTTATTAAGCCTTCAAGGGTATCGGTAATGGACGACCCCGTTCCATCGCCTAAAAATCTGGTGCCAACATCGTATACCAGTCCTTGTAATTCGTTAAAGCCATGCGAAAAACTTTGGATGACGCTGTCGCCGGAAAAAGAAAATGAAAAGCTGGTGACCTCGTCAGCGCCAGTCCCAGTGTCGGTGGCATCCGGTGAAGGTAGTAAATCGAATATGTAGGCAATCTGACCATCGTGATTTAGATCCTCGCCCTCAAAACTACCCTTAATAACGCCTCCGCCAGAAAAGCCTGTTTGGGTAAAAGTATAGAGTGAGGCATTAGCCGATGGGCTTAGGCAAAGTGCCGACAATGCAAACGCAGAAGCTGCGCCGACTCGTTTAATTGCTTGTGATTTCATCTAAAACTCCAAATTAACTTAGCCACGTAAACGGCCATTTTCCATACCAAGAATGATCTACAAGGCCGACAACCCAGCGCCAATTTAGGGTGGTCGAGGCTATCGGTGCAGCACAAAAAAGCACTTATGTCACTTGTATTGTAAGGTGCCTAAAGGCGATTTGCAAATCCGTATAAGCCCTGGCTTGACTGCTGCAAAACTTATTTAGAGCCAATATATAAGCAAAGTTTTAAGACAAAAGCATGAAAAAAAATTTGGCTATACAGATC
>CAIOHN010000368.1 GCA_903858105.1 uncultured Pseudomonadota bacterium | reverse complement strand
GTCATTATTCTAGTGCGTTATTGTGGGCTACTGTCTATTTTAATCCCGGCTTTTTGCCGGAATATTACCGCGACGCCGGATGTCGGCTTTGCAAACGGACTTGAACTTATAAAGGCCGAGGATTATCGGTGGTTTTGCCGAAAATAGCATCTCTGTTTTCGCCGCTAGCTAGCCTGATATACCAGGCTGAGTATAGTCGATGGTATCGCTGATGAATTCAATCACCCGGTCAGCAGTCAAATCATCAAGGCATTGGCTATGGCTGTTTCTGTGTCTGTTACAGCCCTCTAGCTGACAGGGCAGGCAAGTTTCTTTGGTTTGCCCCTGAATCAAATAAACATTGTTGACCAACCCAGACCCCCGCGAGGCGAAGGGTGGTTTGTCACTCTGATAACCAACCGGCCAAGGCGCCCATTTTGCCGGATCAGTTGGGCCGAACAAGGCAAAGGTCAGGGTGCCGGTTGCGGCTGCCAAATGGGTGATGCCGGTATCCGGGCCGAGGAAAAACGCCGCTTTACCGATCAATTCGCTAAGTTGCGCCAAGGATAGTTGGCCGGCGAGGTTGATCACATCTGTGGGCAGGTTTAAGTCTTGTAAGGCTTGTAATTCGGCAGCTTGGCCGCTGCCGGTCAGTACAATGCCATAACCCTGTGCAGTCAAAAACGCTATCAATTGCCGCCAGCCTTCGCTATGCCACTGTTTGAAGCGCCATTGCGGCATAATATGCAATACAACATAGGGTTGCATTGGTAAAGATGCTAACGGGGTCGTTGCGCTGGGCGCTGTTAAACGGTAGCAAGGTTTGATGTTTAACAGTTGGCAAAAGCGTAAGTTTTCCAGTACCGCGTGACCATAATCGCTGCTGAATACCAAACTGCGCGTCAGCAACAATTTTTTCCACCAGGCTTTGGCGTTGTCGTCGGGTACAAAGCCGATACTGGCTTTACCGGCGGTAATGGCGATCAAGCTTGGCCGGTCGCCGGCTTGGGTGGAAATTGCCAGGTCGTAGCGCTTGTACAGGCTAAATAGCAGTTTGCAAAATTCGATGGCCTTGATTTTAGCGGGTACTGTAATCAAGTGATTAATGTCAGGATTGCCTTCCAGCATTGCGGTATTGCTGGAAGGCAGCAATACGTCGATCTCAGCATCTGGATAGGCTTGCTGCAGTGAACTGAGCAAAGGCGTGACCAATAAGGTATCGCCAAGATAACGCAGGGTTATCACCAAAATCCGTTTAGGTTGTATATTGATCGGCTGGTAGGCTGGCATTTCGGTCGGACCAAGAATAAGCAATAACCGTGTATTTTAAAGGTAAACAGTATTGAGCACGTTACAGAATTCAGGCAAAACCATGACAGACGGCCAAGTCTATAAACGCTTGATGCGTTTTGTGCTGCCGTATTGGCGGATGTTTATTATCAGCGCCATTGGCTTTGCAATTTATGCCGCGACCGAACCTGCGGTAGTTATGATCATCCAGCGCATTATCGACAGCTTCGGCAGTGCAGACCGATCCAATATCGAGTATCTGCCCTTGTTGTTTGTGGTGTTGTTTTTTGCGCGCGGCGTCGGTGCGTTTTTAGGTAATTACTATCTTGCCCGCATGTCCGGCAACGTCATTCATAAGTTGCGCTGCGATATTTTTAATCATTATACCCGGCTGTCGGTGCAGTATTTTGATAGCAATAACAGCGGCTATATGATCTCCCGCATCACCAATAACATCGGAGAAGTAACGCGGGCTACCACGGATTCGGTAAGAGCGTTGGTACGCGAAGGCTTCACTGCAGTGGGTTTGTTAGCGTATCTGATTCACACCAACTGGCAGTTGTCGCTGGTATTTTTAGTCATCATGCCTGTGGTTGCCGTGATGGTGAAGTATGTGGGCGGTCGCTTGAAGCGCTTGAGCCGAAACATGCAGGATACCGTCGGCGATCTGACGCATATCACCTCGGAGATGGTGGCCAGTAATCGTATTGTCAAAAGCTTTGGCGGCGAAAACTACGAAAGACAGCGGTTTAAAGATTGCAGTCTCGAAAATCGCAAGCAATATCGCAAGTTGATCATGACGGTGTCCTTGAATAACCCGCTGATGCAGTTGCTGATTTCTTTTGCCTTGGCCGGCATGATGTATCTGGCTTTGATGATTATGAAAACCTCCAGCGCAGGCGAATTTGTCGGCTTTTTTACCGCCGCTTTTCTGTTGCCCAAGCCGATCCGACAACTGAGCGACGCCAATGCGGAGATTTTGCGCGGCATCGCCGCTGCCGAGTCCTTGTTTGAAGTATTGGATGAGCCGGTGGAAGTGGATAGCGGCGATTATCAAGCTAGTCGCAGCAAAGGCCGAATAGAGTTCAAAAACCTGAGTTTTAGCTACCCTGGCAGCGAAACGCCCGCCTTAAACAATATCAATCTGACAATCGAGCCAGGCCAGACCGTGGCTTTGGTCGGTGCTTCCGGCGGCGGCAAAAGTACCATGATCAATTTGTTGCCGCGTTTTTACGATTACGCGCAAGGCCAGATTTTAATCGATGGTGTGGAGCTAAAGCGTTACACGCTGGAAAGCTTACGCCGACAAATTGCCTTGGTTACCCAAAACGTTACTTTATTTAATACCACTGTTGCCAACAATATCGCCTATGGCACTTTGCAGGGCGCGAGTCGCGAACACATCGAGCAAGCCGCTACCGATGCCTACGCAATGGATTTTATCGGCAACATGGCGCATGGTCTGGATACCGAGATTGGCGAGAACGGCGTTAAGCTATCCGGTGGCCAGCGGCAGCGTTTGGCCCTGGCGCGAGCCTTGTTAAAAGACGCGCCGATTCTGATTCTGGACGAGGCGACTTCGGCTTTGGACACCGAATCGGAGCGCTATATCCAGGCGGCTTTAAATCGGGTGATGCAAGGCCGCACTACCTTGGTAGTGGCGCACAGACTATCCACCATTGAGGGTGCGGATGTGATTTTGGTGATGGATAAAGGCCAGATTATCGAGAAAGGCTCGCATCAGCAATTGTTAGCGCAAGATGGTGCTTACGCCAAATTACACAAGATGCAGTTTCAGGATGTTGGGCAAGCCGAGGCGGTAGAGATTGTCGCGTAGCTCGGTAAAATAAAGCTTTTGGGCTGATACAAGCCAGCCCAAAAGCGACAGCTCTTAAAATTGCTTGGAGTTTTTGCTATTGCGAAATACCAGCGGTTTTGCATCGCCAGATAAAGCCGACTCTCGCGCTGAGGCGATTGCGGCATCTATCCGGTGTCTTTCAGGTGACTTGCTGCACACCGGGTCTGTACTGTACATATCGCCATTAAACAAAAACGCCTGACAGCGACAACCGCCAAAGTCTTTTAATTTCTCGTCACAGCTGCGACAAGGCTCTTGCATCCATTCGGTGCCGCGGAAGAAATTAAAGGTTTTGGATTCGTTCCAAATTTCTTCGATACTAAAATCCTTGACGTTGGGGCAGTCCAGTCCTGGCAATTCCCGTGCAGAGTGACAAGGCAAAGCCGTGCCGTCCGGGGCGATGGTTAAAAAGGTGGTGCCCCAGCCGTTCATGCAGGCTTTGGGCCGGTCTTCGTGAAAATCCGGCACCACATAATAAATCTTCATTTTGCCGGCGACTTTTTCCTTGAAGGCCTGGGCGATTTTTTCGGCTTCGATAAACTGTTCGCGGGTCGGTAACAGGGCGTCCCGGTTTAAATGCGCCCAACCGTAGTATTGGGTGTTGGCCAGTTCCAGATAATCCGCGCCCAGGTTTTCTGCCATTTCCAGAATTTGTGGCATCTGGTGAATGTTTTCGCGATGGATAACCACACACAACACCATCGGATAACCGTGTTTTTTAATCAGGTGGGCAACGTCCTGCTTGCGCTGATAAGTCTCGGTGCCAGCCAGATGATCGTTAAGTTCCTGCGTACTGGCTTGGATGCTGATCTGAATGTGATCTAGGCCGGCCTGTTTCAGCTCGATGATCCTGTCTTCAGTTAAACCGTAGCCGGAGGTGATCAGGTTGGAGTAATAACCCAGCTCACGCGCATGGCGTACCAATTCAGACAAATCCTGCCGGGTTAATGGCTCGCCGCCGGAAAAGCCTAACTGCACCGCACCCATCTTCCGCGCCTGGCTTAGCACCCGTTTCCAGTCGTCGGTGC
The DNA here is from genome assembly GCA_903858105.1 of uncultured Pseudomonadota bacterium. GTDB lineage: Bacteria > Pseudomonadota > Gammaproteobacteria > Methylococcales > Methylomonadaceae > Methylomonas. Next base: position 2,253 of record CAIOHN010000368.1, on the reverse strand, counting down.
TTAGTTCATCGGGATATTTGGCGTAATCCAGCGGATTAGAGCAATACGGGCATTGCAATGGGCATTTATAGCTCAGTTCCGCCAGTAACCAGCGCGGCGGGGTGATGTTAATTTTGTTGGATCCAGCCATTTTGCGCTGCCACATTCAGAAAGTTGGTGATGTCGTTAGTCAGGCCTGAGGTGGCGAATTTTTCTTCCAATTCGCTGACGATCTGGCTTAACAGACGACTGCCGTCGCACAGCTTAAGAATTTCCGCCGAGCTTTGGTTTAACTCCACCATGCCTTCAGGATAGAGAATCACGTATTTTTGCTGGGCCTCTTCCCATTGCAGGCGGTGCAGTGGCGAGAATTGGATAAGTTGATCGGGGTTGATGGTCATGTGGTTCCGTAGTTTAGGCAAGCGGCCGCGTGTCAGGCCGGATCAATATCTTCAAAAATCTCCGCCAGCGGCAGGCTAAAGTCGAGGCTGTGCAGATGGCAATCGACTTCGCCGACATAATCGTGCAGTAGCCAGTCGTTGTCATCGGTACGGCGAAAACATTCTACCCGGCGCGCCTCGATGTCGATGATCAAGTATTCCTTGAGCGATTCGAGTTTGCGGTAGGCAACAAACTTACCGCCGCGGTCGTAGTCGGCGGTGGATTCTGACAGCACTTCGACGATTAGCGTCGGGTGCGACAGAAATTGTTTCGCTTGCCGGTCATCCGGGTGGCATGACACCATCGCATCGGGATAAAAAAATGCGTCGGCGGTTTCGACGCGCAGTTTCATGTCGGCAACATAGGCGCGACATGGGGTGCCGCGAAGACGCTGTTTCAACGCAGCGAAGATGTTGCCCGACACCAAAACATGATCTTGCCGCGCCCCGGTCATCGCAAACACTTCGCCAGCGACAAACTCATGCTTTTCGGTTTGAGATTCCTCCCAAACCAAAAAATCGGCGGCGCTAAAGCGAAGTTGTTCGGCGGTTTGCATACTATTGCTCGATATTAAAATACGGCGGCATATCAGTGACATAAGCCAGATACATGGCATCGGCCATGCTCCACAAGACATCCAGCTTAAATTTCAGGATTTGCAGCATACGATCTTGTTGTTCGCGGGTTTTGTACCAATCCAAAGTCAGTTCCAGGCCGTGTTCCACGTCGCGGCGGGCTTCGGTCAGGCGTTTTTTGAAATAAATATAACCTTCCTGTTCCACCCAAGGATAAACGTCGGGCCAGTTATCCAGACGTTGTTGATGAATTTTAGGCGCAAAAAGTTCCGTCAGCGACGAACTGGCCGCTTCATGCCATTCCGCTCGGCGGGCGAAATTGACGTAAGCGTCCACCGCAAAGCGTACGCCGGGCAGCACATGTTCCAGGGACGTGATTTCTTCGCGGCTTAAGCCCACGGCAATACCCAAGCGTATCCAGGCCTCGATGCCGCCCGGATCGCCGGGATGGCCGTCGTGGTCCAGGATGCGCTGTACCCATTTGGCGCGGGTTTCCCGATCAGGGCAGTTGGCCATGATATTGGCGTCCTTGATCGGAATCATCACTTGATAATAAAAGCGATTGGCGACCCAACCTTGTAATTGCGGCTTGGTCAGCTTGCCTTCGTTCATCAGCACATGCATCGGATGATGAATGTGGTAGTACTTTTCCATGCCGCGCAATTGGGCTTCAAATTCTTCGCGCGACCAGGCTTTATTATCACAACAGCTCATGGGGATACCTTATAAGTCAATTTCCAAACCGTCGTAAGCCACTTCGATGCCCGCGGCATCCAGGGTTTTACGCTCTGGCGAATCTTCGTCCAGAATCGGATTGGTGTTGTTGATGTGAATCAAAATCTTGCGGGCATTGGCTACGCCGTTTAGTACTTCTATCATGCCGCCGGGACCAGATTGCGGCAGATGGCCGATTTCACGGGCATGTTTTTTACTGATATTGCGGACCACCATTTCATCGTCAGTCCAAAAAGTGCCGTCTACCATTAAGCAATCGACATCCAGCATGGCTTGCAATACATGCGGCTCGATCTCGCCCAGACCTGGCGAATAATAAAGCTTTTTGCCGGTGGAAATTTGTTCAACGATTACGCCGATGTTGTCGCCGTTATGCGGATCATGCCGATGCGGCGAATAGGGCGGCGCTTTGCTTTTTAAGGCGTGAGCGTAGATGCGAATGTCGGCTATACCCGGAATTTCAAATGGCGTAGCATCGCAAGCAATCGGATGATGATTGACGGTGCAATAATCTTTCAGCATG
>CAIOHN010000367.1 GCA_903858105.1 uncultured Pseudomonadota bacterium | reverse complement strand
GCGACGGAAGCGTCAGTTCTTGTGTAGAAAAATGGGGACAGCGCCATTCAGCTGGAGTATGAACAGGGCTCTATCTTAAACTGAGTAATAATTTGTCTGGACAGTGGGGTCCACTTTAGCCGATGGAAACACGTGGCCGTAACCTAGGTTACAAAATCATGGCTGAAATTCCCTTTTCCAAACGAGATACTTTCAGAGTAGGTAATGAGTATCATGCTAATAAACTAAACGATTACTGGCCAGCGGTACACACCAATACGGCAGCGGTAATAAATCCGGGTGCCAATTCGCCTATGCCTAACAGCGCATACTGGATGATGGCTCCAGAAAACTACATCAACATTCATGACGGGGAACGCGAGCGGGTTGGTTTCTTCGGCGAGTGGGAAGCGCGCTGGAATTCTCGATGGAAGAGTTTGTTGGGGCTACGTTACGATCACATTAGCACTGACACGGGCAATGTTCAGCCTTATAACCCTAATCTGCTAGGTGGCGGTGGGGCTGCTGGTGCTCAAGTGGCTTTGAATGCAGCAAATGCTTTTAATGCGCGCGATCATCAGCGTAGCAACGATACCTTCGATGTCACCGCGTTGGTTCAATTTACGCCCAACGACATGAGTCAATATGAATTAGGCTACGCCCGGAAAAACCGTGCACCTAATCTTTACGAGCGCTACGTGTGGGGCGCACGTAATATGGATATGGCCATGATCGGATGGCACGGTGATGGCAACGGTTATGTGGGCAATATGGATTTAACCGAAGAAACCGCCCATACCGTCAGTTTGACCGCAGCATTTCACGAAGCAAAGAACAATCTTTGGGAGATTAACGCGACCCCCTACTTTACTTATGTAAATAACTTTATCGATGCGGATCGTTGCCAAAGTCCGTCGACGTCACTTGCCAGTGGCTGCAAGGTTGCACCTCAAACGGCAACTAACAGCTTTGTTTACCTGCAATATGCCAATCACGACGCTCGCCTTTGGGGTTTCGATGTTTCTGGCCGCACTCGGCTATACAAAGACAAAACCGTCGGCGAATTTGCCACGCACACCACAATGAGCTACGTGCGCGGGGAGCGAATGGATGGCGGCAATCTTTATCACATGAGGCCTTTCAATATGAAACTCAGTCTGGATCACCGTTTAAGCAACTGGCAAAGCGCTATTGAAATGCAATTTGTCGATAGCAAAGACGATGTGCAAGCGATACGAAACGAAACCCAGACACCTTCTTATCTCCTTCTGAATGCCCGCACCGGCTACGAATGGGGTAAGGTGCGCGTGGATGTCGGCTTAGATAACGTGCTGGATAAGCAGTATTACCAGCCGCTCGGCGGCGCCTATCTGGGTGATAGATTTGGCATGAACCCTACCGGACCAGCCAATGTTACGGTGCCTTGGGGCAGAAATGTCGCGGGTATGGGGCGCTCAGCCTTTGTGGGCATTAGTGTTAAATATTAAACCATAGGCATTGATTTAGCGGCATAAGGATCTGTGCCGCTTATAAAGTCCCTAAGTACTGAAATTTTTGGGTAAGCAGGCAGCTATCAGGTGTCAATTTTATATTTTTTTCGCTTGCGCCAGAATGTGGCGCGACTCATGCCGGCGTAATTTGCCGCAGCCTCTAAATTGCCGCTGGTGATTCGCAAAGCTTCGCGGATGGCATCGGCTTCGTTTTGATATTTTTTGTGTTTGACGGGCGTAGCTTGTTCGTCGGCAACCGTGAGTTTAGATTCGCGAAATTCCGGCGGTAAATCATCCAGACATAATTCGTTTCCCCGGCCTACAGCGAAGGCGTACTCGATTACGTTGATCAATTCCCTGACATTGCCGGGCCAGTTGTAATCCAGCAAACGGCGCATGGCGTCCGGCGCGATGCTGTCAACATGGCGGCGGCCATGCAAATTATGCAGATTGATGTTGTGCCAGAGTAATAAGTTTACGTCCAGTCGGCGTTCGCGTAATGGGGGCAGAAACACTGGCACCACGCGTAAGCGATACATCAAGTCTTCCCTAAATCGCCCGGCTTTAACTTCTTCGCGGAGCGAACGGTGTGTGGCAGCGATAATGCGCACATCCACTTTAACCGCCGCGTCACCACCCACCGGGATAAAGCTTTGTTCTTGCAAGACCCGCAGCAGTTTGGCTTGCAATTCCAAGGGTAATTCAGCGACTTCATCCAGAAACAGTGTGCCGCCATGCGCACGTTTAAATACCCCGTCATGCTGGCGAATTGCGCCGGTAAACGCGCCTTTGACGTGACCGAAAAGCTCGCTTTCCAAGAGGCTAGGTGAAAGCGCCGCGCAGTTGATCGCCAAAAAAGGTTGTTGATGACGCGGGCTTTCCAGATGCAAGGCGTGCGCGACCAACTCCTTGCCTGTACCCGATTCGCCGCGGATTAGCACCGTTGCTTCTGTTTCTGCGACGTTGCGAATAATTTTGATGGCCTGCAGCATGGCCGGGTCACCGGACAAAATACCATGAAAACTTTCACTGTTTCCCTGTTTGCCAATCGCGGTTTCAGTCGCGGCTTGCGGTTGCAGAAATTCCAGCGCACCGGCAAATTTGCCCTGGGCATCAAAGAAGGCGCGCGCGGTGCGGTAGCAGCTTACGCGCTGTCCGTTGACGTGTTTGGGCTGCACTATTTGCGCTGTGATGACACCCAGATCGGCTAGGCCGCATGGATCCTGTCCCTCATCGCAACCCAGCGTTTTGGCGCAAGGTTTACCCAAAATAGATTCTGACGGTAGGCCGAATAGTTTCTCTGCCCCTTTACTCCAGAACAGCACATTACCTTCGGCGTCAACAGCAAATACCGCGCCGCTACCTATTAGATCGGTCAATATGGCAATCACTTGATCCGGGCCGATCTGGCTAAGCCAGCGATTGAAAAAGGGTGAAGATTGACTCATGGCAAAAAAAGGGTTGTTTCATATGTGTTGCAAGCGTAGCACAAATGATTCAGTGTTTCAAAATGATACATTAGTCGGCGTCCAAGCACTATTCCATGTCTCGAATTTAGCGACTTACAGCAGTTTCGTAAGTTGGCACTATAATTGATATAAGTTTATTAGTTAATGCTAAAAAACAAACTATTTGGAGTACCGTTATGATTTTTCGTCAACTTTTTGAACCCGAAACATCTACCTATAGCTATTTATTAGCTTGTGAGCGTACTCGTCGTGCCGTGTTAATCGATCCGGTTGCTTCGGAAATAAACGACTATTTCCAACTGTTGCAGGCATTTAATTTAACTTTGATTTACACCTTTGAAACCCACGTCCACGCCGACCATGTCACCGGGTCCGGCTTGCTGCGCGAAAAGCTCGGTAGTAAAAGCGTAGTGCACCGCGATGCGGGTGCGATGTGCGCTGATTTGTTAGTCACCGACGGTGTGTTGTTGCAAGTGGGCGATATGGAGTTTGTGGTGCGGCATACGCCGGGTCATACCAATGGCTGTGTCAGTTATGTGATGGCGGATCGGGTATTTACCGGTGACGCACTTTTGATCAATGGCTGCGGCCGTACTGATTTTCAACAAGGCGATGCCGGCCAACTTTACGACAACATCACTAGCAAGCTATTTACATTGCAACACGACACCTTGGTGTATCCAGGACACGATTATCAAGGCAACACCGTTTCGACGATTAAACAGGAAATTGCCAAGAATGCCAGGCTGGGCGGTGGGAAATCGCGCGATGAGTTCATTGCCATCATGCAGGATTTAAAACTGGATTATCCGCGCTTCATAGATCAAGCCTTGCCGGCCAATCAGTCCTGCGGACTGGTTGTGGAATAGGCGAGGGGCTTGGACATGTACTTGACTTTAGGCTTGGCGATAATCATCGGGCTTTTATTAGGCTTGCTTGGCGGTGGCGGTTCGATTCTGACCGTGCCGATGCTGGTATATCTGCTGCACGTCGAGCCGAAAGTCGCGATTGTTACTTCGTTCGTGGTGGTCGGTGTCTCCAGCCTGATGGCTTTGATTTCACATGCCCGGCGAGGCTCGGTGTGCTGGAAGAGCGGCATGTTTTTTGGTTTGGCTGGCATGCTGGGCGCGGTTGGCGGCGGACGGCTAGCCGGACATTTTTCCGCTGACTTATTGATGGCACTGTTTGGTTTGGTCAGTCTGACCACCGGTTTTTTGATGCTGCGCGCTAAGCCCGCTGAGACTGAGTCGGCGGGACACGGCCAAGCCTTAAGGATTTGTCCCCTGCGGGTGCCTTTTATTCGGGTGTTGTTCGACGGATTTTTTGTCGGCGGCTTGACCGGCATGGTCGGAGTAGGTGGCGGATTTTTGATCGTGCCTGCCTTGACTTTACTGGTTGGTTTGCCCATGCAAGGCGCGGTGGGTACTTCATTGCTGATCATTGCAATGAACGCCTTGGCGGGCTTGGCTGGTTATAGCCAGCACGTGGGTTTGGATTGGCAATTAACCGGCTTGGTCACTGCTGGCGCTATTTTGGGTAGTGCAGTCGGGGCCTGGCTTTCCGGTTACATTAAGCCGGCAGCCTTACGCAAAGCCTTTGGGATTATGGTGATTCTGGTAGCTGTCTATGTGTTGTCGCAATCGGTGAATGAAAAACTACTGACTGTTAGTGCTGTTTGGCTGACTGACGTCAGAAGCTCGGGGCTGGCAGTACTCGGATTATTGCTCGCTTTGGTTGTAATCCGCATAGGGCGCTGGATTCACAAGGTTAAGCCAGTGGTGCTGACGCCGCGTTTGCCAATAGATGGACACTAACATGAACGCCGAACATTTTGAAACTTTGCATCAGGCCTGGAAACACCGGGTCGATACTATCGGCAATCTGCTTATCGAGGTATTTCACTATCTGGCTTTATTTGTCATCGGCGCCAGCGTGGTCTGGTCTGGGGTTATTGCCTATGCCGGCATGATGATACAAGGCCACGCCACCATCGGCGACATCCTGTTGTTATTTATTTACCTGGAACTGGGGGCGATGGTGGGGATTTATTTTAAAACCAACGCCATGCCGGTGCGTTGCCTGATTTATATCGCCATAACCGCTTTGGCCCGCTTGCTGATTGCCGATGTGCAAGCACACCATCAGGCCGACATGGGTATTTTATGGATTTCGGTCGCTGTTTTATTGCTGGCCATATCAACACGTTTGATAGGCAAACCGCCGTCTGGTAACGGCTGATTAGTACAAGAACCTTTTAAGGTCGGGGGAACATTTATGAAACACTCAATCAACCCTTCGCGTCGGCGCTTTTTTGCGCAAACCGGTGCCGGAATACTGGCTTATGCAGGGATGCCAGCCTGGGTACAAGCGATGTCTGGCATGGGCGATATGCCGCACCTGCCGCCAAGAAAAGCCTCGCCAGGTTTTCATGCCGATGTGGAAATAGATCTGGTCTGCAAGCCGTCGGCGGTATCGATTTTGCCGGGGCAAGCCACTCAAGTACAGCAGTACGTCGCCAAACTGATTAAAGGCCCGGCCAATACCTTAAGCGAGTTGCCGGGCTCTTATCTCGGCCCGGTATTGCGCTTTGAAACCGGCCAAAAAATCCGCATTAATCTGCATAACCAACTCGATGAGCCAAGCATCACCCACTGGCATGGTCTGCACGTGCCTGCCGACGTTGACGGCCATCCGCAGTATGTGATCGACAAGGGTCAGACTTTTGTCTACGAGTTTGAAATGCTTAACCGCGCCAGCATGAATATTTATCATCCGCATCCCCACAACACCACCGCCAAACAGGTTTATCACGGTCTGGCGGGGGCGATACTGGTGAATGATGCCGAAGAGCGTCGTCTGGAACTGCCTGGCGGTGAGTACGAAGTGCCGATCGTGATTCAAGATCGCTTGTTCAATGCCAACAACCAACTGATCTACGCCGGTCATATGCGTGACCGAATGATGGGTTTTTACGGCGACCGCATTTTGGTCAACGGTCGCCCCGATTTTCAGCTCGAGGTAGCCAGTCGAGCTTATAGGTTCCGCGTCCTCAACGGCTCAACGGCGCGCATTTACAAACTGGCCTGGGACGACAATTCGCCTGTCACCGTCATCGGTACCGATGGCGGCTTGCTGGAAACCCCCATCGATAAACCTTACGTGATGTTAGCCCCCGGCGAGCGGCTGGATGTTTGGGCGGATTTCAGCGGCCGAAAAGTCGGCTCTCAGCTTGTGTTGCGTAGCCGGTCTTTTTCCGGTGTCCTGCCGGGTATGGCCGGTCGGATGGGCGGCGGTATGCATGGTAGCGTGTTGCCGGTCGGTAGCGACTATCCAATTTTCAGCGTCAAAGTTATCCGGCAAGTCAGCGACAGCCCAGCTTTGCCTAAGCGCTTGTCGCAGATCAATCGCTACAGCCTAAAAGATACTGCCAATCCTACCAAGCCAGTGCCCATCGAGATTTCCGAAGGGCCGATGAAAATGCAGCTAAACGGTCGGCCGTATGCGTTCAACGACGTGCTACCCAGCGAGCGCATTCCAGTCAACACCGTGCAATTAATGCAGATTTTTCACGGCCAGGGCGGGATGGGTATGGGCGGCGGTATGCAGCATGGCGAAGGTCGGCAAGGCATGGGTATGGGGATGCGCCGTGGCGCGGACGATAGCGCCGAAGGCGGACATAAAATGGGCGGCATGGGGGGCGGTGGCATGGGCATGATGATGGCGAGGGCGCATCCGATCCATTTGCATGGCCAGTACTTTCAAATCCTTAGTCGCAATCTCGATGGTGGCCAAAACCGGGATTACGCCACGGTTAAAGACGGTTTCATCGAAGGTGGCTGGAAAGATACGGTGTTGGTGATGCCGGGCGAAACGGTAAAAATCATCAAGCCGTTCCAGGATTTCAAAGGCTTGTTCATGTACCACTGCCACAATTTGGAGCATGAAGATATGGGCATGATGCGTGATTTTTCCGTTGAATAAACCTTAGAACTGAATCGATCCGGATGGGTGGCAAAAGACAAACTGATCTCCCCAAGGGCAGTCGTGTTTTAAACGAGCCTATCCGGATCAACCACTTAGGAGAAAAGTGATGCCTACTAAAATGGAAAAAATTGAGATTGAAGGCATGCATTGCGCGGGATGTGAGGACATCATCGAGCAGGCGCTCGGCGAAATTGCAGGGATAGAGCAAGTAGACGCGAGTTATAGCCGCCAAAGCGTGGAGCTGGTATTTGACAGCAGCAAAGTACAAATGGCCGCGATTGAACAGGCGATTGTCGCCAAGGGATATGGCATCAAAAAAGCGCAAACAGCCAGCAACGTCTGGTCTGGTCTGAAACGTGTCGCCCTATTTTTACTGCTTTTGCTTGTGGTGGGGGGCGTAGCGTTTTGGGGTAAAAGCCAAATGCCGACGGTGATGCAGCAAATCAAGCCGCAGATGAGTTATGCCGTATTGTTGGGTATTGGTTTTCTCACCGGCTTTCACTGCATTGGCATGTGCGGCGGCTTTGTAGTCGCTTATACCGATCCTGCCAAATCCAAGGCCCGGCAATTGTTGGCGCATTTGAGTTATGCCTTTGGCAAGACCTTGTCCTACACAGCGCTGGGTGCGGGCTTCGGTTTACTGGGCGCGGCCATTGCGATTACCCCGCAAATTCGTGGCGCTGTAGCTTTGGCCGCTAGTGTGTTTTTACTGATTTACGGTTTGAAAATGCTCAATGTGTTTGGGTTTTTAAGGCGCTTTACGCTGCGGATGCCTAAGGCGGTCAACCGGGCTGTCGCCGACGAATTGCACAAGCCTAGCCGTAGCGCATTACGCACCGGATTGTTAACCGGATTGTTGTTGGGCTGTGGGCCTCTGCAAGCCATGTATGTCATGGCAGCGGGCAGCGGCGATCCTGTTCAGGGCGGCATGATTTTGCTGATGTTTGGTTTGGGTACCTTAGTGCCGCTACTGGGTTTTGGTATGTTTGCCAGCCTGTTATCGCCTACCGCCATGCGGCAAATGGTTTACGTATCCGGCATTCTGGTGATTGTGATGGGGGTGATGATGGCTCAACGTGGCCTGATGATGCTTAAAGGCACGCATATGTCGGGGATGCCGACACAAACCCAGTCGCAACCGCGCTAAACCTACTTTTGACCCCGATAGCTTTAAAACGCATGTCGCCGTAGTCGTAGGCCAGAAACGCTGGCGCTTATGCCGGCCTATATGACTTTTATTAACAGGAGATCCAAACATGCATCAACCTCCTTTGGAGTCGGCTTTACCCAAGCCCAGCCTGTTGCGCTGGGAAATAGTCGTAGCGCTATTGATCAAGATCCTGTTGCTGACTGGCTTATGGTTTTTGATTTTTCGCTGGCAGGACAGACCGGTCAGTAAACCCGATATTGCCGAGCATTTTGCATTACCCGTAGTACAAGCCAGTAACCCCGATATTTCTTCACAATCAACCCAGGAGTCCCGCCATGTTCGGTGACGATATTGTCATGCTATCCCGGATGCAGTTTGGTCTGACCGCGCTGTATCATTTTTTATTCGTGCCGCTCACCTTAGGCATGACCTTTATTCTCGGCATTATGGAATCGGTCTACGTGATGACCGGCAAACAAGTGTACAAGGACATGGTCAAATTTTGGGGCAAGCTGTTTGGTATCAACTTTGCCATGGGCGTCACCACCGGTTTGACGTTGGAGTTTCAGTTCGGCACCAACTGGGCGTATTACTCGCATTACGTTGGCGACATATTCGGGCCGCTGTTGGCAGCGGAAGGCTGGATGGCGTTTTTCCTGGAATCGACTTTCGTCGGCTTGTTCTTCTTCGGTTGGGATCGCTTAAGCAAGGTGCAGCATTTGACAGTGACCTGGCTGTTGGCGGTCGGCACCAGTTTATCGGCCCTGTGGATTCTGATCGCCAACGGCTGGATGCAGCATCCAGTGGGTGCCGAGTTTAACTACGAAACCCTGCGCATGGAAATGACGAGTTTTGCCGACATATTTTTCAACCCGGTGGCACAGGTTAAATTTGTGCATACCGTGGCGGCGGGATACGTTACCGGTTCGATGTTCGTGCTGGGTATTAGCTCCTGGTACTTGCTGCACAAGCGTGATTTAGGCTTTGCCCGGCGTTCGTTTTCCATCGCCTCGGCCTTTGGTCTGGCCTCGGTATTGTCGGTGATCATTCTTGGCGACGAAAGCGGCTACACCTCAGGCGAAACCCAAAAGCTTAAACTGGCGGCCATCGAATCGGAATGGGAAACCCATCCGGCACCAGCCAGCTTTACCGTATTCGGCTTCCCGGATCAGGAAAACGAGAAAACCGATTTTGCTATCAAGATACCGTACGTGTTGGGTCTAATCGCCACCCGTTCGCTGGATGAAGACGTAAAAGGCTTGAAAGATTTGCGCGATGAAAGTGTCGGGCGCATCAAGAGTGGCATGGTGGCTTATGACAATCTGCAAAAACTGCGCGCTGGTGATAAAAATCCGACAATAAAGTCGCGCTTTGACGAGCATAAAGCCGACTTGGGTTATGGCTTATTGCTGAAAAAATACACCGACAAAGTGGTTGATGCGGATGCCGCGACCATAGCCAAAGCCGCCAACGACACGGTTCCCAAAGTCGCGCCGCTGTTCTGGACATTCAGGATTATGGTGGCCTGCGGCTTTACCATGCTGTTTATCTTTGCCATGACTTTCTATTACTGCGCCACTCGGGTTGCCGACCAAAAACGCTGGTTGTTGCGGATGGCGGTGTGGTGTATTCCCTTGCCGTGGATTGCTGCCGAAACCGGCTGGTTTGTCGCCGAGTTTGGCCGACAGCCCTGGACTATTTCCGGCATCTTGCCGACGCACATGAGCGTGTCCAGTCTCAGTGCCGATCAGCTCTGGTTCAGCATCGGCGGCTTTGCGCTGTTCTATACCGTGCTGCTGATTATCGAGATGTATCTGATGTTGAAATACGTGCGACTGGGACCAAGCAGTTTACATACCGGTCGCTATTGTTTTGAACAACAACCCGCTTAAGGCATTCGTCAAAAGGAGTTCATCATGTTTGATTATGAAACCATCCGCCTGATCTGGTGGGTATTTATCGGTGTCGTAGGTATTGCATTTGCGTTAACCGAAGGTTTTGATTTTGGCGTCGGCACCTTGCTGCCGTTCATTGGTAAAAACGATGTCGAGCGCCGCGTGATTATGAATACTGTCGGCGCCACCTGGGAAGGCAATCAGACCTGGCTAATATTACTGGGCGGCGCGATATTCGCGATTTGGCCAGCAGTGTATGCCACGCTGTTTTCCGGGCTGTATGTGGCTATGTTGCTGGTGTTGTTCTCGCTGTTCTTTCGGCCGGCTGCTTTTGATTACCGCAGCAAGATCGAAGACCCGCGCTGGCGCAATAGCTGGGACTGGAGTCTGTTCATCGGCAGTAGCTTGCCGCCGATTTTGCTAGGCGTTTTGGTAGGCAATTTGATTTTAGGGCTGCCATTTCATTTCGACCAGGATCTGCGCTCGTTTTATGAAGGTTCGTTCTGGGCCTTGTTAAGCCCGTTTGCCTTGCTATGCGGTGTGACCGGACTATTGCTGACGACTTTTCATGGAGCGCTGTTTTTAAAATGGCGTAGCGAAGGCGCGATTCATGCGCGTGCCGTGACTGTCGTAACTGCCTTGGGGCCTATGCTGTTGTTCGCCCTGGCGGTCACCACGCTTTGGGTGTTTGTTGGTATCGACCGCCCTGAAATTACCCAGATGGCAGCGACCGATGCACCCTCCAACCCTTTGCATAAAACCGTGATCGCCAAAGGCGCGACTTGGTTTCAGCATTTTATGGCCTATCCCTGGATGTGGCTGGCACCGATTGCCGCATTTGTCGGCATTGGCTTGGCGTGGTTGTTGGGTAAAGGCGAGTCAAGAATGGGGGCCTTTATCGCCAGCAGCCTGGGCGTGGTTGGCGTGGCCTTGAGCGTGGGTTTTGCCTTGTTTCCATTTTTGCTGATTTCGTCCACCGATCCAGGCTCAAGTTTGACGCTGTGGGACGGTACTTCCAGTCATTCCACGCTGTTGCTGGGCTTTTGGATCACCATCATCTTTCTGCCGATCGTGCTGCTGTATACCCGCTTTGTATACAGAATCATGTGGGGCAGCGTTACCGAAGCGACTGTTTTAAAAGACAGTCACACACTTTATTAAGGAGACACATCATGTGGTATTTCGCTTGGATACTCGGCGTCGGTTTCGCGGCGTCTTTTGCCATCATCAACGCCATGTGGCTGGAATCGGTGTGTGACATTGATAACCACGGTATCGATCAATCCTGTGAGAGTTTGTCGCAGCGCAGCCAGGAAAGGTTGTCATAACCGCAGAGTGTTTTTAGCTGCCAACAGTTTAAAAGCGGTTTTACCCGATTCTATCCGCTGTCAATGATTTTTAAAAATTGGGCATAAAACAAAATTGCCAGACAAATTGGCAAAAAAATATCTATCTAACAAACAGGAGTAGTCTCATGGCAAAAATAGTAATCGTAGGAGCGGGCATTGGCGGTATCCCGATGGCCTTGGAAATGAAAGAAAACGCCCGCAAGGAAGATGAAGTGGTGGTGATTGCCGATACCCCGACCTTTCATTTTGTGCCGTCCAACCCTTGGGTAGCCGTCAACTGGCGCAAGCCCGAAGACATCAAGGTTGAATTGGCGCCAATGTTCAAGAAAAAGAAAATTGGTTTTATTCAACAAAAAGTCACACGGTTTCATCCTGCCAATAATCAAGTCGAATTGGCCGATGGCTCGCAAGTGGATTACGATTTTCTGATTATTGCTACCGGTCCTAAATTGGCATTCGACGAAGTGCCTGGATTGGGGCCAGACGGTCACACGCAATCGGTTTGCCATGTCGATCATGCCGGCGAATCCGGCGAGTTTTGGAATGGCTTTGTCGAAGATCCAGGCCCGATCATCATTGGCGCCGCCCAAGGCGCGTCTTGTTTTGGCCCGGCTTATGAATATATGTTGATCGCCGAAACCGATCTACGCCAACGCAAAATCCGTGACAAAGTCAAAATGACTTATGTCACCTCCGAACCGTATATCGGTCATTTGGGTTTGGGTGGTGTAGGCGATACCAAAGGCATGTTGGAAAGCGAGTTGCGCAATAAAAGCATCAACTGGATTTGCAATGCCAAAATCGACAAAGTCGAAGCCGGCATGATGTATGTCACCGAAGTGGACGAAAACGGCCAGGAAAAAAAGAAACACGAACTGCCGTTCAAACACAGCATGATTTTGCCAGCGTTTAAAGGCGTAGATGCGTTGACGGGTATTGATAAACTGGTTAATCCACGCGGTTTTGTGATTGTGGATGAACATCAGCGTAACCCGACCTTTAAAAATGTCTATTCAATTGGAGTCTGTATTGCCATTCCGCCGCTGGAACAAACCCCAGTGCCGACGGGTACGCCAAAAACCGGTTACATGATCGAATCAATGGTCACCGCCACCGCGCACAATATTCGTGCGGAACTAGACGGTAAACAACCCAAAGAAAAAGGTACCTGGAATGCGCTGTGTCTGGCCGACTTTGGCGATTCCGGCGTGGCGTTTTTGGCGATGCCGCAAATCCCACCTCGTAATGTCCAATGGGCATCGAGTGGCAAATGGGTGCATTTGGCTAAAATTGGATACGAAAAATACTTTATGCGTAAAGTGCGCAAAGGTATCAGCGAGCCTTATTATGAAAAACTGACTTTGAAAATGTTCGGTATCATGCGTCTTAAAGGCTAAGACAACCCTGACAGCGGCGTCGCCAGATTGGACGCTGCTGTCAGCCTTATCCGTCCTCACAAAATGCAGATTACTCAATGAGACAAACATCTTTTTGGCTGGTATCGTCGGTTTTAATGCTGGTGCTCAAGCCGGTATGGGCCGATGAACAGCCCAGATATACCCTGGAGCAAGCCATCGATACGGCATTGGTCAATAATCCCGAACTTGGCATCATGCAAGCCCGGATCGATCAAGCCAATGCGCAACTGGGCGAATCGCTGGCCAGTTTTTACCCGCAAATCAAAGCCAGCCTGTCTTATCAGCACAGCGATAATCCAGCGCAGGCTTTTGCGATGATTATTGCCCAGCGTCGTCTAAGTTTTAGCGGCAGCGATTTTAATCATCCCGGCGGTGTGGATAACTATCGTCCGCAAGTCACCGCCAGCTATGCGCTATTTCGCGGCGGACAGGATTACTATCGCCAGCAGGCAGCCGAACTGGGCGTGGAAACCTCCGAACTGGAAAAGGCAGCGACGCGGAATCAGTTGCTTAACAATGTTACTGCCGCCTATTACGGCGAGTTGGCCGCGATGGAGGCGCATGAAGTCAGTCTGCATTCCATAGCAGCCGTGCAAAGCGAACTGAAGCAATCAAAAATACGCTTTGATGCCGGCACTGTATTAAAGTCCGATGTGTTGTCACTGGAAGTGCAACTGGCCGAAGCCAAAGATGCGCAAATTCAAGCCCATAACGCCATCGATCTCGCGCAAAGCATGTTAAAAACCTTGCTGGGCTTATCCAGCAACGAAAACTTTGTCATCAACCCTGCTCAGCAAGGCAACTTACCGGCTGCACCGGCGGTATTTGACGAACTGCTCAATCAGGCGCTCAGCAGTCATCCGGAATTAAAAGCTGCCGAGAAGCGCGTAGCTATTGCCGAACAGCAGCTTAAAATTGCCAAGGCCGCGCATTTACCCAGAGCCGATGCCTTTGTTAGCTATGGCTCGGACAGCAAAGATCTGGCGTATAGCACTAATCGCGATAATGTCACGGCGGGCGTGATGCTGGAAGTCGATGTGTTTTCCGGGTTTGCGACGCAAGAAAAAATCAAGAAAACCGAACACGAACTGACTGCAGCGCAAGAGTTAGCCAGACAAACCCGCTTACGCATCGAAAACCAGCTTAAATCGGCGCAGATCAAACTACAAGACGCCTTGAGTCGCGCCGAAGTTAGCGGGGTGGCGGTAACAGCCGCCGAAGAGGCTCTGCGTTTGGTCGATGAACAGCGCCAAGCCGGTGTGGTGACGGTGACGCGTTATATCGAAGCCGAAGTGGCGCGCGATAAAGCCCATACCCGACAAATCACCGCCCGCTTCGATGCCTTGCGGGCCGAAGCAGAACTCAAACAAGCCACTGGTTTTTGGCAATAAAGGAGTCAAGATGACCGAATATACTTCAGGCGCACAACTGCCGAAATGGCTAATGCCGGCCGCAGCCATAACGGCGTTGTTGCTGGTAATTTTATTTGCCCTAGGCCTAGTGGGTGGGGATAAAAAAACCGAACCCGGTAACACGGCAGCCAGCGAATCTGGCTTACCCAAGGGTGCTGAAACCTTAAAAGTCGGCAAACAAAGCGCAGACAATAACCTGTCTTGGCAAGGCCTGGTCAAATCGCGGATAGCCGCAAAAATAGCACCAAAATTAAACGCGCGGATTCTGGAAATAACCGTGCATCCCGGCGACAGCGTGAAAAAGGGCGAGGTGATTGTCCGGCTGGATGATCGTGATTTGCGCGCGGCATATAATGCCGCCAGTGCCGCGCAGACGGCGGCGCAAGCGCAAGCCAATCAAGCCAATGCCGAAGAAAAACGCATGATCGGACTTTACGAAAAACAAGCCGCCACCCGGCAAAATTACGAGGCTGTGATCGCCCAAGCCCAGGCCGCACGAGCTATGGCCAATCAAGCCGCCAGTGCCGCGCAGCAAAATAAGGTGATGTTAGGCGAAAACGTGCTGTACGCGCCGTTTGACGCGGTGGTAAGCGAACGTTTGCAAGAGCCGGGCGATATGGGTTTACCCAATCAACCGATTGTCACCTTGCATAAACCCGATGATTTGCGCCTGGAAGCCGCAATCGCCAGCCATTGTGCCGCTTCGATTAAATTGAATATGGCGGTAAAAGTGCGTTTCGATACGCTGCAGCAAGGCGTGATTGGCACAGTTGACGAAATTGCGCCGGAAATTGATTCCCAAACCCGCACGCAAGCCATTAAAGTCAAGTTACCTAAAATCGACGGTTTACAGCACGGTCAGTTTGGCTGGCTGGAATTGGGCTGCGAAACTGCGCAACAAAGCTTAATGATTCCTGCGGCGGCGGTGGTGCGCTACGGTCAGTTACAAGCTGTCAAAGTAGTTGAGGGCCAGCGACTGACGATGCGGCATATTCGCACCGGCAAACAATATGGCGAGCAACTAGAAGTCTTGTCGGGTTTGCATGAAGGCGAAACCATAGTGAGTAATGGTGGATTGCTGCAATGAAAGATGCCATGAAACCAGCCGAGACGCAAAAAGACAGTCTGACGGTAGCGATAGTCAGGCTGTTTACTACCTCGCATCTGTCGCTATTGTTTTTACTGATTTCGCTGCTGGCCGGTGCTGCGGCGCTGGTGTTGACCGCGCGCGAGGAAGACCCGCAAATCATCGTGCCGGTAATGGATGTGTTTGTGCATTATCCCGGAGCGACAGCAGAAGAAGTGGAAAAGCGCGTCACCACGCCTTTGGAAGTGCTGTTAAAGCAAATTCAGGGGGTGGAATACGTCTATTCAGCGTCACGCCCCGGCGAATCTATGGTGACGGTGCGTTATCGAGTCGGCGAGAGCATCGAAGACAGCTTGATCAAAACCCGCGACAAACTGCAGGCCAACCTGGATATTATTCCGGCTGGCGTTAGCGACTGGGTGGTCAAGCCGGTCGAAATCGACGATGTGCCGATTTTGCTGCTGAGTTTGTCCATGCCGAAAGCTAATGCAGACATCATGGCGGTGCGACGCATTGCCGAAGAACTGATCGAGCGTTTGCGCGCCATCGACGATGTCGGCAACAGTTCGGTACTCGGCGCGGCACCCCGGCAAATTTCGGTACATCCCGATCCGGCTAAATGTCAGGCTGTGGGGATTAGTTTGTTGGAATTGCAACAGGCGCTGGCGCAAAGCAATGTTAATTTGCAAACTGGCCATCTGAATCAAAATAACCGCGAAATTCTGTTAGAAGCCGGGCCGGAATATCAAACTGTCGAGCAGGTTGGGGCGACGGTATTAAAAAGTGCCGCTGGTCGTTTGGTGCATTTGCGCGATGTGGCGGAGATTGTCGATGGCCCAAAAGACACCGATTACTACACCCGCGTCGGTTTTGGTCCCGGCGTTGAACAGATGAAAATTGTCGGGCCCGTCGGCGAAAAGTTACCAGCAGTGGGCGAAGAACGGCAAATGGCTACCATCGCGATTGCCAAACGCCGGGGTAGCAATGCAGTCGGCGTTGCTGAACAGGTATTGGAGCTGACCGAGAAATTGCATGGCAGCTTGATTCCCGATGATGTACTGATCACCGTCACCCGTAACTACGGCGAAACCGCCGATCACAAGGTCAACGAATTGGTGATGCATTTATCCATCGCCATTTTGACCATCGTTGTGTTGTTGGCTTTATCCTTGGGCTTTAAAGAGTCTTTGATCGTCTCGCTGGCGGTGCCGATGACCTTTGCGATTACCTTGTTATGCGATCTGATTTTTGGTTACACCATTAACCGGGTGACGCTGTTTGCGCTGATTTTGTCGCTGGGTTTGCTGGTCGACGACCCGATTGTTGATGTGGAAAACATTCATCGCCATTACAAGATGCGTAAAGAACCGCCGTTACAAGCCTTGCTAACGGCAGTTAACGAAATCCGTCCACCGACGATTCTGGCTACTTTTGCGGTGATCATGTCGTTTGTGCCGATGTTTTTCATCACCGGCATGATGGGGCCTTATATGGCACCGATGGCTTTCAACGTGCCGATTGCGATGCTGATGTCCTTGTTAATTGCGTTTACTGTAACGCCCTGGGCCAGTTATAAATTGCTAAAAGGCGATTACGGTAAAGATCACGGGCCAGAGTTCAGCTTGCAGGAAACGCGCGGCTTTAAAGTTTATCAAGCCATCATGGCACCCTTGCTTAACAACAAATCCAAAGCGCTATGGTTTTTATTGGCGGTATTCGTCGCCTTTTTATTATCCACGTTAATGGCAGTCACCCGTGTTGTGCCTTTAAAGCTATTGCCGTTTGATAACAAAAACGAATTGCAACTGGTGATTGACATGCCGCGCGGCTCATCCCTGGAAGCCACTGACGAAGTTGCGGCAGCGTTGGGACACTATCTGGCTACGGTAAACGAAGTCAGTAGTTATCAGACTTATGTCGGCTTGGCCTCGCCTATGGATTTTAATGGTCTGGTGCGACATTACTATTTGCGGCAGGGGGCTTATGTGGGTGACATACGCATCGTGTTGGTCGATAAAACCCATCGCCAGCAACAGTCGCATGGTATTGCGTTGAGAATGCGCCCTGACATAGATCATATCGGCAAGCAATATGGTGCCAATATAAAAGTAGTGGAAATGCCGCCAGGCCCGCCGGTGTTGTCGACCGTGGTCGCCGAAGTATATGGCCCACCGGAAGCCAGTTACGCCGATATTATCCAGGTGTCCCAGCGGGTAAGATCGGAACTGGAAAAAACCGCAGGCGTGGTGGATGCCGATGATTACGTTCAGGCACCTCAGACTCAGTTGCATTTCATCCTGGATCAGGACAAAGCCGCTTTGTTGGGGATTAGTAATCAGCAAGTGTCCAACAGTCTGAAACTGGCCGTGGAAGGCGGTATGGCTGGCACGCTGCACATCGCCAGTGAACGCCAGCCGCTGTTAATCGAGTTGCAATTACCCAGGGCCGCACGTTCTTCAGAAGCAGATTTACTGGCACTATCGGTAAAATCGGCCCACGGCGATCTGGTGCACTTGAGCGAGATTGGTCACTTTGTCCATGAAAACGCCGAGCAGACCATTTACCACAAAAATCTGCAGCGAGTATCTTACGTGCTGGCTGAAATGGCAGGCCGTAGCCCGGTAGAAGCGGTGTGGGATTTACAGGATGTATTGGCAAAACAACCGCTGCCGGATGGCTACAGTTCCGAAATGGCTGGCGAAGGCGAATGGAAGATCACCGTGGATGTATTCCGTGACCTGGGCCTGGCCTTTGCGGCAGCGATGGTGATGATCTACATTCTGTTGGTTGGGCAAACCGGTTCTTTGGGGGTGCCGCTGATTATGATGATCGCGATTCCGTTGACCGTGATCGGCATCATGCCGGGTTTTTGGTTTATCAATTTGTTTGCGGCGGACGTGGGCCAATATGCCGATCCGGTATATTTTACCGCCACGGCCATGATAGGCATGATCGCGCTGGCCGGGATTGTGGTGCGAAACTCGATTATTTTGATCGATTTTATCGAAAACATTTATCGCGGCAACCCGGACATCAGTCTGGCAGAGGCGATAATTGAAGCTGGCGCGACCCGTTTGAACCCCATCTTTTTGACAGCGGCGTCGGCGGTGCTGGGCTCGGTGATGATCGTGCTGGATCCGATTTTTTCCGGTCTGGCCTGGAGTTTTATCTTCGGCATCATCGCCTCGACGCTGTTTTCTTTGGTCGTGATTCCGGTGGTGTATTTTCTGATCAATCGCAATATGGTCAAGACTGTGGTGGTTGATGATTAGACTTATCAGTACAGCCTGTTACCCTAGGCTAAACCGCAACGTAAACTTTTTAAGGTGGGAAACATTATGAAATATCTAAATCTGGCGGCTGCTTTAGGCTTGGCCCTGGCGACTGGTTTTACCGCTAACGCTGATGATTCCAACGCCAAGTTCTCACGCGAGCTTTTGTTGGCCAAACAGGTTTATTTACCGGCTAAGGACGTAGACACCCATGTGATTCGGGTGCAATTTCCCAAAGGTTACAAAACGCCTACCCATACCCACGAAGGCCCTGGGCCGCGTTACGTGGTCAGAGGTAAATTAAAAGTAGCAGACGATGGCCAAACCAATACCTATAGCGCTGGCGAAGTGTTCTGGGAAACCGGTGCGGAAATGACGGTAGAAAATGTCGGCAAGGGTGAGGCTGAAATCATTATATTTGAGATGGCCCCGGCTAAAGCAGGCGCGCATTAGACCCGATTATAGGAGTCTCGAAATTTCCCTCTCCCTTCGGGAGAGGGCTAGGGTGAGGGGGTATAACTGATGTTAGCCACCCGCTTCCAACCTTCTCCAGCAACTCTTCAAAACTATTTAGTTTCGATTCACTAAATATTGGTGACTTACCATGAACCAGGCATTGTGGAAATTACATTATCCAGAATTTATCGCTAGTAACGATAAAATAATAGGGCAATTAATGGATTCAGCCATGCTGGTAAATTTGCCCGCTCGCCAACAAGTATTTTATCCAGGCAAGGTTTGCGATAATTATTTATTGATATT
>CAIOHN010000366.1 GCA_903858105.1 uncultured Pseudomonadota bacterium | reverse complement strand
CCAAGACGATTAAGCCGACCTGGGTAAAGATATTGTTATCCATATGGTTTAACCAGACGCCGGTCATGGACGACAGAATACACATCGGTACGATCAAAATCACCGCAAACGGTAGCGACCAGCTTTCGTATTGCGCTGCCAAGGCTAGAAATACGAAGATTACGCTCAGCGGGAATACCAACATCGCCACGTTGCCGGCCAACACTTGTTGCAAACTTAGTTCTGTCCATTCAAAGTCAAAGCCTGGCGGAAGCTGTGTGGACAGTAGTTTGCTCATGGTACTGATGGCTTGGCCTGAGCTGATGCCGGGCAGAGTGCTGCCGTTGATTTCCGCAGCCGGATACATGTTGTAACGGGTGATTTTATCGGCACCGCTGATTTCTTTGACGTCGCTCACCGCGCCCAGTGGCACCATGCCGCCCTGGCGGTTTTTGGTTTTTAACTCGGCAATATCGCCCGGCAACAGTCTAAATTCAGCGTCCGCTTGGGCCACTACTTGGTAGGTGCGGCCAAAGGCGTTGAAGTCGTTGACATACAGCGAGCCCAGGTAAATCTGCAAGGTATCGAATACATCTTTTAGCGGCACGTCCATAGCCTTGACCCGGGTTCTATCCACATCCACAAACAATTGCGGTACGCCGGATCTGAAGGTGGTGAATAAACCCACTAAACCCGGCTGTTGATTACCTTGGCCCAGCATCTCGTTGGTGACGCGTTGTAACTCGTCGATACCGGCATTGCTACGATCCTGGATTTGCAATTTAAAGCCACCGACCGAACTCATGCCCCGGATCGGCGGCGGTGCAAATACGGCGATACGCGCATTGGGAATGCTGCTCAAGCGTTGGGTCAAACTTTTAACCACTGCATCGGCATGTAGTTCGGGATGGCCGGCGCGCTCGTCAAACGACGCCAATCGGGCAAACATGGTCGCCACGTTGGATTGATTGGCACCACTCAAAACCGACCAACCGGCATAGGCATTCACATGACTTACACCGTCGGTGTCTAAAATGATCTTGTTGGCTTGTTGCACGACGTCCTGGGTACGGGCCAGTGAGGCAGCATCCGGTAACTGCGCGTACAGCACCAAATAGCCTTGATCCTGCTGCGGAATAAAGCCGGTCGGGACTTTTTCAAAGGCCAGAAAGTTTAGGCCGTTAAGGCCAACATATAAGATTAGCACGACGGCGGTCATGCGGATTAATCGACCGACCAGACGCGAATAACCTTTACTGAAACGCTCAAAAAAACTATTAAACGCATTAAAAAACCAGCCAAACAGCCTGTCGAACAAGCGGGTAAATGCATCTTTATTATCGTGAGCCCGATCCAGCAGCAACGCGCACAGGGCAGGGCTTAGGGTTAAAGAGTTAAACGCAGAAATAACCGTAGATACGGCAATGGTCAAGGCGAACTGTTTGTAGAATGCGCCGGATACGCCGGTAATAAATGCCGTCGGGACAAACACCGCCACCAATACCAGCGCCGTGGCCACTACTGGCCCAACCACCTCGGTCATCGCTAAACGAGTAGCGTCTCTGGCATGCATACCTTCCGCGATATGTCGCTCCACGTTTTCTACCACCACGATAGCGTCGTCGACCACAATGCCTATCGCCAGCACCAAGCCGAACAAAGACAGGGTGTTTAAGGATATGCCCAGCGCCGACATGACGGCAAAGGTGCCGATTAGTGACACCGGCACCGCCAACAATGGAATCACCGCCGCTCGCCAGTTTTGCAGGAAGACGATGACCACCAGCACCACTAGCAACAGCGCTTCAAACAGGGTTTTAACCACCGCATCTATCGATTGCTGCACAAATACTACGGTGTCGTAGACCAATACATAGTCCAGGCCTTCCGGGAAGCGGGTTTTGAGTTTTTCCATGGCGTCCACCACGGCTTTTTTGGTGTCGATGGCATTGGAGCCGGGTAACTGAAAAATCGCCAGACCGACGGTTTGCTCGCCGTCCAGGAACAAGCCCGAGTTGTAGTCTTTAGCGCCCAATTCAATGCGCGCCACGTCTTTTAGATAAGTGACCTGACCGTTGCTGCCTTGCTTGATGACAATGTCGCCAAATTGCTCAGGCTCCGTTAATCGGCCCAGGGTACTGACGGTGTATTGGTATTCGGCATTATTTGGCGACGGTTGTTGACCAACGACACCAGCCGCTACCTGGACGTTTTGTTCGCGTACCGCGTTTATCACTTCCGCAGCGGTCAGGCCACGCGCAGCGATGGTTTCCGGGTTTAACCATAGCCGCATGCTGTAGTCGCGGGCACCAAACAACAAAATATCGCCAACACCCGGCAAGCGCGCCAAGGTATCGCGGATTTGCAGCAAGGCGTAATTACTCATGTAAACGCTGTCATAGCGTTTGTCTGGCGAGACCAGATTGACTACCAAACTTAAATCCGGGCTCCGCTTTTTGACGCTTAGGCCTTGGCGTCTGACTTCTTCGGGTAATTTCGGCTCGGCCAGCGCCACCCGGTTTTGCACTAACACCTGAGCTTTATCCAGATTAGTGCCGGGTTTAAAGGTAACAGTCAAGGCCATCGCCCCGCTATTGGTCGATTGCGATGACATGTAAAGCATGTCTTCTACGCCGTTGACTTCCTGCTCTATGGGGGTGGCGACGGTTTCTGCGACCACCTTGGCGTTGGCGCCGGGGTAATTTGTAGTGACAACTACTGTCGGTGGAGCGATTTCCGGGTATTGGGCTATCGGCAAGCCAATCAGCGCCAAGCCGCCAACCAATAAAATCACAATCGACAGTACCGCTGCGAAAATCGGTCTGTCGATGAAAAAATGGCTGAATTTATCCATGCTTAATGCGCTCCCTGCGGATTAAGCGTCGTGCGTTCCGGGTTGACTTTCGCGCCCGGTTTGAGTTTTTGCAAACCTTCCACCACTACCCACTCGCCAGCTTGTAAGCCAGTTTGGATGACACGCAGGTCGCCGATGCGCGCACCCGGCGTCACTTGGCGATATTCGGCTTGATTGTCCTGATTTAACACCCAGACAAAACGTTGGGATTGATCGGTGGCGATGGCGCGATCTGGCAATAATAAGGCTGAATAAGACGCCGACGCCTGTACCCGCAAGCGCGCGAAGAAGCCGGGGCTGAGTAATTCATCCGGGTTGGCAAATACGCCGCGCAAGCTCAAGGTGCCGGTGGCAGCATCTTCGCGCGGTGCTATGTAATCCAGCTTGCCTTGATGCGGAAAGCCGGTTTCATCGGCTACAGCCAACTCAACAGGTGTGCCTTTTAGATCAGCAGCACCTTTGCCGTGCTGTTGCGCATGGCGACGATATTTCAAGACCGATTGTTCATCGGCGTCCACGTACACATAAACCGGGTCGATGGAAACGATGTTGGTTAGCAGCGTGGTATCGGCGTTGACCAAATTGCCCGCAGTAATCAGCTCACGGCCCACCCGACCATTGATCGGCGCGCGGATTTCGGTGTAATCCAGATTAAGTTTGGCAGTGTAGACATTGGCTTCGGCAGATTCGACGGCAGCGGTTGTTTCTCGCAGGCCTTTGTTGCGGGCGTCGTATTCTTCCGCGGAAATGGCTTTGGCTTTAAATAAATTTTCCGCGCGGCTCAGGTCATTTTTTGCCAGTTCGCGTTTGGTTTTGGCGCGCTCCAGTTCGGCAGTGGCGAAGTTAAGTTGAGCTTTAAATGGCTTGGGATCGATTTGGAACAGCAAATCGCCTTTTTTGACTTTCTCGCCAGCACTGAAGCTGACTTTGTCTAAATAGCCGCTGACTCTGTCCCGTATGTCGACGGCATTAACGGCTTCAACCCGGCCTGTGTATTCGTCCCATTCCGTGGTTTCCTGATGTAAAGGCTG
>CAIOHN010000365.1 GCA_903858105.1 uncultured Pseudomonadota bacterium | reverse complement strand
TGCTCAGCACCAGCCTGGCCGATGCTGCGGAGCTTAATCGCGCCCAGGTTGAACAATTACTGAGCAAAGCCGACAAACAACACCCCGCCGACCTGCGCCGCAAAGACTTAACCGATCTGGACTTGTCCAATCTTGACTTTAGAAACGCCGACTTGTGGGGTGCGGATCTCAGACGCTCCAACCTTAACAAAAGCAATCTACAAGGGCTTACGCTGGATTTAACCGTGATGACCAACATCAAGCTTAGCGGTGCCAATCTGGCCAAAACCAGTATTTTTGGCGTCAGTTTGATGCACGCCGATCTGAGTAACGCCGATATGAGCGGTAGCCGGGTAGTGGCCATCATGGACGGTGCCAATTTAAGTGGAGCCAATTTAAGCGATGTGCAATGGGCCGCGGATATGAAAAATCAATCGATGGGCCTGATGCGCGCCAGTTTGAAGGGCGCTAATCTGAGCGGCGCCAACCTATCCAACGCCCAACTTGGTCGGGCCATGCTCAAACACGCCAAATTAAACCAGGCCAATCTACAAAACGCCGACTTATATTCTGCGGAAATGGACGGGGCCAATTTAACCGGTGCCAACCTGTCCAACGCCAACTTTTCGCAAGCCAAATTACACGACGCGATTTTTACCGACGCCATCACCAAAGGCACTCGCTTCGACGGCGCTCAAAACCTGCCAGAACTAGTAAAACCAGCCAACCCGAAATAATCGAGATCAGCGCATGCAATTTCCCAAACAATTACTCCAACGCAAATCTGTCGAAGCTTTGACCGATGTGGAACACGGCTTAAAGCAAACCTTAACCGCCAAGGATTTAACCATTTTGGGTATCGGCGCGGTTATCGGTGCCGGTATCTTTGTGTTAACCGGCATCGCCGCCGCCAAATACGCCGGCCCGGCCATCGTGGTGTCGTTCGTGTTAGCTGGTATAGCCTGTGCCCTGGCCGCGATGTGTTACAGCGAACTGGCGGCGATGATTCCGGTGTCCGGCAGTGCCTACAGTTACGCCTATGCCACCATGGGCGAGTTGATGGCCTGGATTATCGGCTGGGATTTGGTGTTGGAGTACGCTCTGGCCAGCAGTACCGTAGCCATAGGCTGGGCCGGTTATCTGACCAGTTTTCTGGATTCGCTGGGAGTGCATTTACCCACTTATTTGACCACAGCCTATTTAGCCAATCCCGCAGCCGGCTTCGTCAATTTGCCAGCGGCAACGATTGTTTTATTATTGACCGGCTTGCTGGTGATCGGTATCAGACAGTCGGCGATATTCAATTTTGTGATGGTGTTAATCAAGTTGGCGGTGATTGTAGTGTTCATCGTCGCTGGCGCAGGACACATCCAAACCGAAAACTGGTCCAACTTTACCCCGTTTGGTTTCGGCGGCGTATTGACAGGTGCAGGGGTGATTTTCTTTGCGTACATCGGCTTTGATGCCGTATCTACCGCCGCCCAGGAAGCGATCAATCCACAAAGAGACGTGCCGATAGGCATCATCGCCTCGCTGGCGGTCTGTACGCTGCTTTACATACTGGTAGCTGGCGTATTGACCGGTATCATCCCTTATAACGAACTGAACGTTCCAGCACCGATTGCGCTGGCGGTAGACCATGTCGGCATGAACTGGCTGTCACCGATCATTAAAATCGCCGCCATCGCCGGTTTGACCTCGGTAATGCTGGTGTTATTAATGGGCCAAAGCCGGATTTTCTTCTCCATGGCCAAAGATCAGTTGCTGCCGCCGCTGTTTGCCAAAGTTCACCCCAAATTTCAAACCCCGCATTTATCCACCATCCTGGTCGGTGTGGCGGTATCGCTGTTAGCCGGTTTTATGCCGATCGAGAAGTTAGGTGAGCTAGTCAGCATCGGCACTCTGTTTGCTTTTGTGTTGGTCTGCGGCGGCGTCTGGATTTTGCGCAACAGCCACCCGGAGATGGAGCGGCATTTCAAATGCCCAGCCGTGCCTTATGTGCCGATTGCGGGGATTTTGGTGTGTTTGAGTTTGATGGCGGGGTTGCCGGTGGATACCTGGATACGCTTGTTTGTTTGGCTGTTAGTGGGGTTTTTGATTTATTTTGGGTATGGGGTTAGGCATAGTCAGTTGCGGTCTTCTTGATCTTTGGATGGCATCCAGGGCCATGGATGGCTTAAATCTCCAAACTATTGTTTCGCTAGTGCGACGACTGATTTTAATGTCGGTTCGCGGACCGACAACCGCGGTACTTTCTTTTGCTCCGCCAAAAGAAAGTACCCAAAGAAAAGGCGACCCGGATGCCGCTTATTCCCTGCGCTCCTCGCTTTTGAACGGGGTTGCCGAAAGGGCCATCCCTAGCCCTTCGGCAACGTGCGGCATCCATGCCGCACCCCTGCGGGCTAATCCGTTCAAAAGCTCCGGTGCTCGGCGCGGCATACGGGAGAAATCCATCCCGAAAGTCGGATATAATCCAATCATTGGTTGGCTGTTCAAAATTTGGGACATGCCGACGCTGGGAACCACATTCGGCGTAGACGATACCTTCCAAATTGCTCAGGCATCTTACGAGTACAACAAGGCCGTAAGGCGCAATACGTAGGGCGTCAATAGGCGCAGCCGTATTGCGCCGTATGTTGGCCTTAGATCATTTCGCATTACGCTATCGCTAATGCGCCCTACAAAACTTCGTAAACAATAGGCTGCAGATTTGGCGGGGGGTTTTCTCCCGTATGCCGCGCCGAGCACCGGAGATTTTGTATGCGCCCTTTAAACCACGCGATTGATTTTTTGAAAAAAGCCGTAGCAGTTTATGCGATTTTTGGCTCGACGAGTTGCCAAGGTAGCAATGCCTCGAAGTCTTCGACGGTTTTGGCCAGGGGCAATTGACGGAACAAC
>CAIOHN010000364.1 GCA_903858105.1 uncultured Pseudomonadota bacterium | reverse complement strand
GATCGTGCCTTACAAAATGGTGGCAAAAAAGCAAAATCAGCGTCTGTTTTAGGATATTCAGCTCTGGCATTTTGAATGAATGCAAAAAATATGATTGCAAATATACCGATTTTTTTCATGTACAGTGCTGTCGTTAAATAGTTGATGTTAGTGTTAGTCTAGAAAAGTTTTTCATAGATAGCGGCAACAGATGTGGCGTGTTGTTGCACGTCGAATGTGTTTAGTGCTTTGGCTTGGGCGTTGCGCGCCAATTGATCCATCAGTTGTTTTGATTGATAAAATTTAAGGATTGAAGCTGCCAAACTGTCGGCGTCGCCAGTATTAAATATTAGGCCTGTTTCGTTATCTTGAACCATCTCCGCCCCGCCACCGTGATTAGGCACAATCAAGGGGCAAGCCAGGGCCATGGCTTCTATAACCACTGTACCTAAGGGTTCTGGGCTGGTGGATGCTGAAACCACAATATCCAGGCCCTTATATACTTCCATCATTTCGCTCAGGTGGCCGGTAAATCTGATGGTATCGGTCAGGTCTTCGTTGATGATACGTTGTTTCAGTTCCAGTTCGTAATTGAGATAGTCGTCCGGTGTGCCGCCGACGATCAGCATTTTTAAATTGGGGATCTGGCCTTTTAGTAGCTTGGCAGCGTCAATAAATACGTTTTGGCCTTTCCAGGGAATCAATAGCCCCACCAAGCCGACGGCAAATGCATTGTCTGCTACGTCGAAACGTTGCCGGAATAGGGCGCCGTTTGCGTTTATATTTAATTTATCCAGGGCAATACCGTCATAGACCACGCTTATCTTTTCGCGGGGCACTGACAGGTGTTCTACCATGCTTTTGGCTACCCAATTGGAAACGGATATGAAATGCTGGGGTAAATTATATATCCAGGGCGATAGATGAGAGCCATTAGGGTCGCCGCGAACGTGACACACACAAGGGATATTAAGGGTTTTGGCAACCAGTAATGCGGCTCTATTGCAGATAGGTTCGTTGTTGGCGTGTATCAAATCTGCTTTAAAGCGCCATGATGTCCAGAGCAAACGTATGAAAAAAGGCAAGAAATTAAATAAATCGTCAGCTCTGGCAATCAATTGATTGATGCAGAATTTAAGTAGCGGCACTTTAGCAAGCCATTCAATTGACGCAGCTTTTGTCCGTAACGCAATGCTATCGATATGCCGGTCAGGGATGTGTTGCCACAAGGCTTCGTTGGCAATATCTTGATACTGCGGCGTGCCCCGTCCGGTAATCACCAAAGGCAGAAAGCGTTCTTTATCAAGATTTCTAACCAAATGCCTCAGGCAAATGATGGCGCCGCCGTAACCGATACCGTTTTCCACATAGACAATTCTTTTTGGCAAGTTGATAGATGGCATGGAATCAGGATAGGGCGATTATCAAAACAGAAAGTGTAGGTTGAATGTTCTCATATACTCAGGATTTTGCGAATTTTAGTTTGACGGCGCGAATCGCAGAAATCAAAACTGGCGGTAGGCTGCTTGCCATTAAATATAGCAAGCTATTGAGCTTAAATTGCTGTTTTAGACTTTTAGCAAATGCTGGCTTGGCTTTTGCCATGTCGCCAGCGGCAAAATACCAATACCCCAGCGTCCAGTAGGCGTCCGCAACCAACTGATCAGGATTAACGCCTTGCTGACTTAACTGCGCTGCGGCATACAGACGGATCGATTCGGCGACTTTGGTCAGGTCGAGCAACATATTTTCGCTGGCCTGGGTCGCGTTATTGCCGTGCTGGCGACGTAGCATTAATATGTCGGGCAGGCAGCATATGGGGTGATGGGCAGCGATTTTTGCCCATAATTCCAAATCCTCGCCAAAACGAATATCAGCACTAAATAAGCCAGCGTCGACAACCGTGTCGCGCTTTACCAGCACTGTGCCGGTTGGGATAAAGTTTTTTCTGACTAACGCAGCCAAAGCGTTTGGCACGGCGTGGCCCGCTAAATGTTTAAAGGTTGCCAATAACTGGTGCTTAGCCAATACCGATTCGGTAATCAGGCGGTCATCGTTATCGATTTCCGCCATATCACCTGCAATCAGTTTTAGCTCCGGGTAAGCAGCCAGGGTTTGCAATTGTTTGCTGATTTTATCAGGCGTCCATTGGTCGTCGGCATCGAGAAAGGCAATCCAGTCACCGCTCGCTAGTTCGATGCCTTTATTGCGGGCCGCGGATGGGCCTTGATTGGCTTGTTTGTGGTAAATGATGTTGGCCGATAGTTGTGCAAGCACTTGCTCGGTGTCGTCGCTTGAGCCGTCG
Source organism: uncultured Pseudomonadota bacterium (assembly GCA_903858105.1). GTDB lineage: Bacteria > Pseudomonadota > Gammaproteobacteria > Methylococcales > Methylomonadaceae > Methylomonas. Next base: position 6,071 of record CAIOHN010000364.1, on the reverse strand, counting down.
TCGACCACAATAATTTCATCGACTGGGCTGGTCTGCGCCTGAATGCTGCTGATGGCGGCACGGATAAACTGTGCGCTGTTATACGCGGGAATGACGGCGCTGATTTTCATATTGGCTAGGTGTTATGTCCAATCAATAGGATTGTTTTAGGTGCTGGTTTTGCAGATTAGCCAGGCGGGAATGATCAAGCCCGTGCAATAGCCTATTAAAGCCAGTTTTGGATGGCGATAGTAAAGTCTGGATAAAAACGCGCCCACTTTTCGGTAAGTGCTGGCTCTGGTAAGCGTGGGCCAGCGCATTTGGTTGAAATGGTTGACGATGTCGCTGGGATTTGTTTGCAAAAATTCACCGAGCTCCGGCGATGCCAGGAAGCGCACCTTAGGTAATTTGCTGCTTATTTGGGTCAATAGCTGATCCAGTCCAGCGATGGACTGCTGGCATTGCTCGGCTGAACGCGTGTAGTTATAACGATGTGTGGAAATACTGATGGGCAGCGCTTGACGATAGGCTATTTCAGCTTCCGCAAATGCGCTTTGCGGCGTGTTTTTACCGTCGGTGGGCTCGAACATGACGTTGCGAACCAGATAAATTTGCTTAAACCTATTGGCCGTCCCCACCCTGATTAAAGGTGGATCCTGAAAATAATGTCCGCTTTCATCGCGCCCCGTACAACGGTAGCCGGCAGTTTGAATGGCAATGACCTTATGTTGTTGCCAGTTGTATTCGATGTCGTCATTCCACAGATAACAAGGGGCGACAGTACTTAGACTGGGGTAGCCGAATAGCTTGGTAAAACAGTCCATGGCTGTGGACACGATCTCGTTAGCCTCGCTAGGCGCAATCGCCGTGGTGGGCAAACTGCGACCATCGACATAATGGCCTTGCAGGGGTGAATCCAGGCTCTCCCAATCCCACCAACCTTTGGTGCTGCGGGCGTTTGTCAGGCGCTCGTCTTGCTGGTGGCATAATGCGGCGAACGCTTTGCCATTCAAATGTTCCAGTCCGTGTAATTGCGGTACCAGGGTGTCCTGCGCGATGCCTTGCTGCATGGCGTGATAGATAATCGGAAAATCTTTGTCCAGCATGCGCCTAAAATACTGAGCGGTTGCAGCGGCTTCGATTTCCGCGACGTCCGGAACAGCCAGCACTGTGTCGGCGGTCAGTACTGCCGTGCGATTGACGACATCCCTGTGTTGGGCAAGCATCCCTAGCAATTGCTGCAAGCGCTCGGCGTGAAAATCGCCGCCTGGTCCCCAATCGTCGCTTTCGATCAAAACCGGCGTATCGCTAAAATAGGGTTCCCGCCAGGTAGCCAGAAACAGGGTTTTCTTCGCCAGCCATAATGCTGCAAGGGCCAAGAACCAGAAAACTAAAAAAAACAGAACGACCATAATTTTTGGTTGATAATTGATAAGCTAAATATGAGTCCGCTGATAGGCACTACACTTGCATCCTAGCAGAGATTTTGACTTAACCACGACCGGATCAATAAATGTGTGCCGGAATCACCGCGTAAACTGCCCAAATGATAGCAGTCGTAATGACGATTAGTGTAATTTGGACTGGATTCTGTTAGGCAAGGCGATATCTAAATGCCTTCTCCCTGCGGGACAATGTCGCTAAGTTAAGCATCTGTTGACAAGTTAAACGAGCCAAAGTCTGCAATTCGCTTTGGGTTTGCTCAGCGAGCAACTTAAACTTAATGGCATTGTGCAGAGGAATAGGGGATTTTTTACGCTAGCCGTAAGAATGGATCACGTTGACAATGATTTGTAAAAATGCTTATACCGATTGTCAGTATTTCGAGGAAATAAAATGTTAAAAGCGCTGGAACTGCCGGAGCAATGGCAAAAACCATTTCTTTGCGTCGTGATGGTCACGCTGGTTTCGCTGACTGTTTTTTACGAGACCTGGGCCTCGATTGTCGCTATTTGGTCTCGTTCGGAAACCTTTGCACACGGGTTTTTAGTGGCTCCAGCCAGTATTTGGCTAATTTGGTTGCGCAGATACCGTTACCGGGATTTACAGCCAGCGTTTAGTGGCGCAGGTTTATTTTTTATTTTGGTCAGTGGCTTTGTCTGGTTGATTGCTGACCTGATTAATGTGCAGGTCATTCAGCAATGGGCTGTGGTCGGTATTTTGGTCAGCGGATTTTGGGCGATACTGGGTACCCACGTTATCGGCAAAATGTTGTTTCCAACCTTGTTTTTATTTTTGATGGTGCCGTTCGGGGAAGCGTTTATTCCACCGTTAATGGAATATACCGCAAACTTTGTGGTGACCTTGATCCGCCTCAGTGGGATGAGCGTTTATCGGGAAGGTTTGTTTTTTACCTTGACTTCTGGAAGTTGGTCGGTCGTTGAGGGATGTAGCGGTTTACGATATCTAATTTCATCTTTTACGTTGGGCGCGGTTTACGCTTATCTCAATTACAGCAGTTACAAAAAACGCAGCATATTTATTGTGGCGTCATTTCTGACGCCGATTCTGGCAAATGGCCTTAGAGCCTACATGATTGTGATGATCGGCCATTTTAGCAACATGAAACTGGCTGCTGGTGTTGATCACATCGTTTATGGCTGGGTGTTTTTTGGTTTGGTCATGTTTGGCTTGTTTTATCTCGGATCATTTTGGCATGACAACAATTTAGCCGATAAGCCAGTGTCCGTTGATTTGTCGCCTCAGCAACCCGGCTTGAACTATCGGTTTTCACTGGCGGCGACAACCTTGTGCGTGCTGATTTGGCCGATGGCTGCGCAAGGATTGGCAGCATTACAAGCAGTGCATGCTGCAGTGCCTGAACGTTTTAGTCATCCGGCTTTGAGTAAATGGCAGCCGACTAGTGCGCCGGATTGGGGTTGGGAACCTGGTTTCAAGGGCGTGGTAGTCGATGCCAAAACCTATGTCACTGACGGACAAACGGTTGCCGGTATGTATTTTGCCAACTTCGGTGACGAAACCCAAGGCGGAGAACTGGTAAATTCGCAAAACTATTTGGTGCCGCAAAAGCACAAAGTATGGCGGATGACGCAAGACACCTTAATCAATATGCAGTGGGCAGAAGGTGAAACAAGTGAGGTGGAGGAGTCGGTTTTGACGAGCACTCAACGCGATTTATTAGTGATGCGCTGGTATCGAGTCGGCAACAACAACACCGCCAATGCTTATGTCGCCAAATTATGGCAATTATGGAAGCGCTTGTCCGGCGATGCTTCGCCGGAACTGCAGGTAGTGCTCTATACCGCTATGCCGCATGAGGATTTTGATTTGGCGCGCGAAAAGTTGCGGCAACTTGCGGCGGCTTGCTGTCGCTAATTTTGGCAATAATCCCGTTGTCAGCGGTTTGCTTCGCCGGGTATTTTGGTGGCCAATTGCCAATAATCTTAAAGGAAGCTAGAGGGGAAGGAGGTTTTTTTAGACATCCCCTAGGCCTACCACAAGCGAAATAAAAGTCTACGACAACAGAGAGTTGGCGTAGACACTTTGCATCTCGGCTTGACGCCGCTTAGCATGCCAATGATAGACTTAAACCTAAGCCCATTTTTTATTTAGCACGTAAGGAAGACGACATTATGATCCCGGTAGTTTTATCAGGTGGTTCAGGAACTAGATTATGGCCCTTATCTCGCGGTCAGTATCCCAAGCAGTTTTTACCTTTGGTGTCTGGCAGCACCATGCTCCAGGAGACACTTTTAAGGCTGGACGGTATCGCCGGCTTACAAGCGCCTATTGCGGTATGCAACGAAGATCATCGGTTTATGATGGCCGAGCAACTGCGCGAAATTGGCGTTAAACCGCAAGCCATTATTCTCGAGCCTGTAGGCAAAAACACGGCGCCGGCTGTTGCTATGGCGGCCTTAAGTGCCAAGTCTGAAGACGATGTATTGCTGATTTTGCCAGCGGATCATGTGGTAGGTAATCGCCCGGCATTTCATCGGGCGGTCGTAGCTGCCAGCCAACTGGCCGAACAGGATTTATTGGTGACATTTGGCATCGTCGCTACCGAGCCGGAAACCGGCTACGGCTACATCAAACGTGGCGATACCAGGCATGGCGAAGCGTTTAACGTGGCGGCCTTTGTCGAAAAGCCCGATCTGCAAACCGCGCAAGCCTATTTGGCAACCGGCGACTATTTTTGGAACAGTGGCATGTTTGCTTTTAAAGCCGGTTGTTTCCTGCGCGAACTGGAAAAATTCAATCCGCAGATGCTGGCGGTATGTCGCGAGGCCTTAAACGCAGCCAAGCCGGATCTTGATTTTGTCAGATTGGATAAAGAGATTTTTTCGACCTGCCCATCAGACTCGATTGACTACGCGGTGATGGAAAAAACCGATAAAGCTGTGGTCATTCCGTTGGACGCCGATTGGAACGACGTCGGTTCCTGGTCGGCGCTGTGGGATGTCACCGAGAAAGACGCTTCTGGCAATGCCATTAAAGGCGACGTATTGACCGTCGATACCCATAACTCATTCATTCATTCTGCCAATAAACTGGTGGCGGTGATTGGCTTGGAAAACCTGGTGGTGGTGGAAACTGACGACGCCGTGATGATTGCGGCCAAAGACCGGGTGCAAGATGTCAAAGAAGTAGTCGATCAACTTAAAAAATTAAAACGCAGTGAAGCCAGTGTGCATCGTAAGGTGTATCGACCTTGGGGGCATTACGATTTGGTCGATAGCGGTGATCGTCATCAAACCAAGCGCATTGTAGTGAAGCCGGGTGCAAAATTATCGGTGCAAAAACATCATCACCGGGCTGAACATTGGGTGGTGGTGAAGGGTACTGCCTGGGTGGATAAAAACGGCGAAAAAATATTGGTTACCGAGAACGAGTCAATTTACATCCCGCTGGGCGTTATTCATAGCCTGGAAAATCCCGGCGTAATTCCCTTGGAGATGGTCGAGGTGCAGTCGGGTAGTTATCTCGGTGAAGACGACATCGTGCGTTACGAAGATCAATACGGTCGGATTTAATCCCCTGTCAAAATTGGTCCAAGCCCACTGAGCTTGTCTCAGTGGGTCGGCGGCTGAGATGGTTTCATGCAAAAAATCGCGGCTGTAGCAGCCACTTTCTTAAGAACCATTGTTTGTTGACGACAGACGATAAGACTTTTGTCATGGTTTTGGTTTAAAGTTAGGGGTTTTACAAAACCGCCGAATATCAAAATTTTGGTGTTTGCTTTATTCCGGAGTTGTGCTTGACACTGCAAACAGTCAACGATCTGTTGAAAAAACATAAGCTCGTCGAGGGTATGCTGAATAATCAGCCCCTGCCACGGCGTAAGCTGATCACTACCTTGGTGCAAAAGCAGCACATGGTAGAAATGCGTGGCTTGTTGGCCCGGATGACTGCCATCGAAATCGGGCAGATTTTGCATTCCCTTGAACTTGAAGATTGCCGTTTGGTATGGGAACAAGTCGAGGCAGCCAGACAGGACGATGTACTATGGGAGCTGTCCGATTCCCTGCGTGAACAACTGGTTGGCGACAGGGAGCCGCATTGCGGGGTTGGCCAGATGAGCGCTTTTCAGTTGGTCGATGGCCGCTTGTCGAAAGTGGCGATCACCTGTCGGCATGACTTGTATGAGATAAAACCGATCTGGGTTGACTTGTTGGCGCCCAGCAGAGCGCAGCGTACCCTGATAGGTCAACATTTTGGCCTGGAATTACCTGACCCCGACGATTTGACCGACCTGGAAGCCAGCGCGCGTTTTTATGTCGAAGACCAGCACGAAATCCACATCCATTCCGACTTTTTGCTCGACAGAGAAGGTAAGTCGCGCAGCGTACCAGTAGCCTTTATCCTGCGCGGCGAGATGTTGTTTTCTGTACGTAGCGAGGAGCTGCCGGTATTTCGCTTGCAAAGGTTGCGGGCTCGCACCCAGCCGGGTTTCGTGTCGGATGCCAAGGATATGTTGCTTGATCTCTACGGTGCGGAAGCGGAATATTCGGCGGACGCGCTGGAAAATATTTATGCCCAACTTGAAACTGTCAGCAAAAAGGTATTGAGTCAAGACATCAGTGACGAAGAAGCCGCTGACATTCTGACTGACATCGCTGAAGAAGAAGATT
>CAIOHN010000363.1 GCA_903858105.1 uncultured Pseudomonadota bacterium | reverse complement strand
CTTCGCAGCTTTGCCACGGGTCTTTATCAAATTCGGCGCGCAGGGTTTGGAAGTCGCGTTCCTGCTGACGACTAAAGGTTGGCGTCAACCAGCTAGAACTGCTGGCTTCTTTGCCGGCTTCGGCTACTACATAGGCTTCGCCCTTAGGATCGGGACCGACCAAATCGCAATTCCAGCCGCTCTTGTTGTCACCGGATTTGCAGGTCCAACCCGGCACTTTGCCGTCCGCCATGGCTGTTTCGGCTTTTGGCTCGACTCGTTCAAGCACGGGTTTGCGATTCTCGGTCACTTTAACGCGTATTTTTTGCGGTTCGGCCTGGGCTTGTTCAACCGCTTTTTCCACTATCTTTTCAACCGCTTTGACTTTCTCAGGCTCTTGAAGTGCTTTTACCGCCTGTTCAACTGGTGCAGGTGTCGCGGCTGTTGCTGCGGGCACAGGTATATCTGGGGTAACAACCGGCGCAGGCTGGGCAATCGCTTCGGGTTTGGTTTGTGGCGGCGCTGCTTGGGGCTGAGCAGGTTTGACGATTTGCGGCTGCGCGGGTTCTGCGCCAGCAGGGGTTTGATTCAGACAGGTCCATTCGCCGTTTTTGGTCTGCTCACAATTCCACGCCGCATTATTGGCCGCAGAGGCAACGCCGGTAAAAAACACTAATGCTGAAGAAATTGTATAAAACCGATAATTCATGTTTTGGCAGTTGCGGCTAAATTGACTTAGCGGAATGGAAATCGAATAAAATGCTATCAGCTATTTTACCTTAGGTTGCCCTGCAATTAACAAAAATGTACGTTTCCAGCACAGACCCTCGCCTCACGGCGCTTGCCGATTGGCTTATTAACGACCTGGCACTCGATATTCAGCACATTTCCCCGGCATCCAGCGACGCCAGTTTTAGACGATATTTCAGAATCGAGCACCGCGACGGCTGTCAGATTGCCATGGACGCACCGCCAGACAAAGAAAATATTCAAGCATTTATCGCTGTTGCCGCGCTCCTCAAAGCCGCAGACATCCATGTGCCGGAAATTTATCAGCAAAATATTGCGCAGGGTTTTCTATTACTCGAAGATTTGGGCTCGACAAGCTTTCTGGATAGACTGCAATCGGACAATGCCGACGTACTTTATCAACAAGCGCTGGACAGTCTGCTCAGACTACAAGTCGGGGTTGATATAGGCAACTGCAAGCTCCCCAGCTACGATCAGGCTTTGTTACTGAGAGAATTGGGGATTTTTTACGAGTGGTTCGTGGAAAAACATCTCGGCATGTCCATGCCTGCCTCGCTTGTCGCCACCCTTAACCGGGTTTTGGTCGATTCGGCACTTGAGCAACCACAAGTATGTGTACACCGCGACTACCATTCCCGAAACCTGATGTTTCTGGAACAAAACTCGCCCGGGGTTATCGATTTTCAGGACGCGGTGATTGGCCCCATCAGTTACGACCTGGTATCGCTGCTGCGCGATTGTTATATCGTCTGGCCCGACGCGCAAGTAGAGAAATGGGCCAGAGACTATCATCAGAAATTGTCTGCGGCCGGTCTGATGCAAGCAGATTTTGCCCAATTCAAACGCTGGTTTGATTTGATGGGGATGCAGCGCCATCTCAAAGCCGTCGGCATTTTCGCCAGACTGCATCTGCGCGATGGCAAATCGGGCTATCTGGCAGATATACCGCGCACCTTAAATTACATTGCAGCGGTTTGCGCTGATTATTCTGAACTGACTGACATGCAGCAGTTTTTGCAGCACCAGCTGATGCCTGCTTACCGAGCCACCTTATGAAAGCCATGATACTAGCCGCCGGTCGCGGCGAACGGATGCGGCCATTAACCGACCACACGCCCAAACCTTTACTTAAAGCGGCTGGTAAGACGCTGATAGCGTACAACATCGAAAATTTAGCCGCGGCCGGCTATACCGAGATTGTCATTAATATCGCCCACTTGGGTGAACAGATTAAAGCCTATTGCGGCGATGGCGCGCGCTGGCAAGTTTCGATTGCTTATTCTGACGAAGGCGAGACCGCATTGGAAACTGCAGGTGGCATAGCCAAAGCCCTGCCCTTGCTGGGCGCTGAACCGTTTTTAGTGATTAATGCCGATATTGTCTGCGATTTTCCGCTGGCGAGCTTGCATGATCGGCAAATCGATATGGCGCATCTGGTGATGATTAAAAATCCACCACACCATCCGGCGGGGGATTTTTGCTTAAACGCCAACGGTTTGTTATCTGCACAAGGCGACAACCCGCTAACCTTTAGCGGCATCGGCGTGTACCACCCGGAACTGTTTAAAGACATTCCGGTGGCACCTTTAAAGCTTAGGCCGGTATTGAATCGCGCCATTCAACAACAGCAAATCCGCGGGGAGGAATATAACGGCCTGTGGATGGATATAGGCACACCGGCGCGTTTGGAGACTTTGACCGACCTGATAAACAGCAGATGATTTGGCAAGCGACCTTGCTATTAAAACGGCTTAACCACCGCCAATAAAATGATCGCAACTAAAAATAGCACCGGAATCTCGTTGATCCAACGAAAATAAACATGCGAATGGCGATTGCGATCATGCTTGAAATCCAGTAACCATTTTCCGCAAAACAGATGGTAAACCACCAATACCGCCAGCAAGGCCAATTTCACATGCAGCCAGCCGCTACCTGAATACAGCGTCCAGGCATAATCAAACAGCATCCAGATGCCAAAACCCAGCGTCAGCAGCATGCCAGGCGTCATGATGCCGTAATACAGTTTGCGCTCCATCACCTTGAAGCGCTCGTGGCTTATGCTGTCATCACTCATCGCGTGATACACAAACAACCTAGGCAGATAAAACAGACCTGCAAACCAGGTCACCATAAAGATTAAATGTAAGGCTTTTAACCAGAGCATGATGTTCTTGAAAAAACTAGCGGAGAATTTCGCGATTTACCGGCGGCGGCATTACCGGTAAACCCCTGGGCGGGGCGACAATCATCACCCGATTATTGTTTTGCTGCGCTTGTCTTTCCAAGGCTTCGGCCTGCCGCTGCTCGGCTACAGCTTGCTGCTGTTGCGCAATTGCGCTCTGCTTTAACGCGGTGGTGGACTCGGTTTGATTTTTCAAGGCAGCGTCGCGCCTTTCGGCCTCTTGTTTGGCGGCTTGCTTAGTGTCGTATTCGTTTTGAATAGCTTCAAGCTTGGCTTTGGCCGCCGCTTCTTGCGCCTGATCAGCCTGAATATCCAGTTGCTGGGCTTTATCGGATACTTGACAAGGTTTGGCCTGGTAAACCGTTTTGCCGTCCTTGCCAATACATTTAAATACTTCTGCCTGTGCCGTCTGCCAGCCCAGCACTATCGTCATCAAAATCAACGCTTTCATTAAACACCTCGCCAAAACAACATTTGTTAAGGCCATAGTTTAGGGTAAAAATTGGCTAGACTACCGATAGCGGACAAAAATCTTCACAGCCCTGCTTACTAACCCACTTCTTCCCGAGTAATCTCCGCCAATTCATCGCGCTGTTCACGGCGAATCAGCATTAAGTTTCTGGCGTAGACAAAAGTACCCGGCAACTGTCCCATAATGATGACCGGATCGACCCGGTGAATACCATACGCCAACACGATCACGCCACCCGCCAGACTGAAATACCAAAAGCTAACCGGGATAACGCTTTTTTGATGCCGCTCGCTGTGTATCCATTGCACGATGAAACGCATCATAAACAGCGTCTGCCCAACCAAACCAATGCTTAACCACAGTATGTCGTTTGAGTCCATAATGGACAAATGATGCTGCCATTTATCCATCAGATGAGTAAAGAAATAGACGATAGCCTCGCTCATACCAAAGCCTCCCGCGACACTAGCCGATAATCAACCACGTTTAACCTCGCTAATCACCGGCAGACTATGGCGTCTTTTTAACCACACCACGCCCGCCAAATCCACGATGCCGACCAAGGCACGGTCCAAAGTACCGTATTTGGACTGACCGAAATGTCTGGCACGGTGATTGACTTTAACGGAAATAACCTGGCCACCGGCCATTCTGACCAAAGCCGGCAAAAAACGATGGATGTGATCGAAATACGGCAAAGCCAAAAACTTGTCGCGCATAAACAATTTAAGCCCGCAACCGCTATCCGGCGTGGCATCGTGCAATAGCGCTTGCCGAATACCATTGGCAAATTTAGACGAAAACTTGCGCCAGCCGGTGTCGTTGCGCTGATGTCTAAAACCAGCCAGCATCCATAAGTTGCTGTCGTTTTGCTCATGCCAGGCAGCAACCAGTTTGGGAATGTCCGCAGGATCATTCTGACCATCGCCGTCCAGCGTGGCTATCCAGGGATATTGCGCTGCCACAATACCTGTATGCACCGCGCGGCTTTGCCCGCAGGCCCGCTGATGTTTCACCACCCGCAAGCTGGGATACTGTTGCATGGCTTGCTGCAATTTGGCGCCGGTATCATCGGTACTGCCGTCATCGACAAAAATCATTTCATAGGCTTCCTGACTACTCAGCGCCTGATGAATTTCGGCAATCAGCGACCCAACATTATCCGTTTCGTTATGAACCGGGACCACTACAGAAATCTTCATATATCGTTAAAAAGTTGCAAAAATTGAAAAAGTTGATAATTATATCAAACGCTTACATCAGCATCAGGAATTTGTCCAGCCTGACATTACAGCGGCTTTAAATCCGCTACCTGTTTGGCTGTTCTGAATACCAGCCAATATTCCCGGTGCGCTTGCAGATAAGCCGCATCGGCGGGCTTGTCTTTTTCCAGCGAAATCAGATAACCATCAGCATGTTGCGCAACCCACGCGGTCGTTTGCTCAAGCGACAAAGTCGGCAAGGGCTGGGTTAATCTGCCCAGATAATTAAGCTGCCCCTGATAATTGCCAACGTATGCATACGGCACAGATTGTTCATTAAAGGCCTTAACCTGCAGCGCCGCAGGCTGCAAATTGTAGGCAAGTCCCGTGTAGCGAAAGAAAAAGATAAAGCCGACAAATATCGACGCCACCACGGCTGTAGCCAAACCCGCCACCGACAGTTTGCGCCAATAAAACACGGATGCAGCCAAGCCCACAGCAATCAATAGCACACACAAGCCCCAATCGGCCTGCACACTTTGCACCCAGCTTAATTTGGCTAAGCCCGGCACATTGGGCAAATACAGCAAAAACACACCAATCAGCCCCATTAAACCCGGCACGACTAATTCTGAGGCCATCCGCTTATGCACTTCGGCTTGCGCCAAAACCCGCGCCACCAATAAGGCAAACGCTGGCAGCATCGGAATCAGGTAGTGAACTTGTTTGCTGGGCAGTAAAGAAAAAATGATGACGGTGGCTAACAGCCAAACCAAACAAAATCTAAAGCCGACATCTACAAAAAACCGGCTGGTGCGCAAATTGCTCCAGAAGCGCGGCCAAAATAACCAAGGAAACAAAAACAAGGGTAAAAACGGCAGATACCAAAATACCGAACGGGTATGGATTTTGGTACTGACGGCACGATCAGCAGTTTGGTGCCAGAGTATGGCATTGGCATATTCGTCTCCGCCTGCCATAGCCGCCGGAATAGCCCATGCCAAGGCAATCCCGGCGCCGACTGCGACCGCCAATAACAAGCAAGCAAACCAGCGCATATAAGCGATTGGCCTCCCTAGCCTCCAGCAGCAGACTAATATCGCAGTTGGCAGTATATGCAGAAAAATCACCGGGCCTTTTATCAAGATACCCAAACCAAGCGCAACGGCGACCAGCCTCCAGCCCTTAAACGCCTCACCCTGCAAGGCTTCCAGCAAACCCAGCATGCCGATCAGCACACAACAGGTCAGCAAAATATCGAACATGGTCGCTGTGGCAAATAAAGTCCACAGCAAGGTGGCAATCAATATCCACGGCGCCAGCAAGGCCGCAGTCGTCTGCTCCGGCCAAAGCTTTTGGGCTAACTGCCGCGTCAACAGCAGATTTGCCAGCGCCGCCAGCGGCCCGACAAACCTGGGCCACCAATCGTTGACACCAAACACACCCCAACCTGCTTGGATCAACCAAAATAAGAACGGCGGTTTGTGGCTGTAAGTATTACCGTTTAAATAAGGCACCAAAAAATCGCCGCGCAACCACATCTCCCACGCCACGCTGAGATAGCGGGTTTCGTCTATCGGAATTGGGGTGCGAAAAAAAACAGTTGCGCTTAACAGCAGCCAAAGCGGAAATACGCCCCAGCGATAAATGGCATTACCGGATATGGTCATTATTCAAGAAGCTAATCGAAACGGGAGGCTGGGCAGCAAAAAAGCGCATGACACCCAGCACGAATAAAGCACTATGCGATTTTTATGCCATTGGCTATAACAACCGGACTAACAGTGCGGACAATAAAATAAACCAATCGGTTCAGGTTGAAACAAACCAATTCAGCGGTTGAATTGGCCCTTTTAGACCGTTCACATCAGACTTAAACCAAGCGCCACGGCAAATGCTCACCAGCACGTAACGGCGTAATCTCAGCATCTAAGGAACCGTATACATCAGGCACCTGCCACGCTGACTTTTCCAAGGTAACGGTAGCTGTGTTACGCGGCAAGCCGTAAAAATCGGCGCCAAAAAAGCTGGCAAAGCCTTCCAGCTTATCCAGTTTGCCAGCCTGTTCAAAGGCTTCCGCATACAACTCCAGCGCGGCATGCGCGCTATAACAACCGGCGCAACCGCAGCTATTTTCCTTTAACGAGGTCAAATGCGGCGCACTATCGGTACCCAGGAAAAACTTGGGGTTACCGCTGGTAGCGGCTTGAAGCAAGGCTAGTCGGTGTTGCTCGCGTTTTAATATCGGCAGACAGTAATAATGTGGCCGAATACCGCCGGCCAAAATCGCATTGCGGTTATATAACAAATGTTGGGGCGTAATGGTGGCGCCGACATTATCAGCGGCAGCTTCGACAAATTGCACCGCTTCCTGCGTAGTCAAATGTTCAAGCACAATCCGTAGCGCCGGAAATTGGGCAGTAATTTTATTGAGCTTGGTATCGATAAAGATTTTTTCACGATCAAAAATATCGTGTTCGGCATCGGTCACTTCGCCGTGTATCAATAGCGGCACACCGTATTTTTCCATTGCCGCAAACAAGCCAAAAGCGGCCTCAATATCAGCAACCCCTGCATCGGAATTGGTAGTCGCACCTGCAGGATACAATTTAAAAGCATGCACAAACTCTGAATCGGCGACTTTTTTAATCTCGTCAAGCGGCGTACTAGCCGTCAGATACAAGGTCATTAAAGGCTGGAACGCTGCATCCGCAGGCAAAGCTTCCAAAATTTCTTGCCTGTAAGCCAAGGCCTGATCGACCATCGTCACCGGCGGTTTTAAGTTGGGCATGATAATCGCGCGGCCGAACTGCCTGGCCGTATGAGCGATAACCGTTCGTAAAATACTGCCCGTCCTGACATGTAAATGCCAATCATCAGGTTGGCTGATGGTCAATTTATCCATAATCTCGACGTTTTCAATTAGAATACTGGGTCATTCTATCATTACGGGCCTTGAAAATTTACAAGCCAGCCCCTAATAAACCGGTTTTGAAACATTTTTTGGAGAAGCAGATGCCTATTTACGAATATCAATGCAATGCTTGCGGTCACGAACATGAAGCCCTGCAAAAGCTCGGCGCAGAGCCTTTGCTGGTTTGTCCGGCCTGCAACGAAGCGGAGTTGAGAAAAAAAATCTCAGCTGCCGGATTTCGTCTGAAAGGCAGCGGCTGGTACGAAACTGACTTTAAAAGCGGCAGTAAGAAAAATGTCGCCGGCGAAAGCAAAGCCCCGGAAAAAGCCGCCAGTTGCAGTGGCTGCCCCAACCATAACCACTAGGAAACCACTGCAAAATGCCAGGTTTTAGCGATAAAACTTAGCGTTTCCTGTTATTTACCGACACCCGTATTTTGATTAACCTGAGAACAACTATGCGTAGCCACAAGTGTGGAGAATTGAACACCCAACATCTAGGTCAAACCGTTGCCTTATGCGGCTGGGTACATCGTCGTCGCGACCACGGCGGCGTTATTTTTATCGACTTGAGAGACCGCGCCGGCCTAGTGCAGGTGGTGTTCGACCCCGATTTGGCAGAAAGCTTTGCGATAGCCGAAAGTGTGCGTAGCGAATATGTGCTACGCATCGAAGGCATCGTCCGCGACCGCCCGGAAGGCACACATAATGCCAATATGTCCACAGGACAGATTGAAGTTTTAGGCAAACATATTGAAGTGCTGAACGAATCGGAAACCCCGCCGTTCCCAATCGAAAGTGACATCGAAGTCAACGAAGAAACCCGTTTGCGCTTCCGTTATATCGACTTGCGCCGCACGGCGATGCAACAAAAAATGAAGGTACGCCGCGATGTAACGCGCAATCTGCGTCAATATCTGGATGATCACGAGTTTTTTGAAATCGAAACCCCGTATCTGACCAAAGCTACCCCGGAAGGCGCGCGCGACTACATCGTGCCTAGCCGTACTCACCAAAATTCGTTTTTTGCCTTGCCGCAATCGCCACAGCTTTACAAACAATTGCTGATGATCGCCGGCATGGATCGTTATTATCAAGTGGTACGCTGCTTCCGCGACGAAGATTTGCGCGCAGATCGCCAACCGGAATTTACTCAGCTGGATATCGAAACCTCGTTCATGAACGAACAGGAAATCATGGTGATCATGGAAGAAATGATCCGCCGCTTGTTTAAAGAAATTATTGATGTCGATCTGGGCGATCAATTTCCGGTGATCAGCTATGCCGACGCCATGCGCCGTTACGGCTCAGACCGCCCTGACCTGCGTATCGAATTGGAACTGATCGACATCGCCGATGAAATGAAAGACGTTGATTTTAAAGTCTTTTCCGGCCCTGCCAACGACCCAAATGGTCGCGTGGTAGCGATGCGCTTGCCTGAAGGCGGCGATATGACCCGCAGCACCATCGACGAACTGACTAAATATGTCGGCATTTATGGCGCAAAAGGTCTGGCTTACATCAAGGTTAACGATTTGGCTGCAGGTATTGAAGGTCTGCAATCACCTATCGTCAAATTTGCACCGGCAGACGTGTGGGCCAGCGTCATGCAGAAAGTAGGCGCACAAAACGGCGACCTGGTGTTCTTTGGCGCTGACAAAACCCATATCGTCAACGAAGCCATGGGCGCGTTGCGGGTTAAACTGGGCCTGGATCGCAATCTGCTGACCGGCCCCTGGAAGCCACTTTGGGTGGTAGATTTTCCAATGTTCGTCTGGGATGAAAAAGCCCAACGATTCACGGCCATTCACCATCCGTTTACCGCACCAAGCTGCTCGGTAGAAGACCTGGTAGCCAATCCCGGCACTGCCCTGTCGCGCGCTTACGATTTGGTATTGAACGGCACCGAAGTCGGCGGCGGCTCCATTCGGATCAATCGCACCGCGATGCAACAAACCGTATTTGATATTCTGGGCATTGGTCATGACGAAGCGCGCGAAAAATTCGGCTTCCTGCTCGACGCCTTGAAATACGGCGCGCCACCACACGGCGGCATCGCCTTTGGTTTGGATCGCTTGGTGATGTTAATGACTGGCGCCAGTTCAATCCGCGACGTAATCGCTTTCCCGAAAACCCAAACTGCGGCTTGCCCCTTGTTCAACGCGCCAGCGTTGGTGAGCGAAGAGCAATTGAAGGAGTTGGGCATCAGATTGCGTAAACCAGAAGGTAAAACCGAAAAACAGGATTGATCCATTCCTGAGCGGTGCATAAGCTGTAGGGTGCATTGCATGCACCCTGTTTAATGGGTGCGTAAAACGCACCCTACTTTGCCTGTCAACACCCTCTCAGCCCAAGACCGCTTTTAGCCCATCTGACTATCAGTTAGTTATTTGATATACATCAAAAAATCGGCACGAATACTCGTTGACTTTTTTTACCATATTGATAAGTTAATCACGTTATTTTTTCTCAAATAACAGATCCAGGTTACGGATCTTCGCATGGCATAAGGATTACCGCCCAACACTCCGAATGAGGAGGGGGTTGCTATGAACAAAATAACTCCACATCTACTTCGCGACTTAAACGCCACTCTGCCGGAAGGCACAGAGTACTATCTTTGCGGCGCGGCCAGGCGCGCGCTAAGCCAATACCGCAAAGGCCGCGAACCGTTGACTTACCCTGAAAAACACCAAGCGTTACCTATCCTGGCGCAGCGTCTTGGGCGTGGCCTCAGACGTTTTTTCGTAGCCGACATTCAAGTCGCACTGGACGCGTCAGATCAGGCAGGCCGACAAAAAAACGCGTTTAGCTGGCCGTTTTAGCTGGCGCCGTAGGGTGCATTCCATGCACCCCATTTAAAAGGGTGCGTAAAACGCACCCTACTACCATGTCGAACTACCGCCGCTTACACAATGCCGGGGCCACCTACTTTTTTACTGTCGTAACATATCGTCGGCGCAAAATATTGTGCACGGATACACTAAGAAATGCGTTGCGCGCAGGTATCCAGGCAACGCAAACCACTCACCCTTTCAGTATAAACGCCTGGGTACTTCTACCCGATCATTTGCATTGTATCTGGACGCTACCTGCCGATGATGCTGACTTTGGTTTGCGTTGGGCGCTAATCAAACGCTTTGTCAGCAAACACTGCGCAACTGAATTGCATCAAGCCGACTTAATGACCGATTCAAAACTTCGCCGCAATGAATTAACTATTTGGCAGCGGCGTTTTTGGGAGCATCAAATACGCGATGATCAAGACTTTAATGCCCACCTCGATTACATCCACTACAACCCGGTTAAGCATGGCTACGTTGTTAAGGTGGCGGATTGGGAATATTCTACTTTTCATCGTTACCAACGCGATGGCTTATATCCACAAGGCTGGGGATTGAATTTTATTGGTAACTTGCAGCAAAATTATGGCGAATAGTAGGGTGCATTTAATGCACTCCCATTTCATGGGTGCGTAAAAACGCACCCTACTTATGCGTTTTTGATAGAAAACGCCAAAACCCTATCGATGGATTTACTGTCGGTAGCAATCATCAACAATCTATCCAGACCTATCGCTACGCCGCTGCAATCCGGTAAACCGCTTTGCAAAGCATCTAGCAAAAGCTCATCTTTGCATACTGCCGGCAATCCCTGGCTGGCTCGGTACGCAATTTCCCGATCAAAGCGCGCTGATTGCTCAAGCGGGTCGCTGAGCTCGAAATAACCGTTGCCCAACTCCACGCCATTCACAAATACTTCAAAGCGTTCGCTGATGCGTGGATCGTCAAGCGCAAGCCGCGCTAGTGACGATTGAATCGCCGGATAGCCATGTACCAAATAAATCGTGTGGTTAGCCATGTTGGGCTGCACACAGTGGCTAAATATGAAATCCAGCCATACAGCATGATCGTCACCACATAAATTAATGGCTTCGGTAAAACCATTGGCAACTGCATAAGCCTGATAGCTATCGACATCGAAACTGAATGGCTCCAGGCCTGTCGAGTCCTGAAACAATTGCTGGTAACTTATTTGAGTTAGCATTAATGACGGTTGCAAGGGCAACAAAAGGTGTTGCAATAAGTCGGCAACTTCCGCCATTAGTTGCGGCAAATCGTAGCCAAGCCGATACCACTCCAGCATGGTGAATTCCGGATTATGAAACCGCCCGGCCTCGCCGTTTCTAAAGGCTTTGCAGATTTGATAAATACTGCCGCTACCGGCTGCCAACAAGCGCTTCATGGCAAACTCCGGCGAGGTTTGCAGAAACAAGTTGTGTTGGTGCGGAGGGAGATTGAATTGGCTACTGAAAAAATCCAGCTGCGGATCGGTGCCGGTGGCACGGCAGAGCAGCGGGGTTTCGACTTCCAGCAGACCGCGTTCATCAAAAAAACGCCGAATCGCCGCCAGCATTTGCGCGCGCAGGCGCAAATGCTCCAGCGGGCAGCTCGGCTGCCAGCCTGACATTACTCTTTGACGCGGGAGACGTATTCGCCGGTGCGAGTATCGACTTTAATCACTTCGCCAATTTGCACAAACAATGGCACTCTTACCACAGCACCGGATTCCAGGGTAGCAGGTTTACCGCCACCGCCGGAGGTATCGCCTTTCAGGCCGGGATCGGTTTCGGTGATCGCTAATTCCACGAAGTTGGGTGGCGTAACTGACAAGGGAGAGTCGTTCCACAAGGTGAGGATGCACATATCTTGCTCTTTCAGCCACTTGATAGTGTCGCCCACGGCGTTTTTATCGGCTTGATATTGCTCGAAGGTATCAGGCACCATGAAATGCCAAAACTCACCGTCGTTATACAGATACTGCATATCTCTATCGACGACATCGGCACCTTCTACGGTATCGCCGGACTTAAAGGTACGCTCGATCACGCGGCCGGTTTTCAGATTTCTGATTCTGACACGGTTAAACGCTTGACCTTTACCTGGCTTGACAAACTCGTTCTCGATAATCGAACAAGGGTCGTTGTCCAGCATGATCTTCAATCCGCCCTTAAATTCGTTGGTGCTATAAATCGCCATTTTTTCCTCGTGAAACAAACAATAGTTCGGCGATTATAATGGATAAGATTTTTATTCGGAAACTGGAGCAACATTGAACAGCCAAACCGCCGCCTGGCAACAGGCACTGGCCGCCGCATTTACTAGCGTCGACAGCTTGTGCGACTATTTAAACATTGCCCCGGACAACTTGCCCTTATTAGCCGATTACCAAGCATTTCCGCTGAAAGTGCCGCGCGGTTTTGCCGATTGTATGGAACAGGGCAACCCGGATGACCCCCTATTACGCCAGGTTTTGCCGCTACAAGACGAGTTGATCGATTACCCCGGTTACAGCCACGATCCCGTGGGCGATCTTGCTGCTGTTGCCGAAGCTGGCATCATTCATAAATATCATGGCCGGGTTTTGTTGATCAGCACCGGCACCTGTGCGGTGAATTGCCGGTATTGTTTCAGGCGGAATTTTCCGTACGCCCAATTGCAATTATCAACCCAAAAAATTCAGCGGGCGCTGACATATATTGCAGAACACATGGAAATCAGCGAAGTCATCCTCAGCGGCGGCGATCCTTTGTTATTAAATGACGCCAAACTGGGTCGTTTGCTTCAAGAGTTAAGCAAAATCAAACACCTTCGCCGCATCCGCATTCACAGCCGGGTGCCGATTGTTTTACCAATGCGGATCACCGAACAACTACTAACCACGCTGTCTGGTTTGGCAACGCAAGTAGTTATGGTGTTACACGCCAATCACGCTAACGAGCTAAGTAGCGCAGTAGCCAAGGCTTGTAGCGACTTGCGCCGACATGGCGTAACAGTTTTGAATCAAAGCGTACTGTTAAAAGGTGTGAACGATGCTGGCGATATACTTTGCGCGCTCAGCGAAAAATTATTTGCATGCGGTGTTTTGCCGTATTACCTGCATTTGTTGGATCACGCTAGCGGCGTCGGCCATTTTGAAGTATCAGAAACCGATGCCAAGCAACTGCTGATCACTATGCAGCAGCGCCTTCCCGGCTATCTGGTACCAAAATTGGTAAAAGAGCAAGCAGGGGCTGCCTATAAAATTCCGATTTGCTGAGCAAAGCATATTTTTGAAAGACTAATGTTCGTCAAGTCCGCTGGCATAATGCAACAAAAACAAGGACTAAAACGCCAAATTAGTTGCACCGGTTCCCGGATTTTGAATCCATGACCTAATGCGACTTCGTTGCCATTCCAGAAACCGTCTATAATCCCGCCACTAAACTTAAATACCCGGCCCGGTTTGCGTTATGCATCTTTATCTCGACCTCAATGCGTCCTATCTTGCTGCGTTCCTGATGGGGCTATTCAGCAGCCTGCATTGCATAGGCATGTGCGGCTCTATCATAGGCACACTGACCTACAGCCTAAAACCCGAATTACGTAACGACAAGCGCCAATTATTCGGTATTGTTTTAAATTACAACCTGGGTCGGATTTTTAGCTACGCCATGGCCGGTGCATTAGTTGGCGTTCTGGAAAGTTTTCTAAGCCTGCCCTTCACCCAAGGTCAGGCTCATCGAATTTTGCAAATTGCTTCTGCGCTGGTCATGGCGGGGGCTGGTTTATACCTGGGCGGCTGGTTTCCGCGCTTTGCTTATATCGAAAAGCTGGGGACTCGCTTTTGGAAACTTATCGAGCCATTCGGTCGCAAACTAATTCCGGTTAAAAGTCGCACCCAAGCCCTACTGTTTGGCATGGTGTGGGGTTGGCTGCCTTGCGGACTGATTTATACAGCCTTAGCGCTGGCCGCAACTACTGGCGATGTCACTCACAGCGCCTTGACCATGCTGTCTTTTGGCTTTGGGACTTTACCTGCAGTGATGGGAGTCGGTATAATGACCTCATTATTGACGAGGCTTTCCAAAATCCGACACTTCAAACACGTTGTCGGTGCCTTGTTTATTATCTTCGCATTGCTGGCGGCCTTCCCGTGGCTCAATCCAATGCGTGTTGAACACATTATGACTTTTTGAGAGGTTTTACAGTGGATAACTTCAAGCCAATCATTGGACAATCTCCGGCTATTGAGGCGCTAATCCGCAGCGCTCGTATCGTGGCTGCGACCGATGTAACAGTGCTTATCAAAGGCGAAACCGGCACCGGAAAAGAAGTACTCGCCACCGCGATTCAAAAAGATAGCCCGCGCGCTAATAAACCATTTATTACACTTAACTGCGCAGCCCTTCCAGAAGGACTGGTTGAATCTGAAATATTCGGCCATAAAAAAGGTGCTTTTACTGGCGCCATTTCAGATAAGCAAGGTCTGTTTCAAGCTGCAGACGGCGGCACGTTGTTTCTTGATGAAATAAACTCATTGCCGATCGGCATCCAGGCCAAGCTGTTACGTTTTCTGGAATCTGGCGAGTGCCTGCCCATTGGCGGCACCAAACCGTATATGGTTAATGTGCGCCTGATCGCCGCCTCCAACGCCGATCTGAACAAATTGATAGCGGATGGTCAGTTCCGCCAGGATTTGTATTTTAGATTGAATGTGGTGCCGCTTGAATTGCCCGCTCTGCAGCAACGTACCGAAGATATCGAGATATTGGCAAAGCATTTTTTCGCCCATTTCTCAACGGCGCATTCCTTGGAATCACCAACTTTCAGCAGGCAAGCCCTAAAAACACTCCGCAGTTACAAATGGCCTGGCAATATTCGCGAATTGCGCAATCTGTGCGAACGCTTGAGTATTCTGTTGTCTGGAAAAGTCATTGAACCCGAAAACCTGCCTCACGAATTCAATCGTACGACAACAAGTTCAAACGCCGACTTTACTTTGCCGGAATTGGGTTTACATCTGGACGCACTCGAAGCGGACATGATCTTGCAAGCCTTGAGCAGAACCAAAGGCAATCGCAGCAAATCAGCGCGTTTGCTGGGTATTTCTCGCGACACTTTGCTGTATCGTATTCAAAAGCACGGCTTGGCAACTCACTAAGCCAACGCCAACAGGTGGGGCAATGTAATTTGTCCCACGTGTCAAACTAAGCGACCTGTTTCAGCGCCGCCTTACCCATTGCACAGTAACATTATCACTTTTGCCTTGCGCCCTTAAAACGGCCATTTTCGCCATCTTCTGCAACTCCGGCTTACCGCTCTCTACTTGAGACAGCGACAACAACTCCTGCTCCTTAACAAACTCCCAAAAACCGTCGCTGCACAGAATAAAAGTCTCGCCCTGCTTAATTGGCGAAGCAATAGCAATATCAACCAAGGGCGGACTATTAACATTAATGCTGCGAGTCAACTTATGTTGATCCGGGTGTACCCCCATCTCCCATTCGCTGATTTTGCCTTCGTTAAATAGCTGCTGCGGCACAGAATGATCTTTGGTGCGCCATAATACATGCTCTGCATTCACGCGATAGATGCGTGAATCGCCACAGTGCACCGCAATCGTCCGCTGTTGATCCATATACAAAACAGCACATGTAGTATGTGCATTGCTTGCGGTCGGGTCGCCGACAAACAAAGTCCGCATTACCGCGACGGCCTCAGCAATCCAGGCTTTTACTGCCAACTCGGCTTGCTCTTGTATCAGCAAATGATATTTATCTACCAACGAGATCAGCCCACGACAAAAAAACTGCGAGGCTTTTTCGCCTGAATGATGTCCGCCCAAACCGTCCGCAACCACAAACAAGGCATAGTCAGCGCATACTCTATGCGCCATACAATCCTGATTGACCTCACGATTACCGATTGAGGTTAATTGATAAAATTCTAGCTCTTTCAACATGCAACTAACCGTGTAAACGCGCCTCTCGCATCACTCGCTTCATATCCCTAACCGCTTGTTCCAATCCAGAAAACATCGCCTGAGCGATTATCGAATGACCAATATTCAATTCCACAATCTGCTCGATTCGGCAAATCGGCTCGACGTTAAACATATTCAAACCATGACCCGCGTTGACCTGCAGTCCGGCTTGACTCGCGTAGGCTGCGGCCTCACGAATGCGTTGCAACTCCTGCTGCTGCTCTGATTTGGTTTCGGCATCGGCATAGCGACCCGTATGCAACTCGACTACCGGCGCGCCTGCCTGCACCGCTGCATCGATTTGACGAAAATCAGGATCAATGAATAAGGATACCTCAATATCCGCGTCCGCCAATTTTTGACAAGCGTCTTGCATCCTGACTATAGCCCCCGCCACATCCAGGCCACCCTCGGTCGTCAGTTCTTCGCGTCGCTCCGGCACCAAACAGCATGCCTGCGGCCTTACCTTGACCGCGACCGCCAACATTGCGTCCGTTACCGCCATTTCCAGATTTAACCGGCTGTGCAACATATCCTTAAGCAGATAAATATCTCTATCCTGAATATGCCGCCTATCCTCGCGCAAATGCGCAGTAATGCCATCTGCGCCGGCTTGCTCTGCCACCAGTGCAGCTTGCACGGGCTCAGGGTAACGCGTACCTCTGGCCTGCCGTAAAGTAGCGACATGATCGATATTAACGCCCAACAGGATGATTTGTTTTTCCATTGAATAGCAGTCCGCAAGCGGATAAGTAAATAGATGAATGGCGCAACGCGATAAACCCCACATCGCTGTTTCGCCTATAAATGTTTGATAATTTTGGCCAGCACCTCGCGGCTTTTTAATGGTCTGCCTTGCAAGTGACCATCCAGCATTTTCCTCAATAGCCATTTGGCTTCCAGTAAATGCTGGCCTGCAAGCGTGGCTCTGGCCGCCATCAACAGCAAGCATTCACCAAGGATTAGTCCTTGCTTATCGGCTACCATGCCAAAATCGGCGACAAAATTGTAGCGTTGCTGCAATTCTATCGGCTCGCCACTGCCCTCAACCTCAAACGGTATCGCATAGCCAGCCTCTTGCAACAAATCCAGCTCAAAATAACGCAAAGCCTGCTCTACCGCATCTCCGCTTAACAGACTGCCAAGGCAACGCTCGTAGCAGGTAAACACCTCTGGATGGGGATCGTATTTGTGCACAAAGACTTGCACCAACTCATTGACATAAAAACCGCAATACAATGCCAGGCGCTGCAAAGGGTAACTATGCACGTATTCGGCTTGGGTGAGGATTTTTAAGTCAGTCTTGTCGATAAAGGACAGCTTTAGCGCCGAAAACGGCAACAACAAACCGGCCATTTTCGACTTTTCTTTTCGAACACCCTTGGCCAACATCGACACGATACCGAAATCACGGGTGAATACCTCTAATAACAAGCTGGTCTCGCGATACGGCCTGTGCTGCAAGATAAACGCAGGCTGCAAATAGACGACAGCCCCAGTCATTAGCCTATATCGTTAAATCCCAGACTTTGCAAGGCGCGCTCATTGTCCGACCAGCCCTTTTTAACTTTAACCCACAGTTCCAAATAAACTTTTTGGCCTATGAGTTTTTCTATATCCACCCGCGCCTCGGTCCCGACTTTTTTAAGTAGTTCGCCTTGCTTGCCGATGACGATGCTTTTTTGGCTATCGCGCTCCACTAAAATGGCCGCGTAAATTTTACACAGCTCGGGATGCTCTTCGTAACGCTCTATTTCAACGGTCAAGGCATAAGGCAACTCGTCGCCCAAGCGCCGCGTCAATTTTTCGCGGATAATTTCCGCTACAAAAAAACGCTCCGGTCTATCGGTGATTTGATCTTCTGGATAAATCAGCTCAGCTTCCGGCAGCAAGGCCATGATGTGCTGCTCCAGCAGTTCAAGATTGGTACGCTTCAAGGCCGAAACCGGCACGATGTGCTGAAACGGATATTTTTTCTGCGCTTCCCCAAAAAACTTAATCACCGCGTCTTTGTCTTTAATCTTATCGACTTTATTGACTACCAGAATAACCGGCAATCCAGCGCGCTCAAGCTTTTGGAAAATCTTCTCGTCGTACTCGTGCCAATACAAACCATCCAGCAACCACAGCACGACATCAACACCCAATAAAGTGCTGTCGGCCGTTTTATTCAGATACCGGTTTAATACCTTTTTTTCATCGCTGTGCATACCCGGCGTATCCATAAAGATAGCCTGCCCTGCCTCAGTAGTTTTGATACCCAGAATCCGATGCCGCGTGGTTTGCGGCTTTCTGGACGTGATACTGAGCTTCTGGCCCAGCAAGTGATTCATCAACGTCGATTTGCCGACGTTGGGTCTACCGATTAAAGCGACATATCCGCAGTTCATTTATCCCTGGCTTGTAAAAGATTTAACATAGATTCAGCAGCTGCCTGCTCGGCTTTTTTTCTGGAGATGCCAACGCCTACGCAGGTTTCTTGCGTTACTGCCACGCTGCATTTAACTTCAAAAGTCTGGGCATGATCCGCACCAGACATATTGATCAATTCGTAAACCGGCAAAGGCTTGCGACTACCCTGCATCAATTCCTGCAAGCGGGTTTTTGGGTCTTTGGTCCAGTCATCGACTTGCAATGCCGCCAACTTTTCGGTGAACAATTGCAGTATCCACTGCTGACAAACCGCAACCCCCTGGTCTTTTAACAAGGCGCCCATGATCGCTTCCAAAGCATCCGACAAAATCGAATCCCTACGAAAACCACCGCTTTTTAGTTCACCAGAGCCCAAAATCAGGTAATCGCCGATATTATGCTGTCTGGCTAGTTCCGCTAGCGAATTTTGATTGACCAGACTGGCCCGCAAGCGACTGAGCGCGCCCTCGCCCGCCTCGGGAAACAATTCATAGAGCTTTTGGGCGACAACGAAACCCAATACCGAATCGCCCAGATATTCCAAACGCTCATTGTTTCTGGCCCCCACGCTGCGATGCGTCAGCGCCATGGCAAATAATCCAGGATCGCTAAAGCTCAAGCCCAGCTTGCCGGCCAGAATATCGGGTTTTTTAATCACCGGTTGCCAGCTTCAAATCCTTCGTGAAACACTACCAACACACTCAAATTACCGAAGAGAGGCTCGACGCGCTCGTAGTCAATATCAAGCCGCACATAGCCGGGTTGGGCGACGATCTTGATGTCGTCGTTGGTGACATGCTCGACGTAGTTCATATCAAAACGTTTCTCCAAGCTGGTTTTTATCTCGGCCTTGGATTTGGTCACGATATCGGTGGTACCTTCCACGGCCTTCACCGCATTAACTACCCGACTGTGATTGATATAAATCGGGGCGATTTTGAGAGTCAATAAGGTAAAAAACCCGATCAGCGCCAGGAGAAATGCAATAGATATGAATGTTAACCCGCGTTGTTTCTTTACAGTTCGCATACCACTCCACTCAAAAAATATGATTTAACCGACTACTCATTCAAAAGCCCTAGTGCCTTGCTGTTTGGCTTATCAATGCAGAACCGTACCAGGACGATCAAAGGCAATACCGTTATTTTGCCAGTCCCAGTTCATCCAGATGAAAAACGCCTTGCCGACCAGATTGCCCTCAGGCACCGTGCCCCAATAACGACTGTCGTTGCTATTATCGCGGTTATCACCCATCACGAAATATTGACCCTGCGGCACCACAAATACATCTTCTACCGTAGAAGCGCCGCGACTAATCAAAATCGAGTGTTGAACCCCCAGCAAGTCTTCTTCCAGATGCTCGGCACCCGACATATTACTGCCCTGCCCAACGCCCTGATATCGACCCAATGACACTTGTTTGGCAGGTACGCCGTTTACATAGAGTTTTTTATCGAAATAAGCAATTCTGTCGCCCGGCAAACCAATCACTCTTTTGATGTAATCCACTTCCGGCTGTTTTGGGAAACGAAACACCACTATATCGCCACGCTGCGGCTCACCCATTTCGATGATTTTGTTATTCAACACCGGCAAACGTACGCCATAGCTGAATTTATTCACCAAAATAAAGTCGCCTACCAACAACGTCGGCATCATTGACCCGGATGGAATGCGAAACGGCTCGAACAAAAAAGAGCGCAGCAGCAATACAATCAATACCACCGGAAAAAACGAACGGGCGTATTCAACCAGCAGCGGCTCGTTCTCGGTGGGGTAAGGCAGTTGCGCACGTTTTAGATACAGACAATAGCCGCCCCATACCACGCCGGTGACAAAAGTGGCCACTACCAGAAAAAATGAAAAATCGTAGTCCATATCGTTAATTAAGTCGTTGTTATTCTTTGTTAACCTGCAACACCGCCAGAAACGCTTCCTGCGGAATCTCGATACTACCCACCTGCTTCATGCGTTTTTTTCCAGCTTTCTGTTTTTCCAGCAGTTTTTTCTTCCGGGTAATGTCGCCACCATAACATTTGGCTGTGACATTTTTACGCATGGCTTTAACCGTCGAGCGGGCAATGACTTTAGCGCCGATAGCCGCCTGAATGGCTACTTCGTACATTTGCCGAGGAATCAGGTCTTTCATTTTATCGACCAGATCACGGCCGCGATTTAAACTTAAGTCGCGATGCACGATAATCGATAAGGCATCGACTTTGTCGCCGTTAATCAACACATCCAGTTTCACCAGCGGTGCTGGTTCAAACCGCAAAAACTCATAATCAAATGACGCATAGCCGCGGCTGACCGATTTCAAGCGATCAAAGAAATCCAGCACCACTTCGCTCATCGGCAATTCGTAACTCAGCGACACTTGACTACCGGCGTATTGCATGTTTTTCTGCACGCCGCGTTTTTCGATACACAAATTGATCACGTTGCCCAAGTAGGCTTGCGGTACCAGGATGTTAGCCAAAATGATAGGCTCGCGCACTTCGGTAATAGTGCCGACATCGGGAAGTTTAGCCGGATTATCCACCATCACAATGCCGCCGCCGTGGGTTTCCACTTCGTAAATCACGGTTGGTGCGGTGGTAATCAAATCGATATTGTATTCGCGCTCCAGCCGTTCCTGCACAATCTCCATGTGCAACATGCCCAGAAAACCGCACCTAAAACCAAAACCCAGCGCTTGCGAGGTTTCGGGTTCGTAATTCAATGCCGAGTCGTTGAGACGCAGTTTATCCAAAGCTTCGCGCATCGCGCCAAAGTCATCGGAGCTAACCGGATACAAGCCGGCAAAGACCCGCGGCTGGACTTTTTCAAAACCTGGCAACGCGGTGCTGGCCGGATTATCGGTGGCGGTGATGGTATCGCCCACTGGCGCACCGAAAATGTCTTTAATTCCGGCAACAATAAAGCCTACTTCGCCGGTATGTAATTGCTGTTTTTCTAACTGTTTGGGGGTGTAGACGCCCAGTTTATCGACCAAAAACGATTTGCCGGTCGACATCACGGTAATTTTTTGTTTTTTACGCAAATTGCCGTTGACGATACGCACCAGCGATACCACGCCCAAGTAGTTATCAAACCAGGAATCGATAATCAAAGCCTGTAGCGGGGCATTTTCATCGCCGGCTGGCGGTGGAATTTTTTGAATTAATTGATCCAACACGGCTTCGACACCGATTCCGGTTTTGGCGCTGATTTTCAAGGCTTCGTCAGCCGGAATGCCTATCACATTCTCAATTTCTTCCATCACCCGTTCCGGCTCAGCCGACGGCAGGTCGATCTTGTTGAGTACCGGCACCACTTCCAGGCCCTGCTCAATCGCGGTGTAGCAGTTGGCAACACTTTGCGCTTCCACACCTTGCGCGGCATCGACCACCAGCAAAGCGCCTTCGCAAGCAGCCAAAGAACGCGAGACTTCGTAAGAAAAATCCACGTGTCCGGGCGTGTCAATAAAGTTTAATTGATAGGTAATACCGTCGCTGGCGGTGTAATCCAGCGTGACGCTTTGCGCCTTGATGGTGATCCCGCGTTCGCGTTCCAGATCCATGGAATCCAATACTTGAGACTCCATTTCCCGGTCGCTTAATCCGCCACAAATTTGAATGAATCGGTCTGCCAATGTCGATTTCCCGTGATCGATATGGGCAAT
>CAIOHN010000362.1 GCA_903858105.1 uncultured Pseudomonadota bacterium | reverse complement strand
TTACCTCATGCAGAGGTAGCTCCACCCTGAATAATGAGCCTTTGCCCAAGTTGCTTTCCAAATCGATATCACCGCCCATCAGAATCACGTGTTCGCGGGTGATAGCCAAGCCCAGGCCGGTACCCTTCTTGGCATCTGGACTATCCAACTGTACAAAAGGCTTAAACACGCTTTGCATCGCTTCCGGGGAGATACCAGGCCCCGTGTCTTCGACTTCGATAATTAAACGCGGGCTGTCAATTTGCTTGACGCCCAGGCGCAAGGTCACACCGCCTTCTTGGGTAAACTTGAGGGCATTACCCAGCAGATTAATCAGCAATTGTCGCAAACGCACTTCGTCGCCGATGATAAAGCTTGGAAAATGCGATGATTGATCCAGAAGCAATCGCAAGCCTTTTTCTTTGGCACGAATCTCCATCATCTCCATCACATCGCGTACGGTGCTACCGACATTGAAGGGTGCGTTGTTAAGCTTGGCCTGACCGGCTTCGATCTTGGACATTTCCAACACATCGTTAATCAAGGTCAGCAGGTGTTCGCCGCTACGGTTAATTATGTCCAGATTGTTGCGATGTAACTGCCCTATCTGCCGATCTTTGCGCATCAGGCTGGAAAATCCGAGTATGGCATTTAGCGGTGTACGCAGTTCGTGACTCATATTCGCCAAAAATGTACTTTTAGCCTGATTGGCAGCTTCGGCGATGAGTTTGGCCGACTTTAGCGCATCGAGCGTCGCTTTGAGTTTCAGGCAATTTTTGACTCTGGCCAGCAGTAACGGCGGGCTGACCGGTTTGGCAACATAGTCGATGGCACCCAGTTCAAAACCATAGGCCTCGTCCCTGGGATCACTTTTTAGGGTGAGAAAAATCACCGGAATATCCAAGGTTTTCCAGTTGCGTTTTAGCCGCCTACAAACCTCATAGCCGTCCATCTCCGGCATAACAATGTCCAACAGGATAATGTCCGGCAATTCACGTTCCGCCAGTTCCAGAGCCCTAAGGCCATCCTTGGCGACAGACACTTGGTATTCGCCATCCAGCAAGCCGACGATTTGCGAAAGTATCTGCGGCTGATCATCGACTACAAGCAGTTTGGGTACTGGCATTTCCTCAAGCTGATCGCTGGCCTGCAGTAACGCGCTGACCCGCGCTTTCACAAATGCCAAGTCAAACGGCTTGCTGATGAAATCAGTCACACCCAGCGCTAAGCCCTGCTGCGTATCGGTCGCAGAGTGTTTGGCAGTCACAAACATCACCGGAATTTTAGCCGTTTTAGGATCAGCTTTGAGACGACGACATACCTCATAACCGTCGAGACCCGGCATGACCACATCCAACAGGATCAGATCAGGTGGTGATGCGGTCTGAGCCAGTTTCAAAGCGCGTTCGCCATTGCCAGCAACCATGACCTGATAGTCTTGCTCTAGCGCTTCGATCAGCAACTCCAGGTTGGCGGGTTCGTCATCCACCAACAATATTTTATGCGTTTGCTGATCCATTAATTGCTCTCTTCACTCATGGCATTTTCGGTAAAAATACGGATGCCGCTGTCGATATCGCCTGCAGCCAGCCTATCTTCGGCCTGACGCAACTGCGCAGTAGCAAGAGTGCAGCCAGCGAATTCTATCTGTCGCTGACTTGCAAACGCCTGCAATGCCGAAAGCGCACTATCAAAATCAAAAGCCTTGATGCTGGCTATCGCTTCGCTCAAATGTGTCCCGGCGTCGGGCCCGAACGCACCGCTGTCAAGTAGCGGCAAATATTTTTGCGCCCGCGAGTCGCCATTATCCAATCGATATGCTAACGCAGACAGCAATTTAGCGATTATTTCAGGTGCTTGTGCCGCCTGTGATTGAAAGGCTTGGTGCGGCGCCAGCGTTGCCTTGAATTGCACCAAAACCCCCAGCACAGCCTGCTGTTCGTCGATTAACTTAGCCAACACCTGAGCACAGGCCGATGCATCGCCATTTATCGCCAACTCTTCCAATTGCCTAGCTGATTCAAACAGCGACCTGGCACCAATTCCGCCAGCCACCCCGGCCAGCGTATGAGCGATTCTGGCAAGACTATTAAAATCACGCTGCACCATAGCCGCGGATAAAACTTCCTGATCCTCGCCGTGCTCATCCAGAAAGCGCAGCAACAACTTTTGATATAGCGCTCGCTTGCCCATGACGTGCTCCAAGCCCCAAACCACATCCAATTCCGGGCTAGTGTCCGGTAAAGGCGTGTCGTCTGTTTTAATCGACTCCGCCAACTGTTTTTTCACTGAAGCTGCGCCAGTCTGATCTTGGAGATATTTTCCAAGCAGACGGTAAAGTTTTTGCGGATCAATAGGCTTGGTAAGGTAGTCGCTCATACCCGCGTCCAGACATTTTTCGCGGTCGTCAGCCAGTGCCCGCGCCGTCACCGCAATCACAGGCAGAGCGCTAAAGCGCGCATCGGTGCGAATTTGTTTAGTCGCCTCATAGCCATCCATGACCGGCATCTGAATATCCATCAAGACCAGATCAAACGGCTCGTTGGCGAGTTGTTCTAAACCCAGACGACCATTTTCCGCCTCGGATACCTCAATACCTGCATCCTCCAGCAATTCGCGCAGCAGCACCCTATTGGCAGCGACGTCGTCAACCAGAAGTACCCGCACCCCGCTGAAATTAGGCAGATACGGCAGTGCAGACTCACGTTTATCCCATGCTTGCAGCATAAGGTACAGGGCAGCCGGCTCAATGGGTTTAGTCAGACCGTCGTTGGCACCAGCGTCTAGAAAACGGCCGCGCACATCAGCCACATCGTGCGCAGACATCAGAATGATGGGCAGTTCGGCGAAACGCGACTGCGCGCGAATCCGTCGCGTAGCCTCCTGACCATCCATTTTGGGCATTTCCACGTCCATCAGTACCACATCGTATTCAAACTCCTCCAGGCGCTGCAAGGCTATTTCGCCATTTTCCGCTTCTGTGTAGTCAATACCGACTGTCGCCAGCATGGCGCCCACCATCTCCCGGCTGATCGCACTGTCATCCACCATCAGTACCCGCAGCCCTGCGAGCGAAGCGAGATTGCTTTGGATTATTGGTTTAGTCGGTTGAACATGCTGTCCAAAGGCCGTTTGAATAATTTCATGCAGGCTGGATAGCATCACCGGTTTCAGCAGAAAACCTTCCATACCAGCCTTTGCAGCTTTGTCACGCACCTCATCGCTACTGTAAGCAGTGACCATGATGATGATAGGCGCCTTACCCAGCTTATCCTCGGCGCGAATACGCTGAGTGGTTTCCACGCCATCCAGTCCCGGCATGCGCCAATCCATTAATATCAGGTCGTAGTCCTGCTGATCCGCAGCGCCCGACACAGCATGCATGGCGGCAATGGCGGCTTCGCCCGAGTCCGCGAGGTCTACTTCATAGGACAGTGATTGCAACATGGTCTGCAATACCTCCCGGGTTGATTCACAATCATCTACCACCAACACCTTGAGTTTGTCGGGCAGTTTCACATGAACCGGCACCAACGACGAGGCAGGTACAGGAAGTGGAATCTGGAACCAGAATGTGCTGCCTGCGCCGTCTTCACTATTTGCGCCAATCTTACCACCCATGGATTCCACCATGCGTTTGCAAATACTTAAGCCCAAGCCCGTGCCACCGAAACGGCGTGTAGTCGAGTCATCCGCCTGTTCAAAGGGTTTAAATAAGCGGGCCATAGCAGCCTGACTGATGCCAATGCCGGTATCACTGACCTCAAAGCGCAAAATGACTTCATGCGCTAGCTGCTCGATCAAATTGACACGCAGGATTACCCAGCCTTGCTCGGTAAATTTGAGCGCATTGCTGATCAAATTATTGCAAATTTGGCCTAAACGCAACGCATCGCCAGTGACAAAATGTGGTACCTCCGGCTGCACCGCAACATTGAATTCGATACCTTTTTCTTCAGCCCGGTAAGCATGCAGTTTTATCACCGTATCAATCACATCGGTGAGGGCAAAGGGTGTTGCTTCGATTTGCAGTTTTCCGGCCTCGATTTTGGACAGATCGAGCACATCATTGATCAATCCCAGCAACGTTCTGGCGGCGACATCGATGTGCTGCAGATAGCGCTTTTGTCGGCTGTCAAGTTGGGTGCGCTGCGCCAGATAGCACATACCGTTAATGATGTTCATCGGTGTGCGCAGTTCGTGGCTCATGTGGGCCAGAAACATGGATTTGGCCTGGTTTGCCGCCTCCGCTTCTTCCTTGGCCACTTCAAGTTCGCTGGAAATCTGCTGGCTTTTGGTGATGGCGTCGGCGAGTACGGAGTGAAGATCGTTATAGTAGGCGTCTTCCAGTACCTTACGGTGTCTATAGCCCTTCAGTCGCCACATCACGCTTGTTATTTCATCGGGCGTCAATTCCACGCGTGGCCCTGGCTGCAGTTGGTCTATCAATGTGTCAAGATTTCGGGCAGCGTACGTCGGCTTCAGGCGGAAGCGAACCGTCAGCATGAACTTGTAAAAACTTGGATTTGGCGGATAGGGCTCGGTGACCGATTCGACTTGGACAAATTCCATATCGTCAAACAGAATACAGCCACCATAGAAGATACCTTCGACATAGTCGGGGGATAGTGGCATGACGTTTTCTATGACCGCGATGCCAGCTTCTTCGTCTATCGATTTAACCAGACACCAGCCAATCTCTTCCCTATTACCACCTCGAACCACGGAGTTATAGCCGCCGCTCGCATCGTTAGCGTGCAGCCAATCAATCCCCGAGAAAATCATGGTCTTGCCAGGCCCCTGTTCATACCAGATACGCAAGAAGTTAATCCCCGCGCGAAACAAGATGTTTCGGGACGGGAGCGTTCTTTCAATTTCGTTTAAGGTATCAATCAGCAAATTGTACGGATACCATTGCATGGGATCGATCTGGCTTAAATTCAGATTCATGCCGCCTTGCGGCAGCGTGCAGAGATTTTGAAATGAACTGACAAGGCCGAGCAAAAATGATCCGGCTACTTCGCCCTTTAAGGAACCTTGGGGTGATTCAGGGATTGTCACATTAAATACTCCACACAAACCGTTATCGTTTATTTCCCGACCAGAAAGTATAGACAAGACTTAACGGCTATGCGGAGGTGTTTAAAAAAATGCGCTGTAATTCCGGTCTGCCGGGTTTTGCCAGGTGCTCGCGAGCAATGGCGTCTGTGTGCAAGCACTAAAAAACCAGTCGCGCAGGCCGCTTGGGTATTTTTAGCGGTACACCGCAATTTTCGGCTTGTTGTGCGTTAAGCCCTACTAGCTTGCTCTCCCGATAGTAGCCAGCGCATCGGCTAATCCATTATTGACCGTGTTCTTCCTGCACGGGATTTTCTGTCAAAATGCGAATACAGCCATCTATATCGCCCTTTACCAAACAATCTTCCGCCTGACGCAAATACCCAGCAGTACTGCAGTCTAGCAGCACTATGGCGCGCTGAGCCGCAAAGGCCTGCAAAGCGGCCAGGGCATTATCAAAATCAAACACTTTGATACAAGCTATGGCCTTGAGCAGATTTGGCGGGGCCTTGGCGCCCAGCGCGCCGCTTTCCAGTAAGGGAATATAGTTTTGAATCCGGGAGTCACCATTCTCCAGCCGATACGCCAGCCCGCTCAGTAATTGCGCGATGGTTTCCGCGGCTATGGCACCTGGCTTGTGTACGACGGTCTGCGAGACCAGCGTTGCCTTATATTGCGCCAAAACATCGAATACGGCTTGATGTGCCTCAATCACCTGCGCCAGCACTTTTGCGCAGGTCGGCGCATCGCCCTGCATGGCCGGCACTTCCAGTTGTCGTGCGGCGTCAAGCAGTGCCCGTGCACCAATGCCGCCAGCGACCCCGGTCAGCGCGTGGGCGATGTTACCCAGCGCCGCCAGATCATGCCGCGCCAACGCCTCCGACAAGCGTGTGTGATCTTCGCTGTGTTCTTCCAGAAAGCGCAGCAGCAATTTTTGGTACAGGGCGCGTTTGCCCATCACATGATCCAGCCCCCACTCTACATCCAGCGTGGCATTGCTCTGCGGCAAGGGGGTGTAATCAGGGGCAGTCGGCGGCTTTGGCAGGCGCTGTAGTGGCGCCCCGGCTGTCGGTTTCGGCAGGTAGTGTTCCAGTAGGCGATAGAGTTTTTCCGGGTCAACCGGCTTGCTCAGGTAGTCGTTCATGCCAGCCGCCAGGCATTTTTCCCGGTCGTCGGCGAGCGCATGCGCGGTCACTGCGATCACCGGCAGGTCTCGCAGGCGCGGGTCGGCGCGCATTTGTTTCGTGGCCTCATAGCCGTCCAACAATGGCATCTGAATATCGGTGAGTACTGCATCAAAATTCTCGCTGGTCGCTCTGTCTACCCCCTGGCGACCGTTTTCCGCTTCGCTTACTTCGATACCCACATCCTCCAGCAGTTCGCGCAGCAGGGCACGATTGGCCAGCACATCGTCGATGATCAGGACCCGTGCCCCGCTAAAATCGGGCAGGCCCGGCATGGCCGCCGGGCGTTTATCCCAGGCTTGCAGCACCTGGTACAAGGCCGCAGGCTCTATGGGTTTAGTCAGTCCATCGTTGGCACCGGCCTCCAGAAACGCGCCTTTGACATCGGCCACATCGTGGGCAGACATCAGAATGATGGGTAGCTCGGCAAACCGCGACTGGGCGCGAATATGCCGAGTTGCTTCCTGCCCGTCCATTTTCGGCATTTCCACGTCCATCAATACCAGGTCATAGTGAAAATCGTCTAACTGCTGCAAGGCCAATTCGCCATTTTCCGCTTCGGCGTAGTCGACATCGACTGCCGCCAGCATGGCTCCCACCATCTCCCGACTGATGGCGCTGTCATCCACCATCAACACCCGCAGACCGGCCAGCGCGCTAGCATGGCTTTGCAGCGCCGGTTTTTCCAACGGGGTATGCTGTCCAAAGGCCAGCTGAATGACTTCATGCAGACTGGATGTGGTCACAGGTTTGACCAAAAAACCTTCCATGCCGGCTTGCATGGCACGATGACGCACTTCGTCACTCCCGTAGGCTGTGACCATGACGATAATCGGCGCTTTGCCCAAGCGCTCATCCGCGCGTATCCGCCGGGTGGTTTCCACGCCGTCTAAACCGGGCATGCGCCAGTCCATCAGAATCAGATCGTAACCGGGCTGATCATCCGCGCC
Organism: uncultured Pseudomonadota bacterium; assembly: GCA_903858105.1. Taxonomy (GTDB): domain Bacteria; phylum Pseudomonadota; class Gammaproteobacteria; order Methylococcales; family Methylomonadaceae; genus Methylomonas. The sequence continues at coordinate 2,756 of CAIOHN010000362.1, read as the reverse complement.
CGATACCGCCTGCAGGGCGGCAATGGCGGCGGCGCCGGAGCTGACGACATCCACTTGATACGAGGATGTTTGCAGCATGGTCTGCAATACTTCCTGGGTCGATTCACAATCGTCGACCACCAATACTTTGAGTTTTTTGGGCAGCGGCGCGTATTGCGGCACTGCTGCCGCCGCAGACAGGGGTAAACTCAGTTGAAACCAGAAGGTACTGCCTTTCCCCACTTCGCTATCGGCGCCTATCGTGCCGCCCATCGACTCGATCATGCGCTTGCAGATGCTCAAGCCCAGGCCGGTACCACCGAAGCGGCGGGTGGTGGAATCGTCTGCCTGCTCGAACGGGTTGAACAAGCGGCTCATGGCCTCGGGGCTGATGCCTATGCCGGTATCGCACACCTCAAAGCGCAAACTCACGCTATCGGCTTGCTGCTCGATCAGCTTCACGCGCATGATCACCCAGCCTTGCTCGGTAAACTTGATGGCGTTGCTGATCAGGTTATTGCAAATCTGCCCTAGCCGCAGCGCATCGCCGACTAAAAAGTGCGGCAGGCCCGGCTGCACCACGATGTTGAATTCGATCGCCTTTTCTTCCGCACGGTAGGCATGCAGTTTTATTACGGTATCGATCACGTCATCCAGGACAAACGGGCTGGCTTCGATCTGCAGTTTGCCGGCCTCGATTTTGGAAAGATCGAGCACATCATTGATCAATCCCAACAAGGTTCGGGCGGCGACATCGATGTGTTGCAGATAGCGTTTTTGCCGGCTATCCAGCAGAGTGCGCTGTGCCAGATAGCACATGCCGTTAATGATATTCATCGGCGTACGCAATTCGTGGCTCATGTGCGCCAGAAACATGGATTTGGCTTGATTGGCGGCTTCGGCCTGTTCCTTGGCCGCTTCCAGTTCCTTGGAAATCCTTTGACTTTCGGTGATGGCGTCGGCCAGCACCGAGCGGAGTTCGTTATGGTAGGCATCGTCCAGGGCCTTACGCTGCCGATGCCCTTTATGCCGCCAGATCAGGCTTTTGATTTCGACGGGCGTCAGGTCTAACTCGGCACCCAGTGGCAGGGCATCGATGATAGCGTCGAGATCGCGGGCAGCGTTGGTCGGTTTCAGGCGGAAGCGAACCGTCACCAACACCCGGTTAAAAATGGGATTGGGCGCATAGCGCTCGGTGGTCGATTCGACCTGCACATATTCCATGTCATCAAACAGATTGCAGCCACCATAGTAAATGCCTTCCAGATAATCGGACGACATCGGCGTGACTAACTCAATCACCGCGATACCAGCTATTTTATCAACCAATTGAGTCAAACACCGGCCAATCTCGTCCTGATTGCCACCACGGACAACCGAGTTAAAGCCCTTGCCCTCATCGTTTAAGTGCAGCCAATCCATGCCAGAGAAAATAACATCCTTGCCAGGGCCGTGTTCGTACCATATATTGAAAAAGTTGATGCCGGCCCGGAACAGGATGTTGCGAGAAGGCAGGGTTCTTTCGATTTCGTTTACCGTATCGATCAACACATGATAGGGATACCAGCCGTCTGGGGTGATCTGAGCCAAATTCAAATTCATGCCGCCTTGCGGTAGTGTGCAGAGATTTTGAAATGAGCTGACAAGGCCGAGCAAAAATGATCCGGCTACTTCGCCCTTTAAGGAATCTTTCATTGACTCGGGGATCATCACAATAAATACTCCACACAAAATGTTGTCGTTTATCTACTAACAGTAGAAGTATATACATGACTAACATTTATGTAGAGGTGTTTTTTGATCGTGCTATGGAATTTATCTGCCCCTGCCTCAAAACTCATTGTTAGTGACTAGCAACATCATGCAGTTGAAACACCTGTTTTGCTAAATCGATACCGATGCCTTTACGATTCATCCTGCAACTAAAAATGTAGCCGGATCGAGCAACGCGGAATCCAGGGCACAAAGCCTCGGTAATTAGGTAGTTAAACTCAAGGCATCAGCACATAAAGTCCTCAAATTTGGCAAACGACAAGCAGATGGCTGTTTAACAAAATTGACATATTTCTGACACATTCGCTCTCTAGAATTCCTGGCATACTCGTTTCTCCAGGACACTCTGCAATGATCGATGCTGAACGCATACTTCTAGAAACCTATCCAGACTTCAAATTAGGCAAAGACAACAAACTGGTGGTTAAGGCTTTAAAAAAGCTGATCCACGAAGACGACTTTAATGAAGTCATCCAAAAAAACCAGCATTTACGCGGCTTTGCGTTTCTGGACAAATTGCTGCATTACTTTAGATTTAACTATCAAGTCAGCAACGATTGTTACAACAACATCCCGTCCGAAGGCCGCTTGCTGATTGTCGCCAATCATCCGATTGGTACTTTAGACGGTTTGGCTTTGGTTAAACTGATCCGTTCCGTAAGGCCCGATGTGCGTATCGTCGCCAATCGGGTGCTGACGCATATGCAACCCTTGGAATCGATATTTCTGCCGGTCGATGTGCTATCGGACAAGAAAAAACTGAAAGACGTTTACAAAGTCATGCGCGACGCCCTGGAAAACGAAGAAGCGATTATCTTCTTCCCGGCCGGCGAAGTCTCGCGCATCACACCCAAAGGTATTCGCGACGGCGTTTGGCAATCCGGCTTTATCAAGCTCGCGCGGCGAGCGCAGTGCCCTGTTCTGCCGATTTTTATCAAAGCCAAAAATTCGGCTTTGTTTTACAGCGCCTCTACTTTATATAAACCCCTAGGCACCATGCTGCT
>CAIOHN010000361.1 GCA_903858105.1 uncultured Pseudomonadota bacterium | reverse complement strand
TGAAGCTACGCCATTTAAATTGGCAAACTCAAGCTGGACGCAAAAAACCATCGACGCCAACACCGGCGTAATGCGTGGTGACAACTGGGACATGACTACTGCCAACGAGACTGGTGCAAACGCAGGCCGTTATTTGTTCAGCCCCTACGAAATAGGCACTGCTGGCGTAAAACGCTTGGATTTACAAACGGGTGTTTCTACTGAAATCGTGGCACAAGGCAGACAAGGTTTTGCAGTAGGCGATGCTTCTCGCTGGACTCCTTGGGGAAGCTATCTGACGGCAGAAGAAAAAACTGGCGGTCGTGTATTCGAGATTACCAACCCTGTTACCACGACTGGCGATGCCACAACCAATTTCGTCGCGCGTTCTATCATTCCACGCGTTTCGCATGAAGGCTTGGCGTTTGATAAAGACAACAACTTCTATTTTATCGATGAATTGAACGGCGGTAGCATTTACAAATACTCTTCAGCTAACCCATTGGCGACCAACGGTAACGATTTCTTCAGCGCTGGCCAAACCTTTGCGTTAAAAGTAGGTGCCGGAAGCAATGCTAATGCTAGCGGTGCCTTCTCTTGGGAAGCAATCACCAACGCTAGCGGCGCGGCGTTAGCCTCTACAGCCAGCGCCGTCCAGGCCGATGGCACACTGGAAGGCAGAGTTGCCGCTAATTTGGTTGGCGGTACTGATTACCAACGCCCAGAAGACCTGGAAATCAAAACACTGGCAGACGGCAGCGAACGCTTGTACGTGGCAACCACTTCTACTAACGATGTATGGTCTATCAATCTGAGCACCAATAGCATCAATCAATTTGTGACCAGAAATACAATTGATGAGGCCACAGGCTTAGCAGTTGGCACTGCGTTGACTAGCCCAGATAACTTGGCAATCGACGCTGAAGGCAATATGTACATTATCGAAGATCAACCTGGCGGTGATGCTGACATTTGGTTTGCACGCGATGCCAACAACGACGGCGTAGCCGAGTCTGTTGCACGTTGGGCTACCATGAGCACAGTCGGTGCTGAGCCTACTGGTCTGTACTTCGACAAATTCAACACAAACATTGCATATGTAAACGTTCAGCACGCTAATAGCAATATTGACCGCACCATCCAAATCAGCACACCAGCTGCTGTGCCAGTTCCAGGTGCAGTGTGGTTGTTCGGTTCAGCAATCGCCGGCATGATCGGTTTGCGTCGCCGCAAAGCCTAAGTTTTGGCAAGTTTTCCGTAGGGACGCGGATTTTAACCAGAGCGGCGGCAGGCTAAATGCCGCCGCTTTTTGCTTTTTTGGGCTTGGGTTTTTTGTTGAGTGCTTAGCTTGATTGCAGCGATTGAATTTCCGCACATGCCTCGCGCAAGGCTGCGTCTAACGCAGCGATGTTGGCTTTAAGTTCGGTTTCGGCAATCTCTTGCTTGATGCCGTGTTCAATGGCTTGCGCCAGTTGGCGGATGCTTTCCATGCCCAGTGTGCCGGCGGCACTTTTCAGCGAATGGGCTAAGCGTTGGGCTGCTGTTTTGTCAGCGGCATCCAGTTGACACAAGATGACTTGCGCTTCGTCGGCGTAAAGATCAACAAATTTGTCCAGCATCTTTCGGTAGTTATGCTCTTTGCCGGCAAAGTATTTCAGCCCGGTTTCAAAGTCGATATGGCTAGTGTGTGACGATACAGATTGCTGCTGGCTGGGGGTGACCCTCTCGTCTGCTGACGGCATTCCAGGAATCCAGGTCGCCAGCATCTCGACCAGTCGCTCGGGCTCTACCGATTTGGATAAAAAGTCGTTCATGTCGGTTAGCTTGCAATGTTCGCGGTCTTCTTCAAAAGCGTTTGCAGTCATGGCAACAATGGGTATGGTGTGGTAATTGGGTAAGCTGCGGATTTTTCGGGTGGCTTCCAGTCCGTCCATTTCAGGCATCTGCATGTCCATAAGAATCAGATCGTACGCGTTTTTTTGCAGCATTGCCAGAGCCTCGCCGCCGTGGTTGGCAAGGTCAAGGTTTAGGCCCCCCTCAGTGTTTCATCTGGCGAATGCATCACTCTACATTACGGCGTAGTCAAAAGCTTTGGGTGACTTGTCGGCAGGGGATAGTGATTTCCTGATAAAAATGTATTTTTTAGTCAGGCTTCTCCGGTGACAATTCAAACTTCTTGTCAAATGAACCCAAGTTATGGACGGGCATTAAGGCGCAAATTGCTGTTCAGAGCGGCAATTTGACAGTGGTAACGACGGTGTTGCCGTTACCAATATATTCGATGGAGTCGAAACCAAGCAGCATTGACATCGCGATGCCCCTGCCATGCAGGTCAAAAGCCCGATCAGGACTAAAATCCAAATATTCGGACCACTTAAAACCGTTGCCTTCATCTTTAATGGTAACCATACAAACTGTCTCGGTTTTTTTGAGATTGACGCGCACCCTTAGAGCAGAATAGGGCTGGCGCTGCAGGCGCGCAGCTATTTCCTCGGCCCAACGCCCGTCTTTTACCAGTTGGCTTTTCTCGGCATAGCTTATGCCCAGGTTGCCATGTTCTACTGCATTGATTAGCAGTTCTGAATAGGCATTGACGGTGCGCTCTGGAGCCATACTCAGTTCCGCCAGTGTCAATGCCAGGTTTTTTGCTTCCTGTAAGCTGCTAAAACTGAACGCGGCACGCTGCAAAATTTGCATGCTGGCAGTTTGATGGCCTAGCAGTGCCAATAATTCGCGTTTGTTCCGTAGCTCTGCAAGCGCATTTCTAATGACTGTTTTCAACAGATCGGCAGGCGTTGGTTTGGTCAGGTAGTAGTGCGCCCCAGCGGCTAGCCCTTCCTGCACGTTTTGCTGGTCAGTGGCACCCGTTAACATTATCACTGGTAAATCTCTGAAGCGTAGGTCGCTTTTTATCCGCTTCAGCACTTCAATGCCATCAAGATTGGGCATGCTTCTGTCCAGCAGGATCAAATCGAAGCGGGATGGATTGCTAGTGATTTTTTGCCATGCCACTTCGCCATCTTCGGCAAATTCAACCGAATATCCGGCATCTTCGAGTACGTCCTGGGCTAATATTCTTATGAAGGCATCGTCATCAACCACCAGCAGTCTTTCCATAATTTTTATCCTGGGCTTAGCCTATCTTTTTGTGCAATCGCTATTTACTAGAGATGCGTATTGTCTATTATTTGGCTGGTTTGTGGTATCCGTCCACTACTACTATAGACCTAGTCGGCGGCACATGTTTTGGTAAAACTGCGGTGACTATCCAAAAAATATTTGATTATTTATGGCATTTAAGTGTGAATAATGAAAAGCTAATGGTTCTTGTGGCAGGTCAGCATTAAAAGCATTGCTCGATAGGTCTTGTCATGTGAGGATTTCTCACAGAATAGCCAAAAACCCCTTCATCTCCAGTACCGCCTAACGCGCGGCTTTTGCACCAGAATTTTTTTTTTGATAATTTTGCGTTATTATCTGCAATTAAATCATTTGTCTGCAAAGTCCTGTGTTGCTGCACAGCCAACTACACTGGGTTTGACCCACTTTTAAAACTTATTGTATTCAGTAGCCGCTAATGTCATCCAACTTCCCAAGCAAACAAGCCGCTAAAGGACATAGTCCTTACAAGCTATTGCTTTCTGTTGGCTTGCCTGTGTTGCTATTGCTGGGGTTTTTGAGCAGCCAATTTATAAATGTTGACAGTATCGGCTGGCATAACGGCTTTAGTCATCCACTGGCTGGCTGGGATCATTTAGTCACCATGTTAGCAGTCGGCATCTGGGCCGCGCAGTTGCGTGGACAGGCCGTCTGGATGTTGCCGCTGGCTTTTGTCAGTGTGATGAGCTTAGGCGGGATTGCCGGTGCCGCAGGCTTGGAAATCCCGAGCATAGAAGGCATTATTCTGCTGTCCTGTGCGGTTTTCAGTGTGTTGATTACCAAAAAGGTGCGATTCAGCGCCAAAATAAACGTACTGATTGTGGCTTTTTTTGCGTTTTTTCATGGCTTTGCTCACGGCCAGGAGATTTCCACATCGGCCAGTCTGATTTCATACACCTTGGGTTTTATGCTGGCAACCTTGCTATTGCACGGTGCGGGCATATTGCTAGCCAAATTGGTTTTGTTGGCCATTACCTGCTTACTGACGGTGGTCTTTTCCAACACCGCACTGGCTAAAGCGGCTGAAGCGAATCTCAACAATAAACTGATCGCGGTTGAATTAGCCCAGGCATCGGATTTTACGCACTTAAAACGGTTTCAAAATATCCAGTTCCCTGCTGGATTTGCCCTGGCATACATGACTAACGGCGAACGAAAATTACCCGCCCATGATATTTCTGCGCCCGATTCTGGCGGCGGCGGTTATTCAGGCGTAGCGTGTAAGCTTGCCCATCAGGGTGGCGTCAATCCCTATTTAACGCTTAAAAGCTACCAGCAAACACAGGCTAATTTTGCCGCCTTAGTGCTTAAGCAGGCCGTTTTTGAAGCACTTGAGCTGAGTAAAAGCCTATGGCTGTTTGATTCAGACTACATCAGGCATAGTAGTTTGGACTTTAAATATTATTATCGGGATATTAACCATACACCCGGCAAACATTTGCTAAGCAATGGCGTGGGTCTTACCTCGCCACCGTTGCTGATTAACGCCGTCTTAGCCCCTCAGGTTTATTCCCCTCACCCTAGTACCCCGATTTCAACTGTTGAAGCGCCTTGTCTTCAATTGATCATTGCCCAACGCCCTGTTGGCAATTTAGACATCCAAACATCCAAGTCCTGTTTAAGCCACAGCCAATATTTCAGTTTTGCCGATCAATGCCGGCAAGTTCAGCCTGTGTCTCATTTAGCGTCCGTTTGTCGGCCAGATTGCCGAACCTATAACGACGTCAAACCTGTTTTTACGCTATTCGCTAAAGGCCATAAAGTCATTCACAGCCTGGCGATGCCTGATTTTCAACACAACTCATCTACCACACATAAGCCAATCGGCACATCATTTTTAAGATACGCATTGTTTAACAGGAGACCTTATGCGAGCCACACATAAAAATAAAAAATTCATGCTCACACCTTTATCCATTGGTTTAGGTATTGCTTTGGGCTTGATCAATCCCGCAGCGCAAGCGCACAGCATCGATCCGAATAAGCCTGAAGAGCTTGAAGCGGTGGAGATTGAAGAAGACGGTCGCGGTAAGGATATGATTGGTATCGCCGAGACCGCTTCGCAAGGCGAGGTGAGTCAAAAGCAGTTTGAATATCGTCCACTATCGCGCAATGGCGAATTGATCGAAGTGGTGCCGGGCGCGGTGGCGACCCAGCATAGTGGCTCCGGCAAGGCCAACCAGTATTTTTTACGCGGCTTTAATCTGGATCATGGCACCGACTTTACCACTTATGTTGACGGTATTCCGATGAACATGACCACGCATGCACATGGTCAGGGTTACATGGACCTTAACAGCATCATCCCTGAGTTGGTGAAAAAAGTGGAATATGGCAAAGGTCCTTACTACGCGGAAGTGGGCGATTTTTCTTCTGCCGGTTATGCCAAGATGACCACGATGGATAAGTTATCAGAAGGCATCGTCAAATTTACCGCGGGCCAGTACGACTACTATCGCACCTTGGTTGCCAACTCCACTAAAGTGGGCGATGGCGATTTGCTGTACGCAGGCGAGTTCAATTTATATAACGGTGTCTGGCAAGTGCCGGAAGATTCCAAAAAATTTAACGGCCAGATGAAATACACCCTGGATAAACACGACTGGGGGATGTCAGTCAGCGGCAAGGCGTATAGCAACAGTTGGACGGCGACCAATCAAATCCCGCAGTACGCGATTGATAGCGGTTCGCTGGGTTTATACGGCTCTATGGATCCGACTGACGGCGGCGAATCCAATCGCTACAGTTTATCCGGCAACTTCTGGCAAACCGGCAAAAATTGGAAAAACGATGTCAACCTGTATGCCTTGTATACCGATCTAAATTTGTATTCCAATTTTAGCGGCCATACGCTGATTGATCAGTATCCATCGGATCAAATTCTGCAAACAGAGCGTCGGGTCCAGTTAGGCGGTAATTTCGATCACACGCGCTATAACAAACTGTTTGGCTTTGAAATGGATAACACGGTCGGCATACAGTTTCGTAACGACCAAATCATGGGTCTGGGGCTTTACCAAACCAATGCCCGGCAAATCCTGGATACCATCAGTAACAGCGATGTGGGCGTGACCACAATCGGCACCTATTTTAAAAATCACACCCACTGGCACGAAAAAGTACGCACCATTGCCGGTTTGCGGGGTGATTTTATTAATAACGATGTCAGAGTGCGCGACAATCTTCTGCACGATGCAACGACTAATGCGGTTAATTCCGGTAGTCGCGGCAAGGCTATGATTAGTCCAAAACTGAGTCTGATTATCGGGCCCTGGTATGACACCGAATATTTTTTCAATATAGGGTACGGCTACCACTCTAACGATGCGCGCGGCACTACCTTAAGTCTGAATCCAAAGACCGGCCGTAACCTGGATGACAATGGGGATGTGCTGAAAAGGGTCAATCCAGCTGCCTGGTCGCGTGGTGGCGAAGCGGGGATTAGGAGTAATTTTATCCCCGGACTGAACAGCACTTTTGCCTTGTGGTGGTTGGAATCCAGCCAAGAGCTGGTGTTCGTGGGCGATGCCGGTACCAACGAGGTCAATGGTAAATCCCACCGTTACGGGATCGAATTAACCAACTATTACCAACCTACCGATTGGCTGACATTGGACGCCGATTACGCATTGACAACTGCTCGCTACGCCGACAGAACGCCTAGGGAAACCGATAATTTTGTGCCCAATTCTGTAGGTCGGGTAATCAGTACCGGCGCGACTGTGGTGGCACCCAACGGCTTGTTCGGCACCATCCGTTTCAGACATTTTGGTAGCGTGCCGCTGGATGAATCAGGCACCGTTTGGGCTGGCGATACCAATATCGTTAATCTGGGCGCGGGTTACAAACAAAAGCAATACAAGCTGGAAATCGACATTTTCAATATCCTCGGTTCGCAAAGCAATGACATTGCTTACGCTTACGAATCCAGGTACCCGTCGAGTGCTGAAATGAGTGGCCCTGGCCTGATGAAACATCCAGTCGAGCCCCGCATGGTGCGCGGTACCATTACAGTTAATTTTTAGTTCATTTCGGTAATTCAGCAAGCTCTATACCTAGCGCGGCTGGTGTAGAGTTGGCCCTTACGGCGCGTCCCTCAAACGAGGGGCGGCGGGGCCGATTACGTGCACAGTTCACAAAAAGCAGCGATATATCCGCCGATTGCGGCATCTTCATCAGTTCTTAATCTGTTCCTAATCAAGTATTAAACATTGCCTTCTAGAATGAATTCGTAAGTGAATTGTTCTACATTGAGGATGTTTTTATGATTAGAGTGACAAGTATCGTTGCTTTCAGTTTGTTATTTTCACCTATCGCGTTGGCGGATGGTCATGGACATGGTCATCACCACGGTCGTCACCATGGACACCACGATCATTACGTTGAAGTCGAAAGGGTTTACTACCCGGAACGTGTGGTGCAATACGTGCCAGCTCCGCAGCCAGCACCGCGCTACAACAGTTACGATCAGCGATCTACCCAGGGCTTGGTGGGCGGTGCCTTAGGCAGTGTGGCAGGGTATGAAATGAGCAGGGGAGATCCTTTGGGCGCCGGTATTGGCGCCGCCGCTGGCGCTTGGCTTGGCAACGGCATGAGCCGATAGGCATTACGCCTGTTTTTGGATATCAGTTACGGACTTGGAGGGCTAGTATGAGAACGAAAAACGAAAAAAAATATCAACAAGAACAACATAGCAAGGTTGAAACGCTGCTGAATGTTGTGTTGATTTTTGTGGTTGTCTACTACAGCTATTATGTTTTGTGGTTCTCTTGACTGAAAACCTTTTCACGAAAGCTTGGTGCATCGTGGTAATGAGCTGATCAATGGACGCGACGCAATAGGCGTTAGCGCCACTATTGGGGCGCCACTATTTGGGTAAATGCCGGTTCAGGCGGATCACAAACGTGGTGCCGCTACCGGCAGCGCTGGAAAAGCTAAGTGTGCCACCATGCTGTTGATGAATAATGCGATAGGCGATGTTCAGGCCTTGGCCGGTGCCTTTGCCAACATCCTTGGTGGTAAAGAACGGATCGAATACCCGGTCACGGATAGCGTCGGGGATGCCGATTCCGGTGTCACTGATGCTAATTTCCACACCTTCTGCGGTGGTGGCGGTGGTAATGGTGATTTTGCCCCGACCCTGTTTGCTTTCTTCTATGGCTTGCGCCGCATTGACAATAATGTTTAAAAAGACCTGATTCAACTCGCCGGGAAAACACTCGATACTGGGCAGGTCGGCAAAATGGGTTTCCAGGTCGGCGATGTATTTGTAACTATTACGCGCCACCAGCAAGGTGTTTTCCAACGCCAGATTGATGTTAATGGTACTGACTGCGCCTTGGCCCATATGCGAAAAACCTTTCATCGCCTGCACGATCCGCACAATTTGCGCCACACCTTCCAGGGATTGCTCGATAGCCATCGGCGCGTCTTCTAAAATAAACGCCAAATCTTCATGTTTTTCATGCTCGTGCATTTGCTGCAGCCAATCGTTTTTGCCATTTTCGCTGAGTAATTGTCGGTAGTGGTTTAGCAGGCGGGTGACACTGCCAAAGAAATCGCTGATGGCTTTGATATTGTCGCCGACGTATTGGGCAGGGGTGTTAATTTCGTGCGCTATGCCAGCGGCCAGTTGACCTACCGCGGCCAGTTTTTCCGATTGCAGCAGGTTTTTATTGGCTTCTTCAATGGCTTGGGTGCGCAAATTGATTTGCTGCTCCATAAATTGCATCACATGCTGCGATTGCTTGCCCAACTGCCATTTACGCATCATGGCATGCACGATTTGCCGCAGTTCCAGGTCGCTATAGGGTTTTTGTAAAATCAGCAACTGGTCGCTTTCACCCAGAGTATCGACGATGCGCTGCCAGTTTAGTTTGGGATCGGCGCTGCACAATACGGCGTGCAGGTCTTGATCGATCTGCCAAAGTTTACTGATCAGTTCCAAGCCGCTGCCATCGCTTAATTCACTCTCGACGAACACCATGTGGTAGGGCATCTCGTTGCTTAGTGCCTGTTCCAGTATCGAGATAGCAGCGGCGCAACTGTCGCAGCCGTGAATCAAATAGGTTAAATTTTCAGTGGACTCACCCAGCGACGCCTCGGCATCACCGTTGAATAGTTTATCCAGATGGCTGCGTAAGGCCGGATCGGGATCAATGACTAAAACGCAGGATTTTTCTTCAACTTCTATAAACACGCTGGCTTCCTGGGTTTAGAGTTGATTTTAAAAAATGTCGGCATGCTGTTCGGCAATCCGGTTGAAGTCGGCTTCGGTGGCTAAAAATGCCGCGACAATCTCCGGGTCGAAATGGCTGCCATTACCTTCGCTGATCAGATTATTGGCTTGCTCTCTTGAGAAGGGGGCTTTGTAGACGCGCCGACTTGTCAGTGCGTCGTACACATCGACCAAGGCCAATATTCGCGCGGATAATGGTATTGCTTCGCCGGTCAGGCCTTTGGGGTAGCCCTGGCCGTTCCATTTTTCATGATGGCTGTAAGCCACTTCCATACCGCACTTGATAAAGTTTTGCGACGGGTATTGCTCAAACACGGCGCGTAAGGTGTCGCCGCCGATTTGGGCGTGGGTTTTCATGATTTCAAATTCTTCTGCGCTGAGCTTGCCCGGCTTTTTTAAAATCGCATCCGGAATGCCGACTTTGCCTATATCGTGCAGCGGCGACGAACGTACCAAGTCTTGAGTAAACGCAGGATTAACTATGTCGCGATATTTGCCGGATTCCGATAAAAACTGGCAGATCAAGGCGCAATATTTTTTCAGGCGCAGCAAATGGGCGCCGGTTTCCGGATCGCGGTATTCGGAAAGCTTGGCGAGCGAGGCAATGATGGCGTCCTGAGCGTCCTCAAACGCTTCGCGGTGCCAGAAACTTTGCAAGGCGGTCGCGGTGACATCGGCCATTCCCGCCAACGCCTCAAGTGTGTCGTCCGCCAGTGTGGCATGATCGCCGGCTAAATTTAGCAAGCCTAATACGCCGTGTTCGCCCGACAAGGGCACAGATGCAAAGGGTGGGCCGGTAAACAGGGCTTGATCGGCTGCGCTGAGAGGTGTATCTCCGCGTTGCCAAATTTGTCCAGCGTTCAAGGTTTTATCGACCACGCCATTGGAGCTTTGTTTGGCTTGAAAGCTGGCAAATTCCATGGTGGTGGGATAGTGGCAGCGAAACTGTCCATCCAGCTGCGGACTTAGCCATAAACTGACGTTGTCTATGCCGGTCAATGTGGTCACGCTGTCGAGCAAGGCGTCGATGATGGCTTGCGAATCAGTCATTTGCGCCATGTCGGCGACATAACGATATTGCAATTGCAGCGCGCGGGTCTTTTGCTCGACCAGGCTTTCGAGATGGTTATTGAGCAGATTGAGTTGCTGATTGGCCTGTTGTAACTGGGCTTGCAGAATTTGTTCCGACATGCGCAGTCGGTACTGTTCCAAGCCATCGGTTAGTGTTTCCGATAATACTTCCTTCAGGCAAGGCTTGTTTAGAAAGCGGGAAATATGCGCATTGTGTAACGCGTTAACGGCTATATCCAGTTCGGCCCGACCGGTCAGCATGACCAGCACGGTCTGTGGATAGTGCTCATAGACCTGATTTAGAAAGGCGATGCCGTCCATGCCGGGCATGTTGTAGTCTGACACGACCACCGCAAAAGGCCCCGACTCGGCAAGTTCTGTCAATGCGGCGGCGCCACCTGCGGCGGTGGTAATGTTAAAGTCTCGACGCAGTTGCCGTTTTAGGCCTTCGAGTAGCAATATTTCATCGTCGACAAACAGGACTTTCTGGCTGATGGCAGCGGATATTGGGTTTAATTGCATGCCAGCACCTTGCCGATTTTGCCGAGGTTTAACTCAAACATCGATATATCGTCACACTGCGGTCGGTCATCCTGATAATCACGCAGCCTGGCAATAACCTGATCAATGCGCTTGCTACCAATTGGCGTATCTAGCAAGGCCTGACGCAGACGGTCAACGCCAAACATTTGCTCGTCAGCGCCGGTTTGCTCGGTGACGCCGTCGCTATACGCAAACAACGATTCTGCTGCGCTTAGCGGCAGGCAAATGGCGCTGCCGATAAAGTCCTGTTCGGCGAGTATGCCGAGCGGTAAATTGTTGGAACTTATGGTTTTTAGCACACTACCGTCAACATCCAACAGGTACGCATCCGGCATGCCGCCCTGCCAGATATGCAGTTGCCTCATTTGACAGTCGATTTTGGCCAGCAAGGTGGCACAAAACAGGCCGGTAGGGAGTTTGCGGCACATTTTTTCGTTAATGTTTTGGGCCAGCGTTTCCAAGCTGGGCAGACTGTCGCACAATACGTCGAATACTTCGGTAACCAACAGCACAGCCAGTGCCGATTGCAGGCCGTGACCGGTTAGATCACCCATCATCAGGTAAAAGCTGCGGCTATCTTCGCTCTTGTGGGTGAGCAGAAAGTCGCCGCCTACCGAGTCCTTGGCCTGGATAAAATAATCCAGTCCGTCTGGTTCTTCGTGACCGTATTGGTTGACCTTGCTATAGACGATTTTGGCCATGTCCAACTCGTGCTCCAGCAAATGTTTCTGCCTGGTTAATTCCTGATTCTTCTGTTCCAATGCCGCGGTCAGTTGTCGTTTGCTCACTATCAGACGATATTGATCCAATGCATCCATAATGACTTTGCGCATCACCTCCATTGGGCAAGGTTTTGGCATGTAACGAAAAATATCGGTTTCATTGATGGTTTTGATCGCGACATCAAGTTCCACATTGCCGGTCAACATCACCAAGGTGCTATCGGGCGATAGCTGGCGAGCCATTTTTAGAAACTCGACGCCGTTGATGCCGGGCATGTTGTAATCGGACAGGATAACCGCGAAATCGCCGTGCTCTTGAATCAGGCTTAAGGCGGTTTCTGCTGAATTGGCGACATAGAGATTGAACTCTCGGCCCAAGGTACGCCGAAACAAATGCAGAATGTTTTCTTCATCATCCACGCAAAGAATTTTTTCAGCTGATTTTTCCTGCATGTCGCTTACCTATTTCCCGGCGAAAAAAGTGATGACTTTGTCAGCCAATATCTGCCAGTCCGGCAAGCGTTGGAGTTTATCTATACGCTGTAAATAGACAGTATCCAGCGTCATTTCAAACAGTCTGTCGTGGCCTTCCATAACCGATGGTTTTAACAGGCAGGCGGCAGCATGCACCGCCGTCAAGGCGTTTACGCCTTCGTAATCGGTTTCGCCTGGGTTGTTTTGCAACAAAATGGCTTCGATGATGCGGGGTGGAATTTTCCAAAGGCTAAGCACATAGGCTGCGGCTTCCGAGCGGGTGAAGCCGAAAATCTCGGTTTCCAGCTGAGGGATGGGTCGATCGGTATTTTTAACCCGATCCATCAGCGTTTTAAGCTGGTCGCCGCCACGGGATAGAAAAATCAGCAAGCCCAGATTATGCAACAAGCCACCGAGATAGGCTTGATCAGGTCGGTCTTCTTGTTGGTTCTCGGATTGTGCGATTAAACGCGCCAGTTCGGCAACCCGGCCGGCGTCTTGCCACAGGTATTCCATATAGCGTTCCATTGCCGGATTGTCGACGGGGAACGCGGTTTTGACATGCACCGAGAGGATCAGGTTGTTGAGTTTTTTCAAGCCGATCAGATTAATCGCATCGGTCAGGCTGGACACCACTCGGTTTAAACCAAAGTAAGGCGAATTGACCAACTGCAACAGTTTTGCCGACAACACCATATCACGCGCAAATATCGCGGCGATGTCGCGGGTGGTGGTGTTTTCGTCGGCGATTGCGGCGTTTAACTCGTGATAAATTTTTGGCAGGCTGGGTAAGTGGTTGGCATCACCGACACTGGCAGCGATGCGCGGGTTACGCACACAGGCCTGTATTTTAAAGACTTGAGAAATGGCCTCGCGCAAAATTTCGGCGCTGCAGGGTTTGCTGAGATATTGGTGGGCGACGTTCAGGCCGCTTTTCAAGGATTCTTCGTCGGCATAACCGCTAAGAATCATTCTTACCGTGCCGGGATACTGCTCGCTGATGGT
The DNA here is from genome assembly GCA_903858105.1 of uncultured Pseudomonadota bacterium. Lineage (GTDB taxonomy): Bacteria > Pseudomonadota > Gammaproteobacteria > Methylococcales > Methylomonadaceae > Methylomonas. Next base: position 10,518 of record CAIOHN010000361.1, on the reverse strand, counting down.
TTTAAGCAGTTCGTCGCCACGCATCTCAGGCATCATCATGTCGCTGATGATCAGGTCTATGGGATGTTCTGCCATGATTTGCAAAGCTTGTGCGCCGCTGGTGGCAAAAAACAACTCCCATTGCTCGCGGTAGGGACGCAATTGGCGTTGAATGCCACTGATGACATTTTCGGTGTCATCAACAAACAGGATATTTTTTTTGCTCATTAGCGCTTACATCCGGTTAGTCAGTGAGCGGTAATTGTATATGAAAGGTAGTGCCAACTCCGGCGCTGGATTCAAAAAACAATTTACCTCGATGTTTTTCCACCACTATCGTATGCGATAGGCTTAGCCCCTGGCCGGTGCCTTTGCCCACTTCCTTGGTGGTAAAAAACAGATTAAATACTTTTTCTTGTATGTCCTTTGGAATGCCCGCACCGTTGTCCTGAATCAATATTTCGACCATGTCACCCAGTTTGCGGGTAACAATTCTGATCAAACCCAAGCCTGCTTGCTTTTCCTCTATGGCGTGGACGGCATTGACGATCAGATTAAGGAACACCTGATTAAGTTCGTTGGCATAGCACGAGATATTGCCGATGTCCTTGGCAAAGTCGGTTTCTACGCTGGCGGTATATTTGTAACTATTGCGGGTAATGGTCAATGCGCTATTCAGGGCTTCGTGCAGATTGATGGTTTGCTTGCTGAGGCTGGCTTCTACATGCGAGAAGGTTTTCATGGCCTTGATAATTTCTGCCACGCGTTTGACGCCATCCAGGGCTTGGTTGATGGCTTTGGGGCTATCGTCCAAGATAAAGTCCAGGTCGTATTGTTCGGTCAATGCGCTCAATTGTTGCTGAAATTGCGGATCGGCCAGTTCGGTAACTGCTGCTTGATAGGCGACGATATCCCTAATGTTATCTGCCAAAGCCGACAGGTTGTCGCCGATAAATTGCACTGGGGTGTTTATTTCATGCGCCACCCCGGAGGCTAACTGACCGATAGCTTCCATTTTTTGCGCTTGGTCGAGTTGTATTTGCAGGGTTTTGGTTTCGCTGATGTCGTCTATAACGCCGGAAAAAAATGTCTCGCCGTCGATCAGCATTGGGTTTACGCGCAGTAAAGCGGGAAAGGTCTGGCCGTTTTTTCGGAGGGCTTCGACTTCGCGGCGTTGGCCGATAATGCGTGGTTTTCCTGTCGTGCGGTAGTTTTCCAGGTAGCCGTCGTGTTCTACGGATATCGCCTGCGGCATCAGGCATTTAATATTCTGACCAATGATTTCGTCAGGCTTGTAGCCAAAAATCTGTTCTGCAGCTCTGTTGAATTTGATGATAGAGCCATGCGCGTCGATGCTGATAATGCCGCTGGCAGCAGTATCCAGGATAGAGTTGAGTTGCAAGGTCTGCGACTGCAATGTATCCATTTTTTCCTTGAGCGCTTGGGTGGTTTTACCGATCAGACTGCCGAAAGCGGCCAGTACCAAAGGCGCCGTCCACAAGATGAATAAATCAAAGTGAATCACGTGCAGTCCGATGATGTTATCCCAGGAAAGGCTCAAATCCTCGTGATACAGCATAAATAACACAGTGCTGACGGGAAATAGCAAACCGAACAGCGCCGCGAGCAGGGTGGGCAAACAAAACGGGAAGCGAAGCAAAAAATTGAGCATGAATGTAACGGCTATGCCAAAGTCAAAAGTCAATTCTAGTTAAGCATTGATAAAACTGGTAACTATTCCCGCAAATTATGTCGGTTTATACCGCTTATTAATATTTCGCGGTCGGCTGTTCCTGCGTTGACAACACGCAACCCACCTGATAGCTTTGTGCTTTGGCACTCGTTTATGTGGAGTGCTAGTGATAACTGAAGGTGCTTACGTGGCAAGCGGACAGGATTTAAACGAAAGGTCGCTCTACTTATTAAAAACCCTGGTAGAGCGGTATATACAAGACGGGCAACCGGTAGGTTCGCGCTTGCTCTCGAAAGACCCGCAACTCAAGCTCAGTCCGGCGAGTATCCGTAATGTGATGGCCGATCTGGAGGAAATGGGGCTGATTCATTCGCCGCACACCTCAGCGGGGCGAGTGCCTACGGTGAGCGGTTATCGTTTGTTTGTTGATAGCCTGTTAACTGTCAAACCGTTGGCAAGCAGCGAAATGGATCAATTGCAACACAGTTTGCAGGGGCAGACTGACAAGGCCAGCGATCTACTCAGTAAAGCCTCCAAATTGTTGTCCGATGTGACGCAAATGGCCGGCGTGGTGACCTTACCGCGCCGCGAATCGGTGATTTTAAGACATATCGAATTTCTGCCAATGTCCAACACCAGGGTGTTGGTGATCTTTGTCACCGATGGTCAGGAAGTACATAACAAAATTATCCACACCCAAAAGCAGTTTAGCCCCGCCGAGTTGCAGCAAGCCGCCAATTATTTAAATTCGGTCTACACCGGTCGCAGTTTGGCAAAAGTGCGCGACTTGATTATCAAAGAAATGGAACAGGATCAGCGGCAAGTCAACCAGGGCATGATTGATGCCGTGAACATGGCGCAACTGACCTTTGCCCAGCAGCCCAAAGATGATTATGTGCTGAGCGGCGAAACCAATTTAATGGGGTTTTCCGAATTGTCCGACATGGATAGACTAAAACAGCTATTCGAAGCCTTTAGCCAAAAACGCGGCGTGATTCATTTATTGGATCAGTGCTTACAAGCGGAAGGTGTGCAGATATTTATTGGCGAAGAATCCGGCTACCGGGCCTTTGATCATTGCAGTCTGGTTACTGCGCCGTATTCGGTTAACGATGAGGTGGTTGGGGTGCTGGGCGTGATTGGCCCCACCCGCATGGCCTACGAAAAAGTGATTCCATTTGTAGACGTCACGGCAAAATTGTTGGGCGCAGCCTTGAATCCCAAATAAACGCCCTTATCCTTAGGCGAACATAAAAATTTAGAACCATGGAGTAAACATGAGCCACCAGCAATCAAGCCACGAACAACAGACGGACAGCGAATTGATAGCCGAAGTTTTAGAACAAACCAAGCAGGCATTTTCAGAAGGCCAAACCGGCGAAGCTGCCGAAGCTGCGGGTGAAGTCACAATAGAAGCCTTGCAGCAAGAATTGGAGCAAGCCCAGCAGCAAGCCGCCGCCAATTTGGATAAAGCCATCCGTACTATGGCGGAAATGGAGAATTTGAAAAAACGCGTCCAAAAGGATTTGGATGACGAGCGCAAATACGGTTTGGCTAAATTTGCTAAAGAATTGTTAAGCGTTTTGGATAGTCTGGAGTTGGGTATTCAAGCGGCGGTCGGCGATAGCCCGGAAATGGTGAAATTGCGCGAAGGCAGCGAATTGACCATCAAACAATTTGAGTCGGTATTTGCCAAATTCAATATCGAAACCGTCGATCCGACGGGTCAGCCGTTCAATCCGGAATTTCATCAGGCCATGGTCATGCAGCCCAGCGCCACTGCACAGCCTAATACGGTGCTAAACGTATTCCAAAAAGGTTATGTACTGAATGGCCGTTTGCTGCGTCCAGCGATGGTGGTTGTCGCCAAAGCTGAAGATAAACCGGTAGATGGTGCAAAAATTGATGAGCAGGCTTGAAATTAAAACGATCAACCGCATATCGCACACAAGCTTTTAACTTATACCTATTCAAGTCTGGAGAATATCAATGGGCAAAATGATCGGCATCGATTTAGGAACGACCAACTCCTGCGTGGCGGTACTGGAAAACGGTACAGCTCGCGTTATCGAAAACAGCGAAGGCGCGCGTACTACGCCGTCTATCATCGCCTTTACCGGCGACAACGAAGTATTGGTGGGCCAGTCTGCAAAACGGCAGGCGGTTACCAATCCTGAAAACACCTTATTTGCGATCAAGCGTTTAATCGGCCGCCGCTTTAAAGAAGATGCGGTACAAAAAGACATCAAAATGGTGCCTTACAAAATCATGGAAGCCAATAACGGCGACGCCTGGGTAGAATGCCACGGTAAAAAAATGGCGCCGCCTGAAGTGTCATCACGCGTGTTGATGAAACTGAAAAAAGACGCTGAAGCCTTTTTGGGTGAAGAAGTCACCGAAGCGGTTATTACCGTACCGGCTTACTTCAATGACTCACAACGTCAAGCCACTAAAGATGCTGGCCGGATTGCCGGTCTGGATGTTAAACGTATTATCAACGAACCTACTGCAGCGGCGTTGGCGTTTGGTATGGACAAGCCTAAAGGCGACACCACCATCGCGGTTTACGACTTGGGCGGCGGTACATTCGATATTTCCATCATCGAAATCGCTGAAATCGAAGGCGAGCATCAGTTTGAAGTATTAGCCACCAATGGCGACACCTTCCTGGGCGGCGAAGACTTTGACTTGCGCATTATCGAATTTTTGGCAGGTGAATTTAAACGCGACACTGGCATTGATCTGCACAACGATCCCTTGGCGCTGCAACGTTTGAAAGAAGCTGCTGAAAAAGCCAAAATCGAGCTGTCGTCAGCCGAACAAACCGACATCAACCTGCCGTATATCACGGCGGATGCGGCAGGCCCTAAACATTTGAACGTCAAACTGACGCGCGCCAAACTGGAGTCGCTGGTTGACGAATTGGTCGAAAGAACCAAAGGCCCTTGCTTGCAAGCGATTAAAGATGCGGGTATCTCCACATCTAAAATCAACGATGTAATTTTGGTTGGCGGTCAAAGCCGGATGCCGAAAGTACAGGCGTTTGTTAAAGAACTGTTTGGCAGAGAGCCGCGCAAAGACGTCAACCCTGACGAAGCGGTGGCTTTGGGTGCGGCGATTCAGGCCGGCGTTTTGGGCGGTGATGTTAAAGACGTCCTGCTGTTGGACGTTACACCGTTGTCATTGGGTATCGAAACCCTGGGCGGCGTGATGACCAAATTGATCGAGAAAAACACCACGATCCCGACCAATGCGTCGCAAACTTTCTCGACAGCGGACGACAATCAAACCGCTGTGACCGTGCATGTATTGCAAGGCGAGCGCGAAGTGGCTGCCGGTAACAAATCGTTGGGTCGGTTTGACTTGCAGGACATTCCGCCAGCACCGCGCGGTATCCCGCAAATCGAAGTCTCGTTTGACATTGATGCTAACGGTATCTTGAATGTGTCGGCCAAAGATAAAGCCACTGGCAAAAAACAGTCTATCGTCATTAAAGCCTCCAGCGGTTTGTCGGACGAAGAAGTTGAACGCATGGTAAAAGATGCTGAAGCGCACGCGGACGAAGACCGTAAGTTGAAAGAACTGGTCACCGCGCGTAACTCGGCAGAAGGCATGATTCACGCGACCGAAAAATCGATCAAAGAGTTGGGCGACCAAGTGTCTGTCGACGAACGTTCTGCTATCGAATCAGCGATTAAAGATTTGCATGCGGTCATCAAAAGCGACGACAAAGACGCGATTGAAGCTAAAACCCATGCGCTGACCGAGTTGTCCGGTAAATTGGCCGAGCGGGTTTATGCCCAGAAAGGCGCGGAAGGCGGTGCTGATGGCGGACATGCTGCCGGTGCGTCGGAAGCTGCTGCAGAGCATGATCATGACGTGGTCGATGCCGAGTTTGAAGAAGTTAAGGACGATAAAAAGTAATCGGATATGCCTATCCTCCCTCGCTGATTCGGTGAGGGGGATGCCAGGGTGTACACTATGCTTGTTTATCCTATGTTCTGTGCGAACAATTCAAAAAAACCGCCGGTAGGTTATGGCGGTTTTCCGCGTTAAGGTGACGGGGTTGTGAGCAGAAATTTAGTAAGGATAGATTTTTCTGGGTATGCCATCCTAACGACTGATTCTTACAAAGGTGATATATGCAAACTGCGGTTTCAGAAGTCAAAGAACTATTGAATAGATTGTCTGAAGAAAGTAGTTTCGAGGATATTCAGTATCATTTGTATGTCATCGCAAAAATACAGCAGGGACTGGCCCGGGTCGAAACTGAAGGCGCCATTCCTCATGCCGAAGTGGAAAAACAGTTCGAGCGATGGCAGGCAGATTAATCTGGTCTCCTGAAGCGGTCGAGGATTTAAATTCGATTGCCGAATATATTGCAAAAGATTCGGTAATTTATGCTCGCTCGGTTGTTCGCAAGGTATTTTCTACCGTTCATGGCATTCCGCAATCTCCGCTTATTGGTTGAGTTGTGCCTGAAATCGGTCTCGACAAAATCAGAGAACGGTTTGTGTACAGTTACCGAGTTGTATATAAGCTTGATGAAACACAGATTACTATCGTCGCCGTTATTCACGGGAAACGATTGTTAGAAAATATATCCGATCGATTTAATTGACTGTAAGGTCGTTCGATAGTTAATCATTAAAAAGTTAAAAACTCCCTTAAATAAAATGGCCGCAAAAGAAGATTTTTACAAACTGTTGGAAGTTGATCGCAACGCCAGTGAAGCTGAAATTAAAAAGAGCTATCGCAAAATGGCGATGAAATACCATCCGGACAGAAACAACGACAATCCGGAAGAAGCGGAGAAAAAATTCAAGCTGATCAAAGAGGCTTACGAGATTTTATCCGATTCCAAAAAACGCGCGGCCTATGACCAGTTTGGTCATGCCGGTGTCGATTCGTCGATGGGCGGTGGTCGCGGCGGCTTCAGTGGTGCGGAAAATTTCAGCGATATTTTCGGCGATGTGTTTGGTGATATTTTTGGCGGTGGTGGTGGTCGGCAGCAGCGCAGCAACGTGCAGCGCGGCGCTGACTTGCGCTACAACCTGGAACTAACGCTGGAAGAAGCCGTTGGCGGCACCGAAGCCACGGTTAAAGTACCGGTGCTGGTCGCTTGCGGCGAGTGTAACGGCAGTGGCGCCAAAAAAGGCAGCAGTCCAGTGACTTGTTCTACCTGTCACGGTCATGGTCAGGTCAGAATGCAACAAGGCTTTTTCTCGGTGCAACAGACTTGTCCGACCTGTCGCGGCAACGGCAAACAAATCAAGGATCCTTGTCCAAAATGCTACGGTCAAGGCCGCATACAGGAAACCAAAACCCTGTCGGTCAAAGTACCGCCCGGCGTTGATACCGGCGATAGAATTAGGTTGGCAGGCGAGGGCGAAGCCGGCGTAAACGGCGGGCCTTCCGGCGATTTATATGTGCAGGTACAGGTTAAAGATCATCCGATTTTTACCCGCGATGCCGCCAATTTGTATTGCGAAGTACCGATCAGCTTCACCATGGCCTGCTTGGGCGGCGAGTTGGAAGTACCGACGCTAAACGGCAAAGTCATGCTTAAAATTCCACCAGAAACTCAAACCGGTCGCATGTTCCGCTTACGTGGTAAAGGCGTGAAACCCGTTAGAGGCGGTCTGGTCGGTGATTTGCTATGTAAAGTGCAACTGGAAACGCCAGTACATCTGACCAAAGAACAAAAAGCCATGATCGAAAAGTTGGGCGAATCCTTGTCCGGCGGCGGTAAACATCACAGCCCGCAAGAACACGGCTGGATGGATGGCGTTAAAAGTTTCTTCGATAAATTAACAGGATAAGTCATGGTTCGTGTCGCGATAGTAGGCGTATCCGGGCGGATGGGCTTGTGCTTGATCAAGGCGGCGTTAGCTGCTCAAAATGTAGAACTGACAGTGGCAGTTTCCCGCCCTGAAAGTCTGGCGATAGGCAAAGATGCGGGGGAATTGGCCGGCGTTGCGGCTGCCGGCATCCTGGTAGGTGATGACTTGGCGGCTTTAACTGATCGCTTTGATGTGTTGATCGATTTTACCCGGCCGGAGGCATCGATGAATTACATCGAAATCTGTCGCCAGGCCGGTAAACAAGTCGTGATCGGCACCACAGGTTACAGTGAAGAGCAAAAAGCGGCGATTGCCGCAGCCGCCAACGACATTGCGATTGTGATAGCGCCAAACTTTAGCGTGGGCGTCAATCTGTCTTTGAAGTTACTGGAAATGACCGCCAAAGTGATGGGCGATTACACCGATATTGAAGTGATCGAAGCGCATCACCGGCATAAAGTCGATGCACCCTCCGGCACCGCTTTACGGATGGGCGAAGTGGTTGCAGCAGCGTTGGAGCGTGATTTAAAAGACTGCGCTATCTATGGTCGCGAAGGCGATACCGGGGCGCGCGAGCGTAAAACCATCGGCTTCTCGACGATACGCGCTGGCGATATTGTGGGCGAACATACCGTGATGTTTGCTGATGAAGGTGAGCGAGTGGAAATTACCCACAAAGCCACTAGCCGGATGACCTTTGCCAACGGTGCCGTGCGCGCCGCGGTGTGGTTGGCAGGTAAACAGCAAGGCTTGTTTGACATGCAGGATGTATTGGGCCTGAAAGGCTAGCAGGCCATCTTGCACCTCTATTCAACAGGGCTTAACCTGCCCTGACTTATATTCGTAGCGGCGTTACCTCGCCAGTCAGTTTATAATGCCGGTAATCTGCCAGGACTTGAGCGTGATCAAATGCCAATTCCTCAGGTAGGTTATCAAAACCGAATAAACCAAAGTTTTTGGCATCGTCGGCAGCCGTGGGTGTGCCGTGGGCTTGCGCTAAGTAAACGGCGGTCACGGTATGATTACGCGGATCGCGTTGCGGATTGGAATATAAGCCCAGTAATACGCTTAAGCTGACATCCAAGCAGGTTTCTTCCTTGGCCTCGCGTATCGCCGCCTGCTCCAGTGTTTCGCCAACATCAACAAAGCCGCCGGGTATTGCCCAGCCGTAGGGTGGGTATTTTCGTTCTATCAAGACGAAAGGGCGCTGAGGATGGTCGATCAGTTCGATCAAAATATCCGCAGCTAACAAAGGTGTAATGGGTTTTGCCATGCTGTTCCTTAATAATGGTGGGTTTTTAAGATTTGAAAACACCAGCCTTCAGTGAATTTAACCATGTTTTCCGGTGCCGCTAAAAGCCCCGATGTTTTTTCCAGATACGTTAATGATGAATTAATCCGCTTCGCATATCATCCAGCGCTAGTTTAGCTTTGCATTTTAAAGTCGATCACATTTCCAAGATACAAATACATGAATGAATTTATCCCCGGCCAACGCTGGATTAGCAACACCGAATCCGAACTCGGTTTGGGCATGATTATCGATGCGGAATTTAACCGCGTCACCGTACTGTTTTTAGCTACGGGCGACAAACGGGTTTATGCCAGGGACAATGCGCCTCTGACCCGCGTCCAGTTTGGCGAGGGCGATGTCATAGAGTCGGCGGAATACGCCAAAATTACCGTCCAGCAAATCCAGCAGCACAATGGTTTGTTGACTTACATAGGCATGGATGAAGACGGTCAATTGCAGCAAATTGACGAGATGGAATTGAATCATCATATTCAATTCAACAAGCCACAGGATCGTTTGTTTACCGGTCAATTTGATCCGACGCCCTGGTTTAATTTGCGTTACGAAACCTGGCGACGTCAGCAGCAGCACCAGCAAGCAGCTACCAAAGGTTTGCAAGGGGCTCGCGCGTCCTTGATTCCGCATCAGCTGTATATCGCGCATCAAGCCGCCAATCGTGCCGAACCGCGCATTATGCTGGCGGACGAAGTGGGCTTAGGTAAAACCATAGAAGCGGGTTTGATTATTCAGCATCGCTTGATCAACGGCTTAAGCAAACGAGTGTTGATTCTAGTGCCGGAAAGCTTGTTGCATCAGTGGTTGGTGGAGATGCTGCGCCGCTTCAATCTAAGATTCAGCGTGTTTGACGAAAGCCGTTGTTTGGCTAGCCCGGACGAAAATCCGTTTCAAAGTGAACAACTCATTCTGTGTAGTCAGCGGTTTTTTGCCGATTCTGCACATCGCCAGCAACAAGCCCTGGATGCAGGCTGGGATCTGGTCGTAGTCGATGAAGCGCACCATCTGGAATGGAGCGAGCAAGCGCCCAGTTCCGACTATCTGTTTGTCGAGCAACTGGCTCTGGCAACCCCGGGTTTAATTCTGTTGACCGCAACCCCCGAGCAATTAGGCAAAGAAAGCCATTTTGCCCGCTTGCGCTTGCTTGATTCGGATCGTTTTTATCGGTTTGAGCAGTTCTTGCTGGAAGAAAGCCAGTTTGAACCCGTAGCGCGCCTGGCCAATCTATTGATTTCCGGCGAGCCGCTGGATGCGACTCAACAAGTACAACTGAAAAACCTGTTAAAACAGGATAACGTCGATAGCCAGTTACAGCAGCTTAACGATAGCACTGTGGCGCGTGAAGAACTGATTAAGCTGCTGCTGGATCATCACGGCACCGGCCGGATTTTATTCAGAAACTCCCGACAAACCGTCCAAGGTTTTCCGGATCGTGAACGGCATGCGTATCCACTGACTGGCGAGCAGGGCGGCGATTTGCACGATAGCCCTTATTTGCACTGGTTGATCGATAAACTTAAAGCCTTGGGCGATGAAAAAGCCTTGCTAATTTGCAAACGCGCAGAAACCGCAATATTGCTGGAGCAGCTATTGCGCCAACATGTAGGCCATACTGCGGCGGTGTTTCACGAAGGCATGAGCATTGTCGAGCGTGATCGGGCGGCGGCATTTTTTGCCGACGAAGAAAGTCGGGC
>CAIOHN010000360.1 GCA_903858105.1 uncultured Pseudomonadota bacterium | reverse complement strand
AGACTGAACGGGTTGTTGACACCAAATTAACTAAACCCGCCGCCATTCTCAACGAGTCCGCGAAAAATCCGGCGCAAGCACCAGCCTCAAGCAAACCGACTATCTCAAAGCCCAAAACACCGACCGAGCAAGCAGAGACGCTATATCGTCAGGCAAAAGACAGCGCTTCGCTGCTAATTAAGCAGGAAAACTTAAACGAAGCCTTGCGCCTGAACCCCGCGCATTTGGGTGCGCGCAGTTTGTTACTGCAAACGCTGATCAAATCACGAGCGCCTAACGCGCAAATCAAGGCATTTATCGACGATAGTCTTAAACTGTTTCCTGGCGACCAACTGTTTCTTAAGACACAAGCCCATCTTTATGTGCAGCAAAAGCAATTCGATGCCGCCGCCAGAACCCTGGAAGCAATCGATATGGAGCATGTCGAAGATCCAAGCTATTTATCGTTACTGGCTGCAAGCTATCAGCAATTGCAACGTTACCCGCAAGCAGAAAAAGTTTATCAGCAGTTGACCAGGCTGCAGCCTGACAAGGCAGAACACTGGCTGGGATTGGGAATCAGTGCAGAAAAACAGAATCACGCCCTGGCTGCCGCCGAAGCCTACCAACAGGCTTTGGATAAAAACACCCTGAACTCTGAGGTTGTGAACTATATTAAACAACGTCTCAGCGCACTGAATTAACGGGCAGTCATGGAATATCCGCAAAAGAAAATCCGCATCGGCGACTTACTGGTACAACACCGTATCATCAGTCACGAACAACTGATGTCGGCCTTGGCCGAGCAAAAAAAGACCGGTCGCAAACTGGGGCGGACGTTGGTTGATCTAAACTTTATTTCCGAAACCGACTTGCTCAGCTTCCTGTCCAGGCAGCTACAAATCCCGTTTTTGGACATTAGCCAATACAAACGCAAACCCGAGATTTGCAAAGAACTGCCGGAAAATCTGGCGCGGCGCTTTCGAGTGATGTTACTGGAGAGCAATGCCAACGACGTATTGCTGGCCATGGCCGATCCCACCGACTTGATGGGTTTGGACGAATTGGGCCGGGTATTGAAAAAACGCATACGCCAAGCGGTGGTGCGCGAATCAGATTTACTGACAGCCATCGACCAAGCCTATCGGCGTACCGAGGAGATCAGCAATCTGGCGGATCAGTTAAGCGACGAACTCAGCGAAAATCTGATCGACATCAACACCCTGCTCTCCAGCAACGAAGTCAGCGACGCACCGGTGGTGAAGTTGCTGCAATCGATTTTTGAAGATGCCATCCAAACCAATGCGTCGGATATTCATATCGAACCGGACGACACCGTGTTACGTATCCGCCAACGGGTTGATGGTGTGCTGCATGAGCATGTGCTGGACAGCGTCAATATCGCCCCGGCACTGGTAGTGCGTTTAAAGCTGATGTGCGGTTTAAATATTTCCGAAAAACGGCTGCCGCAAGACGGTCGCTTTAGCATCCGGGTCAAAAACAAGGGATTGGACGTCAGGTTATCGACGCTACCCATCCAGAGCGGCGAATCGGTAGTGATGCGGATACTCGATCAATCCAAAGGCTTGCTGGATCTGGCGCAGTTGGGCATGCCTGCGGAGCTGTTAAGTCGTTTCAAAGCGCAAATTCATAATCCGCACGGTTTAATCCTGGTCACCGGCCCCACCGGTAGCGGGAAAACCACCACGCTTTATGCGGCGCTATCGGAAGTAAATGATCCGCAAACCAAAATTATTACCGCCGAAGACCCGGTGGAATACAGTCTGCCGCGCATCAACCAGGCGCAGATCAATGACAAAATCGGTTTGAGCTTTGCCAACGTGCTGCGCTCGGCTTTGCGTCAAGACCCCGACGTGATTCTGGTCGGCGAAATCCGTGACCGCGAAACCGCGGAAATTGCGGTACGTGCCTCCATCACTGGTCATTTGGTGCTGTCCACCCTGCACACCAACGGCGCGGTGGAAACCGCTACACGCTTGTTGGATATGGGCATCGAAGGCTATATTCTGGCTAGCGCGCTAAAAGTGATTGTTGCCCAGCGGCTGGTTAGAAAATCCTGTGATCGTTGCCTGGAAACCATGCAAATCGATGAAGCAGCAAGCATTTGGCTGGAAAAAACCTTTAAAGTCCGCGCCAGCGACATTGTGTTTAAAAAAGGTGCAGGCTGCCAATATTGCAATCATGTCGGCTACCGTGGCCGGGTGGGCGTCTACGAATTACTGGAATTGCGTCACGAAACCCTGGACGCTTTGCGCCGCAACGATTCAGCAGGATTTATCGCCGCAGCCCGCGCTACCCCGGGTTTCACATCGTTTACCGAACAAGCGTTCGAGCTAGTCAAGCAAGGCACCACTACCTTGCATGAAATCATGCGCATCTCGGAAAACTAAGATGGCCAATTTTGCATACAAAGCCCGCAATGCCAATGGCAAATTGATCAACGGCCAACTGGACGCCGAGTCAGCCCTTAGCGCAGCGCAAACCCTGAGTGGCCGCGGCTTGATCCCTATTGCCATCGAAGCGACGTCCGGCGGCACCGACATTTTGGAACAAGTCAGCAACTGGTGGTCAGTCAGGCAACTGAGCATCAATGATCTGATTCTATTCAGCCGACAGATGTACAGTCTGACCAAAGCCGGTGTGCCGCTGACGCGCGCCATCAACAGTCTGGCCGAATCCAGTCGCAATCAGGCTTTAAAGCAAGCCTTGCTGGGCATTACTCGCAAGATAGAGTCCGGCCAACCCTTGTCGCAAGCCATGGCCCAATACGACAAAATTTTCCCGATGCTGTTGATCAGTATTATCAACGTCGGCGAAACCACGGGCGGTCTGGAGCAAGCCTTTTTACAAATTGGCCATTATCTGGAACGGGAAAAAGAAACTCAAAGCCGGATAAAAACTGCGCTGCGTTATCCCGGCATGGTGATTGTGGCGATGGCGATTGCCATGGTCATCGTCAATATTTATGTGATTCCGGCATTTAAGGGCATTTTCGATAAACTGGGCTCGCAGCTACCCTGGCAAACCCGCTTGCTAATGTCGATTTCTGAATTTAGCGTCAACTATTGGCCGCATGTATTGGTGGTTTTATGCGCTATTGCCCTGCTGTTTGTTAAATACCTGCAAAGCCCGGACGGCTTGCGGAAATGGCACTGGTTTTTACTGAAAATACCTGCGGTGGGCAGCATTATCGAACGTGCCTCCATGGAGCGGTTTTCGCGGTCTTTTGCGATGACTTTAAATGCTGGCGTACCCTTGATCCAGGGCATTTCGATTGTTGCCAAAGCGGTAGGCAACGAATATATCGGCGGCAAATTGCACCGGATGCGGATCGGCATCGAAAAAGGCGACAGCATTAGCCGGATGGCTAAAAGCATAGGATTGTTTCCACCCTTGGTTATTCAGATGATCATGGTCGGCGAAGAGTCCGGCAACATCGCCGAAATGTTGCTGGAAGTGGCGGATTTTTACGAAGGTGAGATTGACGCCGAGTTAAAAAATCTCGCCAGCGTTATCGAGCCGATTTTAATCGTCGGCATAGGTATGATGGTGCTGGTACTGGCGCTGGGGATATTTTTACCGATGTGGGATTTATCCAGCAATATGCAGCGTTAATACACTTCTCGCAAATAAATCTGCTGGCTGTTGCCTTTATAAACCCCAAAAGTCGCTCTGGCCGACGGCGAGTTGTTGTGAACCCCGTTATGATCCCAATCGAACAACAACCAAGGCAAACTGGCAAAATTAGCGCTGATGTTTATATAGCCGGTATTGTTAGCGCCTGGTGCGCTAAAACTTAAACCAGCCAGCCCTGCCAGCAACGGCGAATTGGCCAATGTGGCGCTAGATGTGCCGGCTGGCGAAATTGTCATGGCTTTATTGCCCAGTTGCGCCGCGCCGCTGGCGGTAACTGGGTTGCTAAGACTTAGCTGGCTGATTAAATTGATAGCAGTGCAATTGTCGAGCGTATTGCTGACGAAGGCTGTGCCGTTGTAGTACTCGCTAAACAATGGCACCGGCAACGCATTGAGTTCGCTGCCGTGGGCGTTACTTATCACCAGCCGCCCCCAGCGCTGGGTTTTATTGCCGCCGCTAAAGGCAATACCGTTGCTGGCACTGGCCGCACCGAATTTGACCGGATTTACCCCGGCCACGCCGTTGATATTGCCGACCTGCACCGTATCGGTATCTTGCAAACTAAAACTTAAAGCGATTTCTGCGTTGAACGGCGCAATCGTTGCAGCGCGGCTGATACCCAAGATATTGCTGGTGGTATCGGCAAAATTTAAGCTACCTGTGCCATTGCCGTTATCAACCACAGTGGGTACGCTGCTGTTTAGCACGGTCAAGGGCTGACTGGCTTCGCTATAGCTTGGGGTGATGCCATAACTGGTGTTGGTCGGGCTGATTTTCCATAAGCTGCCTGTGTAATTCTGCGTGGTTACGCCAGCCGAATTCTTGGCGGCAACGCTGGCCACCGGACGCGTCACGTAGCTCAACGCCTGACCTATATAGCTAAAACTGCCGCACGCTGCCTGGAACATAGGCGTGTTCAGCGTCACATCAAAATGATCAGGCACAAATCGGCCGACGGTCGTCGCGGTGGAGCTGATGCTATATTGGCTGGCTGTAGAACCGTCCGCCACATCAACCTGTGCAAATAGGCTGTCGGTCACTAGCAAGCTGATCGCGCCGACTTCTGAATAACTGGCGGTATTTGAGACTGCAACACCGCTACTAAAAGAAAACGCCCCGACATTAACAACCCCGGCTACGCAAGCCGTTGCCGGTAATACGCAACTCACAGACGCGGTAGGAGATCCGCTGTAATTCGTAGTCACCACACCCGCGCTATTGTAAGCCGTCAAGGTTAGTGTGAAAGGCTGCCCGGCTTTGTGTGTAGGCGTTGCCGCAGCGGTTGCGGCATTCAGGGTTCTGCCAGTACCGGCCATGGTCCAGTTACTATCGGTTGCCGCCACTACAAAATTATCCGGCCTAATGGTAAACGCATCGGTCGAACAGGCTGTCTTGGTGGATGAGGTAGCGGGATAAGATATACGAACGTATACCTTGGGATAGACATTAGCCTGGGTAATGTTTGAAAATGTATGTCTGCCACTGTCACCTGTGACAAAATTATAACTTGAGGTCACGGTTTGAATAGCTGTCATCGCCGAGCAACTGGCGGCACTATTGCCATCGACCAATTCCACTTTAACCGTGCCTGAGAACATGGTTTGTACGCTTGGCGTGTTTGTCAGCGCTACCACATCCAGGGTAAACGGCGTACCGGCAATTTTGGTTTGAATGACTCCAGTGGTGGAGCCAACCCAGGTAGATGTGTCAAACGCATTGAAAGCGCCCAAGGTCATCGACCCGGCACCAGGCACGTAAAATAAGTATGCACTGCCCGTGGCAGGAAAACCGGTGCCGGCTACCGCATAGTCGGAGGTATTAAGTTGCCAACCAATTTGGCCAGCAGTGGCGTTTGGCCCTGCGACACTGGATCCAAATTGAAAAATAAACTCGCCGTTTTCTTTGACAATCAGTTGCAGATTGTAACTACCGGTAGCCGAATTCGCAGCCGCCCATTCAGGTACATTATTCCAGGTTACAACGAAGCTTCTATTGGGGCTAGTTCCCAAGCTTTTATAGCTGACGTAACAACTACTACGACTGGTACAGTTGGTGGAATAACCTGAAACCTCGGATTTTAATGTCGGGTCCAAGTCATTGCCGTAGATGCGCATGCTGTAATCTAGGCTGGCTATGGGATACGGCAATTGCGTCACCGGACTACCAAAACCGCAGGTATTGTTATCGAACTGCAGGCGGCCATTGCTATTGACCCGCACGCTGGTAAAGGTTTTATTGCCGTAGGTAAACGAGAAACCCAGCGGAATTACATCGCTGATCGTGTCGTCCAGTATCGGCGGAGCGCTGCCGCAGCCGCCACTACCAGTAAACTTATAGCTTGCTGAGTAAATCCCGCCGGTAACAGGCCCTAATTTGGTATGCGTAGCCGCATCCACCCAACTATAGGGGTAATTGATGACGGAATAGGTCGTGGCCAAACATGCGCTTGGAAAGATTACTGGGCCCAGTAAAACCCAGCACCAGCAAGCCAGGGTTTTCACGCTCCGTGCAAATTTCAACAGAATCAAGTTCAAATGCGCCTAAGCCCCAAGCAAGGCCGCCTTGCATACCGGACAAACATGCGTACCATCTGACTTGCAGATCCAGCCGGCTTTTACCGCCAAATCCGGCTCACCTTCAAACCACGATCTACCATCACTGATCCGTCGCCCGACCCGTTCGTCTCGATTTGGCGAGCGCCGAAATTCGACAGAACGCAGGCCCTGGGTGTTGCACATATCGCAAAAAATGAATTTTCGTATACTCATAGTGGGAATTATTGTTCTGTAGATGGCGTTTGCTATTGCATTTCTGTAAAAATTAACCAGAATTGATCCACAGTATAGATCATGTGATCCTTTACAATAGTCAGCTTAAATAATGCAAAACCCTAATCCCCTCGTCTATCCAGGAAATACGATGCGCTTAAACAGACAACAAGGCTTTACCTTAATAGAATTGATCATGGTGATTGTCATTTTAGGCATCTTGGCTGCGACTGCCTTGCCTAAATTTTCTGATATGTCGTCCAATGCACGGGTTGCCGCTTTAAAAGGCGCCTATGGTGCGGTCAGCTCGGCAATCACCATCGCCCACGCTCAAGCTCTGGTCGAAAATAAAACCAACGCATCAGGCGACACCATCACGATGGAAGGTGCCAGCGTTGCTTTAGTTTACGGTTATCCGGCAGCGACGGCAGGTGGCATCGGCAATGCAGTCAGGCTGACTGGTGATATTAGTTTTACCACAGCTGGGACTATCATTGGCTTTAGCACCGGTGTAGCTGCTGCCAACGCGGCGACTTGCCAGATTACCTACACTGCAGCAACCAGTGCATCCGCGCCCGCTACAGCCAGTATAGTATCCAGCAACTGCTCCTAATTATTAGCAAATTCATGCCGGACAAGTGCATCCTATGGCTTGTCCGGCAATCTGCCTTGCAAATGTCTGTCATTTTTATAAGCAGCTTGCCTGCCATCAGAAATCTTCAGACCCAAATAAGCCGCCGGACAAATACCAATCGCCAAACGGGTTTTACGCTGGTTGAACTAGTCATGACTATGGTGATTTTGGGCATTCTCTCAGCAACCATTTTGCCCAAATTTTTCGATCTGTCAGTCTATCAACAGCGAGCGTTTTTTGACGACACCCTCAACGCCATCCGCTACGCACAAAAGTTAGCAGTAACCACCGGCTGCAATGTGCAGGTGGCAATCGCCGCCAACCAGTTTGAATTAAAACGGCCGACTAGCAGCACACGCAGCAATTGTGCATCAACCACTAGCACAGACTTTGGCCTGGCAGTTACACGGCCTGGCTCCGCAGAATCCAGCTACCAAGGCAGCTTATCCGGCATAAGCCTTAGCACAAGCACTTTTTATTTCAGTGCCAGCGGCAAGGCATCAGCCGATCAGCAAATCAATGTCGGCAGCAACGGCAACCAGATAAGCGTGATAAAAGATACCGGTTTTGTGTATGACAGTTCGTCCTAAACTGTCTTGGCGGACTTGCTGTCGCAGACAAAGCGGCGTGACTTTAATCGAGTTGATTATCTCGATGGTGATTATCAGCGTCGCCATGGCTGGCATACTTTTGGTTATAAATTACACCACCAGCCGCAGCGCCGATCCGGTAGTTCAACATCAGGCGGTCGCGATTGCCGAATCCTATCTGGAAGAAATTTTGCTGCAAGCCTATAGCGGCGGCAGCAGCAGTGCCAGAGCCGATTATGATGATGTCGACGACTACAACGGTTTGAGCGACAACGGCGCACACGATCAGCAAGGCAATGCAGTGGCCGGTTTAACTCAATACACTGTCACAGTCGCTGTTTCCGCTGCCACCGCGTTAACCGGCGGCGTCAACGCCAAACAAATCACAGTTACCGTCAATGGCCCAGGGGTTTCCAATCTAAGCCTGGTTGGCTATCGTGCCAGCTACTAAGATGCGGCATCGCCAACAAGGCTTTAGCTTGATCGAACTGATCACCGTTATGGTGATAGTGGGTATTCTGGCGGCGATGACCACCGATCTGATTACGCTACCGGTAAAAAGCTATCTGGCTTTAGAGCGTCGCACCAGTTTGGTCGACAATGCGGAGTCTGCGTTACGCCTGATGCAACGTGATATTCGCCGCGCCGTGCCCAATAGCATCAGAATTACCGGCGGTGGCAACACCCTGGAGTTGCTACACACCAGCGATGGCGGACGTTATCGCGCCAAACCTGCCGCCGACGGTAGTGGCGATGTCCTGGATTTTACAACTGCGGATACCAGTTTTGATGTGCTCGGTAGCTTATCAGCCGTGCCTAGCGGAGAGTTGGTCATATACAACTTGGGTTCTGGTAGCGCAGACGCCTATGCCGGCAGCAATCGGGCAAATCTGAAAAACACCTCAACCACTAACCTGCTGACGCTTAGTAGCGCCAAACAATTTCCACTGCAATCGCCGCTACAACGGTTTTTTATTGTCGACACACCGATTACCTATCGCTGCGATACGGCCGCAGGCAGCCTACTGCGTTACAGCGGATACAGCATCACTGCAGCCCAAGCCGACCCACCTGGCGGCGTTGGGCAACTGCAGGCCAATAACGTCAGCAGTTGCAGCTTTGCCTACAGCGCAGCATCAGCCACCCACTCTGGATTAGTGACGTTAGAAGTCACGTTGACCGACAGCGTCGGCGAATCCAGCCGACTGATCCGCCAAATTCACGTGGACAACGCGCCATGAAGCAACAGCGCGGCTTTTCTATCGTCATGGCAACCTTTGTGCTGGTCGTGCTGGGCTTGCTGGGTGCATACATGGTCAGATTGAGCGCCAGCCAAACCAGCACCTCGCTAAACGCGTTGCAGGGTGCCAGAGCCTATCAAGCAGCGCGAGCAGGTATCGAGTGGTCTCTTGCCCGCATTAGCACCGGCGGTAGCTGTGCAGACATTAATAGCCAAACGGCAATGAGCTTTACTGGATTGTCAGGCTTCAGCGTACGTTTAAGCTGTACCAGCCAAAGCTATTCCGAAGCGGACAAAACGCTTAGCGTCTATAAAATCAATGCCTTGAGCCAATTTGGCAATTACAGCAGCATCGATTATGTAGCCCGGGAAATTGAAGTATCCATAGTTAACTGAAAAACCTGCGCCCACATTATTTAACGTACGCTTTAGCTTTTTCTGATTCAACCCTTAGCCTAGACTTGACAACACATCCCCGGCATTTTAGAATGGCGTTTTACTTGCTTAGCACTTAATCAAGTAAAGCCGAGGTGGTGAAATTGGTAGACGCGCTAGCTTCAGGTGCTAGTAGGGGTAACCCTGTGGAGGTTCAAGTCCTCTCCTCGGCACCATAACTAAATCAACAAGTTATGGTGTTTCAATCGCTTTAAAATCTTCCTAAAATACTTCCCTGTCACACTGTAGTCACAGTGAGATGCAATCACATGAAGCAAAGAACAGAAAGTTCTAATTGAGCACGGCAGCTTCACTTCAAAAAAATTCAATCCATCACTCTTACTTTCCTGTTATGTCGCTGGGATTTAGTAGTCTTAAAAAAATCTAAAAAGCTGGAATATTTAGCATTATTGATGGGCACGTCGTACCTCCTTTGCCCATCCTACATCCTGATGTCAGCAAAAATGACGACAAAGTAAGTAGGATGGGCAAAGCGATAGTGTGCCCATCAAACACGGCGGGCATTATTGATGGGCGCGTCGTACCTCCTTTGCCCATCCTACATCCTGGCGCCAGTAAAAGCTCAGCAGATCGGTATTGTCGGTTATCAAATGCCATTTAACCAATCAACCGCCCAGGGATTTAGTTGAGATTAATGCAGACTTGGATAAAATCAGCGCCTAGATTATGGTTTTATTGCAAGAGGCACATTCGTGACAAATCCCCTCCGCAAGCGCATCCCCTTCCCCTTAAACGTCATGATGCAGGGATAAAATGCAATATCGGCGACTTTATCAACCCGGTGCGCGTTACTTTTTTACCGTAGTGACGGAAAATAGAGAGCCGCTATTAATTGTTCACATTGAACGATTACGCGCCGCCTTTCACTTGTGTTTATCACGCTACCCATTTGAGATTGATGCAATAGTCGTGTTGCCAGAGCATATACATACAATATGGCGATTACCGGAAAACGACGCCGATTTCTCTAAACGCTGGATGGTGATTAAACGTAAATTTTCAGCAGGATTACCAAGCCGGGTGGTCAGTGATTCCAAGACCAAAAAGCGTGAAAAAGGCATTTGGCAACGACGGTTTTGGGAGCATTACATTCGCGATGAAGACGATTGGCGGCGACATGTGGATTATATTCATTTCAATCCGGTTAAACATGGATACGTGTCGAAACCGCAAGATTGGCAGCACAGCTCATTTAACCAAGCCATCCGCAAAGGATGGTACGACCCAGAAATTGTGTTGAATGATCAATTTATCCAGTTAAATCATGAAAACATCGGCAATGAATAGGTTAAGAACGTAGGATGGGCAAAGCGATAGCGTGCCCATCAAACAGGGCGGGCAGTATTGATGAGCACGTCATACCTCCTTTGCCCATCCTACATCCTAGCGTTTAGTTGGTCACCAGATGGATGGTGACCATGACGGCATTCCTTGTGAGCGACAGTTTTAGCAGATAGACTTCCTCAGCTATATAATCACTAGCCATATCCCTCAAATACGCGCGGTGCCTCATGACTGAAAAACTGCAAGCTATCCGCACAATCAGCAATCGACTGGCCATAGCACTGGCAGCCTTGGTCCTAGTCATGGTTGGCGGGGCTTTTTTCGCTTATCTAAACCCAGACGGCAACACTGTTAGCGCACCATTAGCCGGATTTGCAGCGGGTGTGGTGGGTGGGTTTGTGGGTCTGCAACGCCGACTGAAGAGCATGTCTGACGATGACTTAAGCCTGTTGGCAAACTCATGGGTTTACGTGTGCTTATCGCCGTTTGTCGGCGGCATTCTCGCGGTGGTTTTATACGTGTTATTTCTTTCAACACTGGTTAGTGGCGAACTATTCCCAACATTTGTAGCAGATACACAGAATCCGTCACATCAGGTTCAAACAGGATTTGCAGAGATTTTTGCTGTTCATGGCAACGCAGTGGATTATGCCAAAATGTTGTTCTGGTCATTCGTTGCGGGCTTTTCTGAAAGATTCGTGACCGACATCGTCAGCAAGTTCGAGAATCAATCTGGGCCTGATGAAAAATCAGACCAATAACTGCTGCGGCGATAATTTTATAAACTTTCCTCCTGCTTACATACCAATAACGCCTAACCTTGGGAATCGTAAAAATCCACTGTGCCAGTGTTAATATTGTACATCGCTCCCACGATTTTTATTTTGCCTGCTTTTTCCAGCCCGGCAAGTACCGAACTATCGTTGCGAATAGTTGTAATCGCCAATTCGATATTGGTCAGCGCAACCGCATCCACAAAATCATAATTATCTGCAGTGCGCTCGCCTGAGTAAACGGTTGCTTCAACTGCCGGATCAATTTTGCCGAGCAGTGCGGTTAAATTACCCAGCACGGTGTTATTAATTGCGCCTTTAATTGCCCCGCACGAGGTATGCCCCATCACCACCACCAGCTTTGCCCCTGACAATTGGCAAGCAAATTCCATGCTGCCCAGAATATCCTTATTGACTACATTCCCGGCAATGCGACAGTTAAAAACGTCGCCTATGCCCAGATCAAGCAGAATTTCCGCCGGTGCCCGCGAATCGATGCAAGTCAACAACACAGCGGCCGGATGCTGGCCTTTGGCGCTGGTCTGCATTTCGGCTAGAAAATCGCGCGCTTGCAGTTGGCCTAGTCGGAATCGCTGATTGCCTTCCCTGGCAAGTTGGATAAGGTCGTCGGGCGAAAGTTGATCTCTGCGCTCCTGGGTTAAGGCAGAGGTGCGAGCAGGCGAGATAGGTTTATAGGGATTCAAGACGTAGCCTCCTGAGCGGTGAAGGTAAAATTAAAACGCAGTGCTGACTCGGCGATGGGCGTGGCTGAGGCTACCCAAAGCACAACAGCTATGCCTCAACCACAAAACGCTGACCAGCAGCACCCTGCAACGGCCTGCCCCTTTCTTGACCAGGACTCAGCGCAGATAAAGCGACTCAAAACGCGCGATCACCTTACCGCCTGCCAGCAGCGATAAATATTCGCCGTCGATGCGGTAATGCGTGGTGGCATTCAACGCCTTGAGCACTTCGGTTTCCAGTGCCATTTCAGGCGACAGACAGGCCATCATGGTGCTGGCCATCTGTGAAAAATGCAGTTTGTTGCCGGTATGCTTAAATGACCCGGTAAAACGATTGCAACCACTAAAGCCAGTCACGCGTGCACCCTCGCTGGCCAGGGTTATATGAATCTGGTTGGTCGGTGACGCGGCAACCGGTATCTGATGGTCGCCAACAGTCAGCAGTTTCCAAAAGGTGTTTTTTAATTCGGCGATTGCCTTCCCTGTCTTGGATGCTGCTGAACAGGATTTTTTGGCTTGCGAGCCGCTGAATTTCTCGATCACCATCTGCTCGATGACCGGCCCTTCCATGCCAGGCATTTGCTCAAGCCGACCTTTAAACGTCACCCACAGCGGCGCACCGCGACCATGCGACGATTGGGTGTAATTGCGCTCTGCACTTAGGTAATCGGCGGTCATCGCTACCGGCCAGCGCAGGCCGCTCGCGCAATCGGTGAAGGTCGCCGCATCGGCCATATATATAAATTCACCGCGCCACTGTACCGAGTCGTTCATCGGATCCAGTTGGCTAGCGCGACGAAGATCCAGATTAGCTGGCGAGCTTATGGGCTGCCCGGCTTTATCCAACTGTCGCAGAGTGCCGTCGTCGATGACAGCAAACAGCGAGGTCTCCGTACCATTGTTCAGGCGCAAAATGTTGTCCGCTATCTTCCAGCCGCCCACTTCGGCAAACAATCCGTCGGGTTTATCCTGGTAAACACGGCGCAAACGGTATAGTCCGTCGACGCGTAAAGTCAGAGTTTGCAAAATACCGGGGCAATCGGCGCACGGCAGGGTTCCAGAAAAAGTGGCGGGTACGCTAAAGGCGGCTGGCAATGCATTTGCCGATCTGCCGACGCCGCTGGCCGAAACCGCATCTAGCAGCACGTCAACCCGATTATTCCCGCCGTCGGTTAGCACTGGATAATTGCTGGTGGACGCAAACCGCGGCGCGCCACCTACCGTAATCTGCGCCCGCAGAGTATAGCGGTGGTCGGCATGAATCGCCGTGTTTGGCACGGGCAGCGTAAAGGCTATGGGGACTTGGTGGTCGCCAAAGCGCTCGTTAAATACGGCCACGACCGGATTTTTTGTATCGGTCAGATCTTCGATCTGAACCGACAACTCCGCATCCGGGGGCATGGCGATGCGTTGGCGATAAGCAGCAGTGCCACTGACAGTCACAAAGTCGTCAGGCGATTGAGCAGTGGTTGCGCATCCGAAATTAAAAACCATGACCAAAAATGCCGTGCCTATGAATATTCTGTAAAAAATTGCCTGCATTAGCCTGCCCTAGAATGATTTGTCGGGATTATGCGCTCAAACCAAAATCAAGCCCAAACGCTGTTTATATGGGTGATGAACTGAAACGCCCACCACCTTAACTGATCCGCGTCTAACATCAACAATGTCGACTAAGCCGATCCAGTAAGGTAGGCTGAGCCCCTAAATTCATCTGGATAAATGTTAGATTTGCTCCCACCACGGCTGAGTTTAAACCATAATAAACATTCGTGGGCTGATCCCGGCCGCGCTAACAGGGTTTTGTCTTTTACCTGCATCAGCAGGATTTTTCTCGACTACCGGTACAATCGGCATAAAGCACACAAATGCAGTATTTAACGTATTTACTTAGCTTAAAACTGAGAATAATGCTGGTGTTGCCCATGCTAAGCGTATTTGCACCCGCGGCCTTTACCGCAGTCAATATCAGCGGGCTTGAAGACAACACTGAAAATAACACGCGACTAATGTTGTCCTTGGCAAAAGAAAATTGTGAAACACCGGACTGGAAAATACGCAGCCTTTACGCCAAAGCCGAGCCGGAAATAGACCAGGCCTTACGCGCTCTGGGTTATTACCATGCGACTGTTAAAAAATCACTGCTGTTTGACAAAGACTGCTGGACTGCGGATTTTGGTATAGCGGCAGGCCCTCAAGTAGTCATCAACGAGGTCAGCATTACCATCAACGGTGCAGCGCAGACCGACGCCACCTTCCAAAAGTTACGCGACAGATTGTTAAAAATTGCCGGTAGTCCACTGGATCACAGCCAATACGAAAAGATGAAAACCCGCATTGAAGCATTGGACATGGAAACCGGCTATTTGCGCGGCAGCTTTACCGAGAAAAAATTGCTGATCGATAAACAGCACAATAAAGCCTACATCAGCTTGGTGTTTGATAGTGGCAAGCGCACGGTTTTTGACGAAATCGTGGTGCAACAAGACGCGTTAAATCCAGAGTTCGTCAACAAATACATTGCCATAAAAAGCGGCGATTTTTATAACGGCAGCCAGTTGGCCCAAACCCATACCAATCTGATAAAAAGCGGATATTTCGACAGCGTTGACATTGCGCCGGACACATTGAGTGCCGAGCAAGGCGTACCCGTTACCATTAAACTTAAAGCCAAAAAACAACACCATTACAGTGTCGGTGCCGGCTTTGATACCGACATTGGCCCGCTGCTAAGCGCTGCTTACGATAACCGACGTCTGAATCAGCAAGGCCATTTTTTAAGCTCAGAGCTTAACCTCTCGCCGGTATTGTCGACCGCAGATGTGACGTACAACGTACCTTTGGATAGCCCTATCAGTGATGCCTTCAGCTTGGGCGGCGGCTTTAAACGCGAAAAAACCGACACCTTCGACACGGTCTCGTCAACCTTGTCAGCGCGCTTAAAGCATACGTTAGCCAGCGGTTGGAAGCAGACGCTATACACCGATCTTGATTACGAAGACTTTACGATCGGCCCAACTCGCACTAAAACACTGTTACTTGTGCCCGGCGGCAACTGGCTTAAATCGGTCTCCAATGACCCCTTACGCCCCAGCAAAGGCTACCGGGCAAATATTGCGGTCAGCGGCAGCTATGAAAATCCTTTGTCGGAAGTCAGTTTTCTGCAAACCGACCTGTCGCTAATCTGGATGCAGCCGTTTTTCTGGCAGAGTAAATTTATAATGCGCACAGAAGTAGCTGCCACATTGGTGGATCAGTTTGACAAATTACCGCCCTCATACCGATTTTACGCCGGCGGTATTAACAGTGTCAGGGGCTATGGCTATAAAGAACTCGGCCCTAAAGATCGTCTGGGCAACGTGATTGGCGGCAAGTTTTTAAGCGTGGTCAGTCTTGAATACGAAAAAACAGTTTTCGACGACTGGGGTGTTGCAGCCTTTTTGGACAGCGGCAACGCCTTTAATCCAGACAGTATGCTGTTTAAAACCGGCGCGGGATTGGGCGTGCGCTGGTATTCGCCTTTGGGGCCGGTCAGAGTCGACTTTGCCGTGCCATTGAATGAATCCGACTCGTCGTTTCAAATTCATTTTGCCGCAGGCGCGCGGATATGAATAAACGCAGAGCACTACTGATTTTGCTGCTATTGCTGATCCCGGTCGGCTTTTT
>CAIOHN010000359.1 GCA_903858105.1 uncultured Pseudomonadota bacterium | reverse complement strand
GGATGGATCTTACGAAAACCCTCGGCAAAAGCGACAAATTTGCCTGGAGCAAATTTGAACAGCCGATAGGCTGGCCCGCAGGGCAAAACCAGGGATGGTTTTCGTAAAGCGCAGGATTACAGCGGTATGTTGGGTGTCTTTTCTTTTGGAAACTTTTCTTTCGACTGCAGGGATGCAGGAAGGTAGGGCAATGCAGGAGCAATTGCCGAGGACAAGCAAAGAAAAGTATCTCGGCTGTCGGTCCGACAAATCGGCAGGATTGCCGATTTGCATGCGTCAGCACCCTAAGGGCGAAAAACAGGGATGTTTTTCGTGAAACCGACTTCTAAATGGCTTCGCGTAGCGTTAAATTGTAAAAAAAACACACAGAAGCACTCTCAGCTACAAACGCAAACATAGCCTTATCAACGTTATTTCAACAACTTGAGAATATCCTCTTCCAATTCCGGATAAGCCCCAAACCGACAAGCCGCCAGCGTACCGGCTTTATCCACCAACATGTAAGACGGCGTACCCCGCAACTGGAAAAACTCGAAGGTTTCGGCGTGATAATTTTGCGATAACAGATAGTGCCTTACCTGCTCGCGCACATGCGGTTGTCGCAAACCGATTTGTTGTTCGAGATCGCTCAAGCGCTGGGTAATAAAGGCGTCGATTTCGCTCTCGATGCTCGCAAATTCTCGTTCGGTCAAGCGATCCATCGCCACCGGAAAATCGATTCGATACGGCAACACGCCATTGCGCAAAATGCCTCGACCGCGCAGCATGTGCAAGGTTTCGCCGACCACCTCGCCTTTTTCCAGCAAGCGCTTTAAGTTTTCCAGATTATTTTTATCAAAATCCTCAAACGCCGTCGCCAGCCCCAGCACCGTCAATCCGCTATCGGCATAGCAATGATGCAGGCGCAACACCTCTGGCAAACAATGCAAAAAACAGCCAGGGCAATTGACCTGAAACACTGCCACCAGCACCACCCGACCGCGCAGTTGCTCAAAAGTAACCGGGTCGCCCTGCAGCCAAGCGGACACAGACAGCGGCGGCATTTGTTGACCTATTTTTACTGCTGTCATAGCGACTCTCTCCGATAGTTCTTTTTAAACAACCCCACCGGCGACGCTGTTATCGACAACAGCTATAGTAACAAGGCTAGTCTCTAAAATTATTAAACTGCAGCGGTTGTTCCAGATCTTCGGTACGCAGCATTTGAATCACTTCCTGCAAATCGTCGCGTTTTTTGCCGGTAACCCGCACCTTATCGCCATTGATCGCCGCCTGCACTTTAAGTTTCTTGTCTTTGATCAGCTTGACGATTTTTTTCGCCAGATCAGTGCCAACACCGGTCTTCAGGGTGATGGTTTGTTGAGCTGTTTTGCCAGTGTCCTGAATTTTACCGCTTTCCAGACTGGAAATATCGATACCGCGTTTGCCCATTTTTGCATACAAAATCGGTAGCATTTGTTGCAACTGAAAAGTGGATTCGGCTTTCATTACAATACTGTCCTCCTGCTCTTCAAAGCAGGCATTTGAGCCTTTGAAATCAAAGCGGGTGGAGACTTCTTTATTGGCTTGATCCACAGCATTGGTTACTTCGTGCGTATCGAGTTCTGAAACGATGTCAAATGTTGGCATAGCATTGATTTACAAGTATAAAAGGCTTGTAACTATAACGGCCTTACCGGCATTATTCAACTGCTATCTAAGCTACGCCAACTAAACAGGCCGCACTTGTCGACCAAGGCTTAAGCGGTTATCTTACAAGGCAGACTTTGGAGATATTCATGCAATCATCGATCACTTGCCGCCGTATCCTGCTGGCGGCAATTACCATGTTAAGCCTTACCACACTGCCCGGTTGCGGTCAGGATCAAGCAAAATCGCCTGTCGCCAGCAAGGCTGTCGTCAAACAAAATTTACGTGCCTCGTCGCTGCTCGGTGCGGTCAGTAACGATGCCGGACCGATTAAAACCGGTAGCGTCAAATTGCTTTCGGAACAAGGCCAGGAACTGGCTAGCATTGAACTGAATAATAGCCAGCGCTATGAAATCCCGGTGCCGCCTGACACCGCCCTGCCAGTGATTTTGAGCTATTCACCCGGCCCTAACGCCGCTAAAGACCAGCAGTTGATCAGCGTGGTAATCCACCCGGACGCCAGCAAATACGACATTAACCCTACTACTACCCGGATAGCCAAGCAAGCCAAGGCTATGGGCGGCTACAGCCATAATAATATGGTACAGGCCGCCGAAAGCAGCGGCCATGTGCCGGACGCCAACAAAACCACCTCCGGTTTCCGCGGCGATCCGACTACTCAATATGGTGGTTGGCACTAGCTAGAGCCTTAAGCTACCAAATTGGCGATTGTCGGGCTTACGACAAATTAACGGCCAATTCGTAAGGTTGTTACTATAGTTCGGCGGCTTAAATAATCGTCGCAAGCCTTTAGCAGTGAGGCTTTAGCAACTCGCGGCAGAACTGGATTGAATTTTGCATTACCTAGACATCACTGATCATTTTTATGAGGCGTACTATGTCGAGCAATGCTTTTTCGGAAATCCTTAGCGGGCTATACGATAACCAAGTCATACCCTATCTGGGCGCGGGCGCGGTGTTTGATGCTTACAGCAAACTAAGCCGTGAGCCCATGCCAGCTGGCAGCGACAGCCTGATCTTGGCGATGAACGGCGGCAAGCCAATGGCTCCCAAGCTGATGTACGAATTCCCGCGCGCCGCGATGAATCAGGAACTGAAGCGCGGTCGCAACTACGTCACACAATTTCTGGACAAGACCTACGGACAAATCCAATATACCAGAGCCTCGCTGCACGACTGGCTGGCCGAATGGCGCCCACATTATGTCGTTGACGTCAACCGCGACACCCAGTTGCAAGAGACCTATGCCGATGAGGAACACACGCTGATTGTCGGTGTAGCGCGTATCGTCGCCACGGCTTTTCGCTTTAAGATTTACCATTACGACGGCACAAGCTATTTTGAAATTCCGCAAGAACAAGTCGATAAGAAACTACCGATTCTGTTCAAACCCATGGGCACACCCAAACCAGAGTCCAATTACATCGCGTCCGATGCTGACTATGTCGATTACATCACCGAATTAATGGGAGGTTTTGCGATTCCGGATTTTCTGAAAGAGTATCGAGTTGGCAAGAAGTACCTGTTATTGGGTTTGCCTTTAAACCGCGATTCCGAACGAATGGTGATGAGCGATATTACTTACGGCGCCGATCAACACCGCGGCTGGTTCTTGAGAAAAGATCCGACTGATAAGGAAAAACGCTTCAGCGAAAAGATGGGGTTTGAATTGATCAATGCCGACTGCCAGGACTTTTTGCAATCAGTAAAAGCTGCCGCAGTCGCCGCTTAAATCAAATTTACAGTCTTTGCTGACCGTTGCTGGCGGTCAGCGCTTTCGTCTTGTGGCAAACAACCCATAACACAATTACGACCGGCGTCTTTAGCCAAATATAACAAGCGATCAGCCTCATCCAATAATAACGACGCTGCTTGCTGCGACTGTGGAATCAACGCGGCATAACCGGCGCTAATGGTTACCCATTCTGAAATACCCGAACCGGCATGCGCTATGCACATAGACTCGATGTTTAAGCGCAGTTGCTCCGCAATACGTCGCGCGCCGTCAGCGTCTGTGTCCGGCAACAGCATCACAAACTCCTCGCCACCATAACGGGCCACAAAGTCCGTGGAACGAACGGGCATCTCAGCCAGCAAGCTGGCTACCTGTTTCAGGCAAATGTCACCGGCACCATGCCCGTGACTATCGTTGTAGGCCTTAAAATAATCGACATCCAGCATAATCAGCGCCAGCGGCAAATAGTTGCGCTGCGCCCGTTTCCATTCGCGATCCAGAACTTGATCGAAACGCCGACGGTTGGGAATACCCGTCAAGCCGTCCATCCAGGCCATCGCTTCCAGCATATCGGTCATTTGCTTTAGGCGAATATGATTGCGAATCCGTGCCTTGACCACCGGCAGATAGAAAGGCTTGGTGATGTAATCCATCGCGCCTAGTGTGAGTCCGTATTCCTCGTTAGTGGCTTCATTCATGGCGGTGACGAATATCACCGGTATCGCGCTGGTAGTCGGGTCGCTTTTCAAACGCCGACACACCTCGTAGCCGTCCATGCCAGGTATCATCACATCCAGCAATATCAAGTCGGGCAAACCCTGCCGGGCAATCGCATCCAACGCCGCCTCACCACTAACGGCCACTTTTATTCTGTAATCTTGAATCAGATTTTCTGCCAGCACCTGGATATTGGTAGGCGTATCGTCAACAATCAAAATCAATGGCTTAGCGTTTTCGATAGTCATGCTGCTCCTCGCAGTAATTGTTGGGCTATCAGAGTTTCCAGCTTTGCAAGCGCATGCAATGCTCGCGGGTAGTCGATATTACCCACCTTTATTTCAATTTCCTTCACTAATTGTCTGGTACCGTGCCCAGGCAACGCAATTTTTAATGCTTCCAGCAACTCTTGCGGCACAAAGTCGCTGCCTTCCAGTAAGGCTTGTAGATTGTCAACCAAATCTGCCGCAGCAAGCCAGTCAGAATCGCTGTTTTCGTTAGCAGCGCTGGTCGGACCGGTCAAATTTGCGATCGTGTTAAGCGTCAACACCAGTGCGGCTTCGCAGGCGCGCAAGCAATCGCTTAGCAAGATGTCGTCATGCAGTTTATCTTCCAGCGCTGCAGCCGCCTGACTTAGCTCCACGGCCCCCACTACCCCGGCAGCCCCCTTAAGTCCATGCAGCCATTCGGCCGCCTCCTCGTTCTTCCCGGCGGCCAGCAACTCGTGGACGCGTTGAATCGAATCGGCAAACTTTTCACTGAAGCGTTCAAGCAAGTTGCATAACTTGGCGCCATCATCGCCTATCATCAGCCGGATATACGCCATGTCAAAACCGGGCAATTCAGCGGGCAGCGGCAACACTGAGCTATCTGTGCTGATCTGCTGATAGCCAACAGCAGGCTGCGCCAGAGGCTTTATATTCCGTAGCAGCGCGGCCATCAAGGTTTGCGGCAACACCGGCTTGCCGATGTGATCGTTCATGCCAACCGCAAAACAATCGTTGCGCTCGCGTTCCTGTACCGCTGCGGTCATGGCGATGATCGGTAAATCGGCAAAACGCGCATCTGCACGAATAATACGGGCGGCTTCAATGCCGCTCATTTCCGGCATTTGCAAATCCATTAATACCGCATCGAACTGTCCATTTTGCACAGCCTCGACGCCTTCGCGACCGTTATTGACAACCGTAACTTTCAGCCCGGCACCTTCCAGATACTCGCGCGCCACAATCTGATTGACTTCATTATCTTCCACCAACAAAACGTGGGCACCGCGGAGTGAAGCCGCCATATTGATCGTCTGCGGCCGCCTCCGTTCCTCAACCGGATCGACATGACCACCCTGTAAGCGGGTCAAGGCATCCAGTAGCGTGGAAGGCATTACCGGCTTGACTAAAATATCGTCAGGAATGGCATCACCGGCGGCATTGAGCAATTTCTCGCGACTGAACGCGGTCACCATGATCACCACCGGCGCATGCCGGATTTCCGCGCGCCCTACCATATTCCTGATCTCGCGCGTCACCGCCACTCCATCCAGACCCGGCATTTTCCAGTCCAGCAACACCAGTTCAAAGTCTCGACCGGCATCGTTGGCGGCGCGCAGGGCCAGCAATGCCTGATCGCCGGTAGACGCTTCGGCCACTTCAAAGCCCCAGGCTAGTAAAATATCGCGCAGCATTTGTCTGGAAATTTCCAGATCATCGACAACCAACACGCGCATGCTTTGCAGATGCCCGGCGATTTTGCCGAATTTCTGCTCTGCGGGGAACGGTAACAACAAGGTAAATTCAAACAAACTGCCATCGCCCGCCTGGCTTTGCACGGTCAAATTACCGCCCATCATTTCCACCAGGCTTTTGCTGATAGTCAGACCCAGACCGGTACCGCCAAAACGTCGGGTAATCGAGCCATCCGCCTGGGTAAAGGCTTTAAATAGCAGACCAAGCTGTTCCGCTGTCATACCAATGCCGGTATCGCGTACCGAGAAATTCAAGGTCGCGTAGCCGTGCGCTTTGGCGAGTTGAGACACCTTGATATGCACCTGGCCCCGCTCGGTAAATTTCACCGCATTGCCGACCAGATTGTTCAGTACTTGCCCCAGGCGTAGCGCGTCGCCAATCAGGCGCTGCGGTACAGAGGCGTCCATTTCCAGCACCAATTCCAAGCCTTTTTCTTCGGCGCGGACGATGAATAAATTCAGCACATTTTCCAGCACTTCCTCAAGACTAAACACATCGGCCAGCAACTCCATCCGGCCAGCTTCGACTTTGGAATAGTCCAGAATATCGTTGGTGATTGCCAGCAATGCCAAAGACGAGGTATGGATTTTTTTTAAATAGTCGCGCAGTTTGGGCGGAGGATCTTTGTTTAAGGCCAGATCCGACAAGCCGATGATGGCATTCATAGGCGTGCGGAT
>CAIOHN010000358.1 GCA_903858105.1 uncultured Pseudomonadota bacterium | reverse complement strand
GCAACAGCAGTTTTAAACCATCTTCCAGTAAAAACTCGCTGCCGATGATTAATTTGATGGCGTGTTTGCGAGCCGCCAGATGCGCGCGCACCACACCGGCCAGTGAGCATTCGTCGGTTAAAGCGATGCCGCGATAACCTAGTTGAGCCGCTTGCGCGACTAATTCCTCCGGGTGCGAGGCGCCACGCAAAAAACTGAAGCTGGATAGGCAATGCAACTCGGCAAAGCCTATATCCGTCAATGCCGGGTCAACCGAACAAACCATGCAGATACCACTGTGGCGTGGCGTCTAAATCGTGATACACCCACAACTTGCGACCGAGATTATCTTGGGCGATGTAATAGTCGCGGCGGATGGGCTGTTCATCCCACCAGCCGGACTCGATGCGCTCGGCTGTCGATAGTAGTTGAATGTCGGCAATGCGCAGCGGTTTGGGAGCGGCCAGTAGCCACAAGGGACGTGGCGCTAATTGCGCGGCAGCGTTATCGCGCGTCAATGGCGAGGCGATGATGTGTTCCGGGCGATGATCAGCTTGCGTGTGGGGCCATTGCAAGGCTTGCTGTCCCAGTCTGGCCTGGAGTTGATCCAATAGTGCATCCCATTCGGCTGCGCTGTGAGCCAGGCTGTAGTCGTCGTCGAATAAACTGATGCGTTCCGGTTGAAACGCAACTATGTTTTGGCTTTGCAAGCTGATGGCAAGTACGGGTGCGGGTAGCGGCGAGCGTTCCAGTTTTTCGTGCAGTAGTTTGCACCAATGTTTGGGGTCGCGACTGCCGCTGCGAAACGTAAGTTGCAAATTACTCGCAGGGAGGCTGTGATGTTTTAGCGTCAGGCTTATGCTTAGCGCAGTGGCATCGCGTGTCAGCAAAAACTTTGAAAACGCCTCGGCCAGTTGTTCGATAGCCGGGAAGAAATGCTCAAGCCGCTCCAATTCAATCGGCATATCACAACTGGCGTGGAAGCGAGGCGGTTTATTGAATACCGGCAATACCTGGTTTTGCCGTCCTGCCAGCTTGTCCAGTAAACACAGCAAGCCAACACCATAGCGACGGGCCAGGCCGTCACGCGGCAAGCGCCATAAATCGGCCAACTGGCGCACACCGATGCTGAGCAGGCGGCGCAGGATTTTATCATCCAGTTCCAGGGCGGCGATGGGCAGTGGCCCCAGCGCCGAACGCAAGGCCTGACGGTCATTGATGAGGGTTTGCATATTAAGCCGGGCCAGTAAGTGACTGGCTGTCGCCGAGGGGGTAATGGCTATTTGTGGGTAATGCCCTTTGGCAGTGAGTGCTGCTGTCAGTTTTTCTTGCAAGTTTTCTGCGCCGCCGAACAAGCTTAGACACGTGCTGATTTCCAGCAGTAGCGATTCGGGCTGAAGCAAGTTGACCCTGGGACTAAAATTTAAGGCTGCTTCAGCCAGTTGTTGCAAGGCCAGGTTCTCGGCTAGCGGGTCGCGGTCTGCAATAATCAGCGCGGGACACAAGGCTTTGGCGGCGGCGGGCGTCATCCCCGGTTCGATGCCGGTTTGTCGGGCTGGAATCGAGACTTTATGCAAACGGATTTGGCCGCGGCTTATCGTCGAACTGGCCAGGGCCAGGCTTAGATCCAGCCCCAGCACCTCCAGAGCCAACTCTGGAAAATGCGCGCACAGCCAAAGCGGCTCGCTGGTCGGCTTGGGATTAAGCGGAGCATCGAGTCGATCTATTGCTGGGGGTAAAAGCCGCCGGGCAGTCGCCGCCATGGCTTTAGTTTGGGATAAGCACAGATTCGCGCTGCAAGCTGCCGCGCGCTTTGAGGATATTCAGCGTCAAGCCGTTTGCGCTGGGCTGGACTTGTAAACTTAATGCCGCATAAGCGCTGCCATTGCGCTGCTTTTTGAAGAGTACAGCCAGCGCGCCGCCAGCTTCGGCGGCTAATTGTAAACGCCGGGTTTGGTGATCGCTAAGCCGCTTGGGCCAGGCCAGCGCCATGCCGCAGCGACCGCTACGCAACAGCTTTTCCAGGCTCCAGGGAATGTCGTCTGCTTGCCGGCAGGCCACTGTCAAAACATAAGCCAAATCGATATTGGCTTGCAGCAAGCCCGGCGCATACGCTTGATGCGGTGGTGCTATCCAGGCTATCCAGCGACCGGCTCGGCTAATACTGGCCATGGCGGGCAGTAGCAGGCTTAGTTCGCCTATGCCCAGGTTGGGCGATAAAATCTCCAATACGCCACTAGCCGGCCAGCCACCGCCCGGCAGCGCAGAATCCAGCTCCGAAAAGCCGCTATGGATGACCGGATAGGCATTGGTTTGCGAACGCAGCCCGCGCCAGATACCTGCTTGCGAGCGTAATAATTGTTCCAGGGTTTGCTCGGTGGCAGTCATAAGGGGTTGCTACGGATGACGCCGACTACCACGCCTTCTATGATTAAAGCTTGCTGTTGCAAATCCACTTCAATCACTGAAAAATCCGGGTTGGCCGGTTCCAGGTAGGCTTTGCTGCCGTTGGCATCTAGGCGCAGACGTTTCACGGTGGCTTCATCATTAATCCGTGCCACCACGAGTTGGCCGCTACGTGCTTCAGGTGTGCGTTGCACAGCCAACAGATCGCCATCCAGAATTCCGGCATCGCGCATGCTTAAGCCGTGTACCCGCAGCAGATAATCGGCGCGGTTAGCGAATAACTCCGGCCCCAGTTGGCAATAGCTTTCGATATGCTGTTCCGCCAGAATTGGTTGTCCGGCGGCGACCCGTCCGATCAACGGCAAGCCTTGGAACAGGCTGGGTTTGAGCAGGCGAATACCGCGAGAAGCCGCTGGCACCAATTCTATGGCGCCTTTGCGCGCCAAAGCCTGTAAATGACCGCGAATGCTGTTGGTGGAGCGCACCTCAAACGCCTGGGCAATTTCCGCAATAGTCGGTGGAAAACCGTCCTGTTGCAGGGTTTGCTCGATGAAATTAAGGATGTCTTGTTGGCGGCTGGTTAACGGTTTCATACTGCCCTTATAGTTACTGCTTTTATGAGCAGTATAATTCGTCTAGGCAGACAAATGCAACGACTGTTTGGCTGAATTAAGGGCAATAAGTGGTGCTGTGGGAGTATAGGGGCAGTGCGAATAAATTCGCACCTACGAGGGTTTTGCTGGACGCCACGCCGTTGTTTGACGGTCTCAATCCGGTGGCGGCATCTGCATGGATGCCGTTTTTAAGTGATTGATATTAAAGCTTAGTGTTCAGGTTTTTGTGATTTTGAAAGCCGATAAATTTATCGATGATTTCCCAAAAGTATGTCAGCTAATTTGGGTGATCTTGTTGATCGTAAGCCTGGTGCTTTCCTCGTCTGCGATCGACTCGTTTTTCGACCTTTGCCAAAATACGTCGGAATCGGTTTGCCTCGACCTTAGGCATCATGGTGTATAAGCGTTGGCGAGCCCTATATGCCTGCACATACAAAGCCCAATTATTCAGCAAATCTTCTGTGGTTTTTTTTGCCATAAGTCCCCCTAGCAATAAGGGGGTATTTTAACGTTCATCGTTTGGGATAACGATTGTACTGAGGTACAGCATCGGCTCGATAAATTGACCGATCAAACAAATGCGTAGTGCTGAGGCTGTTTTAAAGCCTCAATCAGGCTCCAGCACTCTGAACAGCATTTCCTTAACCGTTTGCGGGTCAAAGGGTTTGTCGCAAATCGCCGAAACCCCGGCTTTGTGGACATTGCTGAGCCGAGTTTCATTTTCTTCGCTGGTCACCATCAAGATAGGCACGATGGAATTGCCTAAATCCTGGCGGATGGTTTTGATTAACTGTTGACCGTCCATCAGCGGCATATTGTAATCGGTGATGATCAGATCGAAGGCGTCCTGATCCTGGCTGAATATATCCACGCCTTCCTGACCATCTACGGCCTGGGTGATTTTGACGATACCCATATTATTCAATACCCGACTGATATGCTTGCGGGCCAGGGTGCTGTCGTCAACCACCAGAACCCGCACGTTTTCTATATCGTAATGTTCCAGCGTGATTTCTTGCGGATCGATAAATTCGATCGTGGCGCGCAGGGCGTTTTTTAAATCTTCGTGGGCAAACGGCTTGGGCAAAATCGCCACGACGCCAGCCTGACGAATGGTGTCGAGTACCGCAAAGCTGGATTCGCTGGAAATCAGCATGAACGGAATATGGCTTAAAACCTCGTCTCCCCGCAGTTGTTCGACCAATTCGGTGGCCATCATATCCGGCAGGTATAGGCTGCTGATAATCAAATCAGGCTGATGATTGCGCAGCGATGCCATTGCAGTAGCGGCCGTGCTGACGCCCTCGATGGCGGCAATGCCCTCGCCGCGCAAATACTGGACGATGACTTTCAACTGCGTCGGCGACGGCTCGATCAGCAGAATGGACAAGTCGGCGATATTAATGGCGTGCATAAAGGTATAGCCTGATTGGTGTTGGATGGAACAGTGTGCTGTAAAATAAATCCCATAGCGACGGCTGGCGAGATTAAAATTACGCTTTGGCTCGCCGACATCTTACGCTTCAGGATAGACCTAAACAGCTATGATTCAAGAAACCCTCATCACCACCGTCAATCTGCACGGCGATCCCCATATCGCGCCGATGGGGGTACATGTTGATAAAGATCAATATATTATCTTGCCGTTTCGGCCCTCGACCACCCTGGAAAATCTGCTGCAAAGCGGGGTTGCCGTTATCAATTATTGCGACGATGTGCGGATTTTTGCCGGTTGTCTCACAGGTCGCCGCGACTGGCCTTTATTGCCTGCCCAGCAAATAGCCGGACATTATTTAGCCGATACGCTGGCCCACACCGAACTGAAGTTAGTGCGAGTCGAAGACGACGATACCCGGCCCAAATTATTCTGCGAAGCGGTGCATAGCGTCAATCATCGACCGTTTCAAGGCTTCAATCGGGCGCAATTTGCCGTGCTGGAAGCGGCGATTTTAATCAGTCGCCTGGATAGATTGCCGTGGGAAAAAATTCAGTCAGAGCTGGATTATTTGCGCATCGGGCTGGATAAAACTGCCGGTGAACGCGAGTTGCAAGCCTGGAGCTGGTTAATGGAGACTATTGAACAGCATCGCCGCGGAGTTCAAGCATGACCGCCATGTTGGCTAGCGTTAGTAATTTAGCCGAGGCTTTGTTGGTAGCCGCCGCAGACGTCGATATCATCGACTTAAAACAACCGGCAAAAGGTGCGTTGGGAGCCTTGGACACTGCAACGGTTGCGGCTATTGTCCGTTCATTACCAGCTGATTCATGCGTTAGTGCCACCATTGGCGATTTACCGATGCAGCCAGCTTTGGTGCTGGAGGCCGTGCAAGCCATGGCTGCTACTGGCGTTAATTATGTGAAAATCGGTTTTTTCCCGGGTGGCGACTGGCAAGCCTGTATCGATAGTTTACAAACCATGGCTGCCCAGGGTGTGGCCATGGTGGCGGTATTGTTTGCCGATGCCCAGCCCGATTTTCTCGTTATTGAACGCTTAGCCAAGGCGGGTTTTAAAGGTGTAATGCTGGACACCATGGATAAACAACGCGGCTCGCTCACCCAAATTATGAACCTGACGCAATTGCAAACCTTTGTGGATAGGGCAAGCGACCTGGGCTTGTTAACCGGTTTGGCCGGGTCGTTACGTGTCGAAGATGTGGCGGTGTTATTGCCGCTGGGGGCGGATTATTTGGGGTTTCGCGGAGCCATATGTCGGCAACATTGCCGCACCGGGCAACTGGACATCAGCCAAATAGACAGGCTAAGAGAAAGTTGGCAAGCGTTAACCGATTTGAGCTGAGTTTTTAGTTATTATTGGGTTC
>CAIOHN010000357.1 GCA_903858105.1 uncultured Pseudomonadota bacterium | reverse complement strand
TTGTTTTTTACCAAAAAACCTTCTAGTGAAGCAAAAACTATTCCATGATTCTGGTGCGGGCTGCGTTCTGTAGTGCTGTTTATTGTTGAAATATAATATTTACATGTAGTTAGGCATTGATAATAAATTCTAGCCAAGCTGATATTTCAACAATGTACTAAGCGCCCACCAAGAAATCCTAGGGAACACTGTGTCATATGACTTATTCTGGCGATGAAAAGTACGTGAAAACACGTAACCGCGAGGCATAAAAAAGCGCCGTTATCCGGGTGGATAAGGCGCTTACTTACAAAATTAATGTAGAGAAGGTGTTTAACGGCTCCGCTGTTGGCACTGTTCACGACGCGGTCTTGGCCGCCGTGGCCTTGAATATCGGCACTGCTTTTGACGGCATAGAAATAAAAGTTTCCGCTCGGTTATCGTTAGATCGTTTTGAATACAAGCGTATAGGAATTCGGTAGCAAAGTGCTAATAAGACTTATCCAAGATAGGTAAATTGTTAATCCTATTCGTTGAATTGAACGTCTGCTTTTCTAAAACCAGCGCAGAAAATACTTTTGAATTTTATATACCCGAGTGTCGCTTATGGGTCGATTACGACAATTCGCCCCTTCCCAAAGCCGCCATTCACTACTGGCGTAATCGTAACGGAATGGGTGGCTGGTTTAAAGTGGAATATGCAGCAGGCTGATTCGCAGCAAGGCTGCCGGGTTCGTCGAAGGGGGGTGGTTAAAATAAAACAGGGCGGTAATCCGCCCTGTTTGTTAAGCAAGATGCTATTTGGCAGCAGCGGCCGGTTGAGCAGCTGGTATTTCTGCAGCAGGTGCAGGTGCAGGTGCAGATGGTTCTGCGGGTGTTGCCGGGGCTGGTTCAATCGTCGCTGGCTCAGTTGCTGGTGCAGCGGTTTGTGGTTCTGCAGCCGCAGCCGGTTGAGCGGCTTCTGCTTTTGGTGGTGTCGGCGGCAACAAGACTTCAACCTTGGCGCTTTTGCGCAGGTTTTCAATCATGGTTTGAGCTTTTTGACGTTGCAGCATTGGACGAATCTGTTCCTTAACGGCGTCGAATGGCGGTGGAGTCAAGGCTCTGGATTCTTCACGCAAAATCACGTGCCAGCCAAACTGAGTTTGTACCGGAGTTTTGCTGTATTTGCCGTTTTCTAACGCAACCACAGCTTCTGAAAATGGCGGCACCATGCGGTCTGCGGTAAACCAGCCTAAATCGCCACCTTCTGAGCCCATAGGGTCGATTGAATGTTTTTTGGCCAATGCGCTAAAGTCGCCTCCTTTTTCCAGTTCGGCGATCAGTTTTTTAGCTTCGTCTTCGGTTTTAACCAAAATGTGGCGGGCTTTGTATTCGCTGCCCATATTGGCCATTTTGGAGTCGTACTCGGCTTTGATTTCTTCGTCAGTAACCGGGTTGGCTTTTAGATAATCTTGCAAAGCGGCTTGTGACAGCAATGAGTTTCTGACGGTAGCCATACGCTCGATCACTTCAGGGGATTTGTCCAATTGCTTTTGAACGGCTTGTTGAATCAGCAATTCGCGCTGAATCAATTCTTCCAAAAGTTGTTCTTTAGGGAAGGTTTGGCCTTGGCTACGCTCGGAAATTTCTTTTTCCAGGGTTTCCAGGGTTTTTTTGCTGATATAAGTGCCATTAACCGACGCTACTGCGTCCTCTTTGCTGACTGCAGGCGCTGATGTTGCGGCCGCATCTTTAGCTTTTTCTTCAAAGCAGCCTGGCAACAGGGTTGCACTGGCCAGTATCAGAGGGATAAGTTTCAATTTCATATCAAGAATTTCCTTTGCTGTTTTCAGAGGGGGTTAAAGCATTGATGCCCAGGGCATGAATTTCATCCTTCATCATGTCGCCCAGGGCTTGATAAACCAATTGGTGTCTTTGCACCAGCGATTTGCCTTCAAATTGAGCGGATACGAGAGTGACATGGTAATGACCTCCGCCTTTATTGCCGGCATGCCCGGCGTGTGCGGCGCTATGGTCGATTATTTCTATTAATTCTGGCTTAAAAGCTTCATCCAGCTTCTGTCTGATAGTGTCGGCTGTCATTGGGGAAATACTTGTTTAAAAGGTTTGACGGTAACGCTGGCGTAAACACCCGCGCTGAGATAAGGGTCTGCGTTTGCCCAGGTCTGGGCATCCTGTAAATCGGTAAATTCGGCAACGATCAAACTGCCGGTAAAGCCAGCTTCGCCAGGATTGGCGCTGTCTATTGCCGGATGCGGGCCGGCTAAAACCAGGCGGCCTTGATCCTGCAGGTCTTGCAGTCTTTGCAGATGTAGCGGTCGGGCAGCCAGGCGTTTGCTCAGGCTGTCGGTAACATCCTCTGCAATGATGGCGTACAACATTATTCTTTGGCCTCTGGGTTTGGCACGTACTTATACAAAAACACCATTTGCACGGCAATAAAAATCAACATCAAACCGGGCACACCAAAGGTTTTAAAGCTAACCCAGTCGTCGGTGCTGTAGTTGGACATCACATACAGGTTTAAAAATCCGATGCTGATAAAAAACAAAGACCAGCTCACATTCAAGCGCTTCCAGATCCGCGCAGGCAATTCAAGGTTGGCGCCCATCATCCGCTCGATAAAGGTTTTTTTGCCGATGAATTGACTAACTAAAAAAGCACCGCCGAATAGCCATTCGATGATGGTCAATTTCCACTTGATGAATTGTTCATCTTGCAAATACAAGGTCGCGCCGCCCATCACCACAATCAAACCCAGCGTAATCCACTGCATGGTTTCCACTTTGCGATACAGTAGCCAATAGGTGATGACTTGCACGATGGTAGCTGCGATGACTACCGCAGTGGCGATGTAAATGTCGTACAGTTTAAAGGCGACAAAAAACAGGACAATAGGGAAAAACTCTAAAAGCGGTTTCATGGTTGACGAATAAAATTGGGCGGGATAATTAGGCGTAAAGGTCGATACCGGAAATAATTTCGGAAACGCGGAGTTGTGCAGGTTGATTTCGGTTATCTGTATAGGCGTTCAATGCTTTTAATGTTTTAGAATTTGTGGGCTGATTGTCGTTGTTACTGGCGGCTAAGCCATTTTCTGCCAAAGCTGCCGTGATTTGTTCAATCGAAGACGCTTTGGGTAAAT
Organism: uncultured Pseudomonadota bacterium; assembly: GCA_903858105.1. Classification (GTDB taxonomy): domain Bacteria; phylum Pseudomonadota; class Gammaproteobacteria; order Methylococcales; family Methylomonadaceae; genus Methylomonas. The sequence goes on along the minus strand of CAIOHN010000357.1, from coordinate 7,833 downwards.
CCTTATTTTGCGCAATTCCAGTTGTTACATCGCCTTCAAGCTTGGCTTTTTCGACGCGATTACTGTCCACACGGCCAGTTTGCGGCTGGTTATAACCGACCGGGTAGAAAGCCAAGGATGAACTATGTATGGTGTTCACTGAGCGACATTAAAAGCCTGATTATTAATACTTCATTGTAGAATCTTTGTTTGCAATTGTACATGAGTCGCGCGGCTTTGCTGCTAAAATACCGATTTTAAAGGAGGATTTCATGCTTCAAACCCCAAATGTCGAGCTGGAAGCCGCTGCTTTCAGGCAACTGCTCAGCCATTTTCAACAGCATACCGAAGTACAAAATATCGAACTGATGGTGTTGGCCGATTTTTGCCGTAACTGCCTGGCAAAATGGTATGCCGCAGCCGCAGCCGAGCGTGGAATGGACATTAATTACGAACAGGCCAGGGAGATTGTCTACGGTATGCCGTATAGCGAATGGAAAGAAAAATTTCAAACTGAAGCGACTGCCGAACAGTTAGCCGCTTACGATGCCAAACAAAAATTAAAAGCTAAGACATGATGGCCGATACACCTTTTGATGCGATGTTTTCTGGCGTAATGGGCCAGGAATATCAAATGTTAAAACTGATTTGCCCGACAGCGACGGAAATGAGTCGATTGGTTGGCGTAGAAGTGGCTGACTATTGTTGCGATACACCCCCTGCAGCCTTGGTGGAATTGGGAGGCGGTACCGGTATTACCACGCTGGCCATTCTGTCTGCTTTAGGGGCAGACGCCGAGGTTAAGCTGCTCAGTGTCGATAACGAACCGACCATGCAAAATCAGGCGAAACAGAGTTTGCAAAACTGGGTAGAGCAGGGCCGCTTGAGTTTTTCGGGCGACGACGCGCTGACTGCCTTGCAGTCATTGGCAAGCAATAGCGTCGACGTGATTGCGTCGGCCTATACTTTGCATAACTTTCAAGCTGATTACCGGCAGCAGGTGCTGGCTGAAATATACCGGGTATTAAAACCGGGCGGCCGATTTGTAAACGGTGACCGCTACGCACTGGACGACATCGCCGCGCATACGCGCAGCACGCAAAAAGAAGTGGCTGGCTATTTTAAAGCCTTGATCGGCATCAATCGGCTGGACTTGCTGGAGCACTGGATTATTCATCTGTTCAGCGACGAATCGGCAAATCACATCATGCGCGAAGCCGTGGCCTTGGCTCAGTTGGCCGACGCGGGCTTTCGACAGATAGAATTAAAGCAACGCATTGAGGTCAATGCTTTGGTGACAGCCGTCAAATGAGCTTTGGCGGATTACTCTGCGGCGTAAACGAGAAAAAACATGGCTGAATCGACTGGTAGTAAAAACAAAAAAACCTTGGATGCATTCGCTGACGATTTGGACGCCATGCTGAACATCGGCGACAGCACCAATCAGGAAGTCGGCACGATAGAAGACGACGAAGCCATCGACCGCTTGCTGGTGGGGGACGAGTCCTTCGAGCGTAACGCCCAGCAGGAAATCGACGATTTTGCCGACATTGATGATTTGCTTGAAGCCAATAGCCTGGCCGGTCAGTCCAGCTTGGCCGAGGATATTGACGAATTCGATACCGACTTTGCGAGCGACATTGGCATAAATCCGAGCCGGGAACAATCTGGTATCGATGACGCGTTAGACGACGTTGTCGAGGCTGAGAACCAGCAAGAGCTTATTGATATGGATGAGTTTGCCGATGATTTTGCTAACGATATAGCGATTAATCCTGGCCGAGAGCAAACCGAAATAGACAGCAGTTTGGCCGACTTAGTCAATGTGGAAAATCAGCCAGCTGCCGCCGAGGTATTTGAGGAAGTCGCTGAATTGGAACGTGTCGGTGAGATTGCTGACTTTGCCGACCAAGCGCCTGTCCTAGATCTGCCTGCCGCTGAGCATGATGAGTTGGAGGATATGACGGAAATTGATGAGTTTTCCGAAGATGCTGCACCGCTTGGCAACAACGCCGATTTTTTAATGGCGGATTTTGATATTTCCGCAGATGATGAGCCGGTCATGCCAGTGACTCAGCAAATTGATGAATTTGACGAAGTGGATGTAATCAACGTCGAGCAACTGGAAGCAGAGCCGGACGCTGAACTGGTATTGGATTCAGAGTTGTTGGTAGAGTCGGTAGCGGAGCAAGAGGCAGAAGCAGAACAGTCCGGCGAAGATGATCTGCTGATTGCGGAAGTTGCTGCCGAAGCAGCGCCGATTCCCGAGCCGCTTCCACCACCGGTACAAGTAATCGATCACAGCGCTGACATTACGACCATCAACCGGCAAATTGTCGATCTGAAAAAGCATCATCAACAAACCCGGCATGATCTTACCGAATTGGCCGGAAAAGCCGAATTGACCGCGTGTCTGGATAGCCTGGACAGCTTGCAAACCGAGCAGAAAAAAACCAAACGGGCCGTAGATGCCATCGCGGCTAAAAAGCCGGTGGCGGCTTATGTTGCCAATGGCGTGGCAGCGTTGGCGCTTTTGGTTGGCACGGGTTTGGGTATTCAGGGCATGATCGCCAAGTCGCAGGTCGATGAATTGGTGACGATAATCGGCAAACTGCAGGAACAGGTCAGCGCTGCGCCAACCAATGACGCCGCCGATAAGGAAATGCTCCGCAAACAACTGGATGAGTTGACGGTTAGCAGCGGGGTAATGTCTACGCAAATCGCTGAATTGAGCAAGGCAGCGCATAGTGAACCCGCTCCGAGTAAAGCCGGGGCGGATCAACCTAAACAAACCGGTGAATCGGCGAATCAACTCATGCAAATTGGCGCGGCCATAGAAACCTTGCAAAGCAAGGTAAACGCCCTGGAAAAAGGCCGGACAGTCGTCGCGGCACCCGCGCCCAAGCCGGAAAAGAAAAAGCCGGTGGTGGTCGAAGAAAACTGGGCGGTTAATCTGATCGCCTTTAAGCAAGATTGGTATGCCAAAAGCAAAGCCGACGAATTTGCCGGCAAAGGCGTGCCCGCCAAGGTTGTCAAAACTGAAGCCAAAGGCGAAAACTGGTATCGCTTGTATGTCGATGGCTTTAAAAGCCAATACGAGGCGGCAGCCTACGCGGCAAAAATCAAGAAAACCCTTAATCTCGATTCTGTGTGGGTTACCCGCAATAAAGACTAGGGCAGCGCAGCATGGATAATCAAAAATTGGTGGTGGCGGTGTCCTCGCGGGCTTTGTTTGATCTGGACGAATCGCATGCGATTTTTGAAGAGCAAGGCAAAGAAGCCTTCTGCCGCTATCAAATCGAGCATGAAAACGAAATTCTGCAACCTGGCTTTGGTTTTGCGCTGGTAAAGAAATTTCTGGACTTGAACAAAGCCTTTCCCGGTGCGCCGCTGGTGGAGATTATTTTGCTTTCGCAAAACAGCGGCGATACTGGCTTGCGGATATTTAATTCCATTAATCATCACGAACTGGCCATCAGTCGCGCGGCGTTTACCAGCGGTGTGTCGCCTTACGAGTACATTCCGGCGTTCGGCGCGCATTTGTTTTTGTCGGCCAATGGCGAAGATGTCAGAAAAGCCTTGGCCGCCGGTTACGCTGCTGCGACGATTGTCTCCGGCGCGGTGGCCAATCCTTCTGCACAATTACGGATTGCTTTTGACGGCGATTCGGTTTTGTTTTCCGATGAGTCCGAGCGCATTTATCAGCAACACGGCTTGGCCGCCTTTGCCGCCAACGAACGCCACGAAGCGCATAATCCTTTGCCGGGCGGGCCGCTCAAGGGCTTTTTAAGTGCCTTGCACCGCATCCAGACGCATTTTGATCAGGAGTTGTCGCCAATACGCACGGCGCTGGTCACTGCCCGCGCTGCGCCCGCGCATGAACGGGTGGTGCGGACTTTGCGGGCGTGGGGCATCAGGATTGATGAGGCGCTGTTTTTGGGCGGCATGCCCAAGGGCGCTTTTTTAAAAGCATTTGGTGCCGACATTTTTTTTGACGATCAAAAAGGCCATTGCGAATCGGCAGAGTTGCATCAAGTGGCTGCTGCGCATGTGCCGCATGGCATTACCAATCAGGTTTTCACTAAATCCTAGCGTTATCTGCAAAACCCTCAACCCCGCTCTTGCTTCCACCATCTTAGACACAACGCACCGTTAGTGCGCTAGCGAACAGACTCATCGAAGAATTAGGACGACTATAAACAGTAAGACGTTGCCTTGGCGCTTGTACAACTGAGACACCGCCATGCGTGTGCAGGCAGCGGCAAGTTCAGCAGATAGTCGCTTATTTTCGGGCTTAATTCGTCTGAGAGACAAGTTGATTGTATAGTGAGTTACCCTGACAAGGTCTGATCGCGCCGAGTAATCGCGTTGGATCAGCATCAATCCCATAGCGCCGCTAACCATGCGATTTTATGCCAGATTTTTAAATTGAATGCGGGAGGTTTTAATGGGTGAGAATAACTTTAGGTGGTTCTCCTACGGACTGGGAGCGGGCGTTTTGCTAACACTTGTGTTTATGCTGGCGCTTATGGCTGCAGGAATTTAACAGCATTAACCGCTTGGGTACACTATTATGTTAGGGCAGGATGAGTGTCGAGTTTGTGCAATTAAACGGGTTGATCGGTTTTTGTTTTTCATCAAGTTGTTAATTTGCCTTGTTAAAATCGAGGCTTAGGCAAATCCGGTGATATTAAATTACGCCGGTAACTACACCAGCAATGGTTTTTTTATACAGTAAGAGAGATTTATGGCAGCATTAGTAGAAGGCAAAGTTAAGTGGTTCAACGATGACAAAGGTTTTGGTTTCATCGAGCAAGATGGCGGCAAAGACGTATTTGTACACTTTAGTGTCATCCAGGGCAGTGGTCGCAAGACATTGCAAGAAGGTCAGCGGGTAACGATGGAAGTGACCAGCGGCGCAAAAGGCCCGCAAGCAGAAAATGTCACGCCTTTGTAAGTGTTCGCACGTATAGAGTAAGCAACTGACTTGTTGATAGGCTGTGTCTGCGATTTTCAGGAGAACAGCCTATGCCTTCCAAAGAACACAAACACAGCCAAGTAATGAAAGATGATCGCTTTCATGATGGGAAAGGGAAGCCGACAGCGAAATACAAAGACGCTGCTGGTAAGTACAAAGCGTGCTTGGGAGCCTCACTGGATTGGATAGATGGTTTTGCCGATGATCGTGATGCTAGCTCTGCATTGGATTTGTTAGCCAGTGCTAGGAGTCTGCGTTTGCGTTAAACCCATGAGAGTGCCGTACCTTAAGTGCTTAGCAGCGTATTGAGCCGGGTAACACCGGCTTTTTTTTGCCAGCCTGATACTGTGATGCTGGAATGTCGCGTCGTCCTAAACCTCAAAACTGATCTTAAAGCGCGCAAAATAGGCGTTGCTTTCCATACAGGCTTTTAGAAAGAAAGATTTGTCATACTGGGCTGTTATTTTGCTGCCCAGACCGTATTTTCCGCTAGCCAACACCACTTCTGGGCTATCGGATTCTGCGCTAATCAATAGCGCTTTTTGGCTGGTTTTTTCAGTATCTATTACGTCACATATCGAAAGGCTGCCAATAATCGGCTCCAACAAAATCAAGGTTACATCTTCGTAAACGCCTTGCTGGCGAATGATGACAAGTTGCGAGGGTTGTTGGTCGCGGCAAAGCAGGGCAAGATCGCCGGTCAAACAATAAGCGGCAGCGCTTTCCGCTACCAGAAACTGCTTGCTGTTAGTGCGTAACAAATTAAGATGCGAGTCGTAATGCAGGGCATCTGTGACGATAGCGTTTAGCGGTTTGAAAAAGCTTTTTTCATGCTCCAACGGAATCAAGGTCATGTCCGCTGGCACGGGTTTACCTCGGCTCGTCTGGGCACTTAGGTTCATAATTTTGGATAACTTATCCAATCCTTGCAGTTGCGCGCAAATCCCTACAAAACCTTCCAGTAAATGAGCCGGCTTGACCGGTCCCACTTCAACCGACTTAAACACATTGCGATAGCTAACTAAGTGTAAGCCTAGCCTGACCGGTATGCCGGGTTTTAGCGCGGTTTGGATTTCACCAAGTTGTAACGCGTTCCCCAGATCTTCGCTGATAATGGAAACACTGCCGGATGGCAGTGTTTCAGCGGCGCGCTTTGCCGGGCAAGGCTGATTGTTCAAATCCCAATAAAAGTTGTAGTCACGAATCGGCTGCGTTCCAATTTGCAAACGCTGCTGATGTTGATTGGCGAGTTGAAATAATTGGATGATGTCGGGGTTTGCATAGCGGCAGGGCATGCAGATCGCAAACAATAGATTACGCTTAATGACTGCTTCTATGCTGGTCAGTTGTTTAAATTCTTGTGGTTTTACCGATACCGCTTCGTGTAGCAAGTGATGTTTGGCTGCGATGGTATAAAGCACACCGCTTTTTTTCCACAAAGTTGCCGACGGCATTTCGTAAAACAGCGAACTACCGCGCAAGCAATGTCCGGCAAGCTGCAAGCCATAGAATATCGCCATTTGCAGCGGTGCTGCGTCAAGTGGGCGGCTTTCGGCTACCCGGCAAAATCCTAAAGCCAAATGCCTGAGCAACTGGATGGATAGCTTGGCTATTTTCAAGGTTTTGCTATTGGCCAGAATGTCGGGCTCGGCTCTTGTCAGCAGGTATAAGGCGTTGGATAAGTGTAGCGTCAGCGGCGTTAAATTAATCAACAGCGGCAAAACGGTAGCAGCGGGCGCATCTAAGCTATTCAGTTGTTTAATGGCACGGTTTAACTGATTGGCAGCACTGGCAGGTGCCAAGGTATTTAAAGAATTTAGCCATCCGTTCAGGGATTCGCTGGACAGCTCAAAAGGTAGCGATACGTTTTCTGTCATGTGCTTTCGTGCAAATAGAAGCTTGGATTAATAGCTAAGTTTAGTTCAGATTTAGTGTTAAAAGCATCAAGCAATTGTATACACAGCCTGAGCCCGCATAAAATACGAGACCGATTTTTGAGATAGCAAAATAATGAAGCGTGAATTGATAGGAATTTATGCCATAGCGGCTATGGTAGTGGGCGCGCTGCTGACGGCTGCGTTTGCACCTTACGATTATGCGTACTCTGCTGTAGCAGCGTTGATGGCGATTTATGCCATATGGCAAGGCCAAACAGCCAAACAGGCTGCATTGACGGGCTATTTGTTCGGCTTGGGCTTGTTTGGCTCCGGCATTTGGTGGGTATATATCAGTGTTCACGATTTTGGTGGTGCCGATCCATACAGCGCGGTTGCCTTGACCGCATTATTGGTGGCGGTGTGGGCCTTATTTCCGGCTTTGACCGGCTGGTTGATTACCAAAGCCTCGGCTTGGCAAGGGGCGTGGTTGCGGGTTTTTGCTGCGGCTTTTATCTGGGTGGCGGTGGAGTATTTTCGCGGGTACTGGTTGTTAAACGGTTTTCCGTGGCTGCAAATCGCTTACAGTCAGCTATCGACGCCATTGGCTGGTTTCGCGCCGCTGATCGGCGTTTATGGGCTTGGCTTTTTATTGGCATTATCGGCTTTTGCTGCGGTAGAGATGCTGCGTGGCAAATTGCCTGTCATACAATGTCTACCGCTGCTAGTTCTAATTTGGGGTGGCGGCAGCTACTTAAAAACCGTGGCCTGGACGCAAGCCGCTGGTGCGCCGATCAAGATTACCTTGGTGCAAGGCAACATCGGTCAGGAACACAAATGGCAGCCCAGTCAAAAACTCAACACCCTTAAGCTTTATCAAACCCTGACTGAACAGCATTGGGATTCGGATGTAATTATCTGGCCAGAGACAGCCATTCCGGCGTTTCTGTCGCAGGTAAAACAGTTTTTTATAGACCCGCTGCAAGCCGCCGCCCAGGAACA
>CAIOHN010000356.1 GCA_903858105.1 uncultured Pseudomonadota bacterium | reverse complement strand
GCGCCTCTGACGGCTTCCAAGGCGACCTTGGCTTTTTGTGCCCCAGTAAATATCTTCCGTTTGCTTTCGCTCATGTCCTACCTATTATTTTCCGTCAGGGCATAGCTTAAACTACTGTCTGGTTTTCGGGGTCCACTTTAACCAGTCAATCCAAAGATTATTTATTGCTGACCATTAACGACGTCAGTGCGTTGCGCCGCCAGCAGGAAAAACTGCAAATTCAAACCTTACGCACTATTTTGGCCGAAGAGGAGCACATCCGCAGTATCCGCGAAACCTTGCTGGGTGCCATGCATCAAATCCGCCAACCGCTAAATCAAATCAATGCCGCCATCCAAATTATGGCGCAACGCAAAGATGGCAATAATGAAGCCCTGCGCGACTTGCTGGGTCAAGTACAGCAAATGGGCGCGGAAACATTAAATACCTTGCAACGCTGCGTTCCGAAAATTCCGGAATCGGCTGTGGTGCCGGTCAATTTAAATCAATTGCTGCACGAAGTCATGATGCTGTACAGCACCAAATTCCTGGCCAATGGCATGGTTGTGGATTGGCAGCCCAACCCGGTATTGCCGTCGATTCTGGGCTCGGAAAACAAATTGCGCATGCTGTTTAAGCAACTGATAGACAACGCCGTCAATGCGATGAATCGTGCTGGCAGCTCAGAGCGCGCCATTAAAATTACCACCGCAGCCGACCGCGATTGGGTGTGCGTGGTGATCACCGATACCGGCCCCGGTATTCCGGCCCATCAACGCAACAAAGTATTCGAACCGTTTTTCACTACCTCGCACAATATGTCCGGCGTTCAGGCTGGCATGGGACTGGTTATGAGTAAGGAAATCGTTAATCAACACAGCGGCATGATCGAGATAGACCCCGATTATCAAAATGGCTGTAGTTTTAAAATCCGCTTCCCCAGTCTAAAAAACTCGGCCATGGTGAATATCCATGAGTGAACGCCTATTGCTCGTTGAATCCGAACTGGACACCTTGTTTCTGGTTAGCCAATTACTGAATAGCACCCACGATTTGCGTACTAAGCTGAAGGGTATTCTGGAAATTTTGCATAAACGCAGCGGCTTGCACTTTGGCATGATCACGCTGCGCGACGTCGAAGATGACAGCATGAGCATCTGCGAAATTTACGGCGAAGGCATCGACCGCTCGGTGCGGTATCAACCCGGCGAGGGCCTGGTGGGAGCGATACTAGACGAAGGCAGCACCATCGTGGTGGAACGCATCGCTGACGAACCACGCTTTTTAAGCCGTTTGGGGGTTTACAACCCCGACCTGCCCTTTATCGGTTCACCGCTGGCCGTGGAACAAGGCGAGGTGGTGGGCATCCTGGCCGCCCAACCTTGCAGTTCGACCTTTCTTGGCGAACGCGCCCGGTTTATGGAAATGGTGGCCAATTTGATTGCGCACAGCGTAAATATGCTGCGCGTGATGGAGCGCAAGCAAAACGAACTGGCCAGCGAACGCGACTATTTGAAACAAGCATTGGTTAAAAACTACCGCTTTGAAAATATCATCGGCCATTCAGAGCCCATGCTAAAAGTGTTCGACATTATCCGTCAGGTAGCCAAATGGCATACCACCGTGCTGATTCGCGGCGAATCCGGCACCGGCAAGGAAGTCGTCGCCAGTTCCATTCACTTTAACTCGACCTGCGCCAACGGTCCGTTTTTGAAGCTTAACTGCGCGGCATTACCCGATACCTTGCTGGAATCGGAGCTGTTCGGTCACGAAAAAGGCGCGTTTAGCGGCGCCATAGGTCAACGTAAAGGCCGGTTTGAATTGGCTGACAACGGCACATTGTTTCTCGATGAAATTGGCGAAATTTCCGCGTCGTTTCAAGCCAAATTACTACGGGTATTGCAGGAAGGCGAATTTGAGCGCGTGGGTGGCGTCAGGACCTTGAAAGTGAATGTGCGAATAATCGCCGCCACCAACCGCAATCTGGAACAGGAAGTCGCCGAAGGCAATTTTCGCGAGGATTTGTATTACCGCCTGAATGTCATGCCTATCCAGATGCCGCCGCTACGCGAGCGTATCGAAGATATTCCGGAATTGGCCAGCTTTTTATTAAACAGAATTTCACGGCAGCAAGGTGGCCGACCGCTGGAAGTCAAGGAAAGCGCGATCCGAATTTTGATGAAACACGATTGGCCGGGCAATGTCCGCGAACTGGAAAATCGCCTGGAGCGGGCCGCGATTATGAGTCAGGAAGGTATCATCGACCGCGAAGTCATCGCCAGCACCGGCCTGGAAAACGAGATTGGCATCAGTCGTACGCCGCAATCGATCAAACATGTTGATCTACACGACGAAAACATGGACGAACGCGAACGCGTCATCGCCGCACTGGAACAAAGCGGCTGGGTGCAAGCCAAGGCCGCCAGATTGCTGGATATGACGCCGCGACAGATTGCTTATCGAATTCAGACCTTGAACATCAACGTCAAGCAGATCTAAATCGGCTTAGCCTTACAATTTGTCGCTGACGATGGCGTAAATTTGCGCAGTGGCCAACTCGCCAACTTGCAATATGTCTTGCAGTTGGGCCAGTTGGGTCTCGGCAAACGCCCTGTCCTTTAAACTGGCAGCGTTGATTTGCACGTTAAGGGCTGCGCTTTTTAGTCCGGCGTAAGCCGCCATTACTGCCACGCCAGCATCACTAATCACACCCAGATTACCTTTTTCTGCAGCCACACGACTTAGGTCAATCGCCTTGGCGCAGGCTTTGGCGCATTCCAAAGGTACGATAGTGGCTTGTTTTAACACCGCCTGGATTTGCGCGCTGCGCAGCGATTTTTCTTCATCGGTCGCTTTCGGCAAGCCGTAGCAAGCCATCAACTTATCAAACACATCGACATCGGCTTTGATCATAGCGATTAAAGTCTCACGCAGGGCTTCGGATTCGATTAACAAAGCCTGCATCTGCGTTTCAACTTCTGCGTATTTGGGTTTGCCGATGGTCAGATTGCAGACCATGCTGACCAAAGCCGCGGCCTGCGCACCCATCACCGCCGCCGCGCTACCGCCGCCAGGCGTGGCTTGTTTGCTGGCTAACTCGTCCAGAAATAGCTGTACCGATTTGTCTTTGATTTCGCTCATGCGGTTTCCTTAATTCTCGCGGCGCCAGATGGTGCTGCCACCGGCAACATCTTCCAGAACTATGCCTTGGGCTTTTAACTGATCGCGAATGCTGTCGGCTTGCGCCCAGTTTTTGTTGGCTTTGGCGGTTTTTCTGTCTTCGATCAGTTGTTCGATTTCCGCTTCAGCCAGGCCGTCGCTAGCAGCGCCTTTTAGAAAACTGTCTGGATCGCTTTG
>CAIOHN010000355.1 GCA_903858105.1 uncultured Pseudomonadota bacterium | reverse complement strand
ATCCAGTTCGAAGAATATTGATTTAGCTCAATGGCTGGAGAAACACGACCAGCGGATCAAGGTCGATAATACCATTTCAATAAACTAGATCCATTGAAGTCTGGATGATCAGCAGTAATAACCAACCGGATTTCAGCTTCTCTCCTGCCATGGGCCTGCCTGGTGGCGATTACGGCGGCGCGGTGGGAACCCGCATGTTTGGTGACATTCTGAAAGTTGCCAAGCAAGTGGGCCAAGGCGACATGGACGACGCTTTACGCAAGTCCGTGGTCAATGCCGCGGGTGATGTTTTCCGGATACCGTCTGCCCAGATCAACAAAACATGGACGGGTGTTGAAGCGATCAACGACGACGAGACCCACAGCCCGGTGGCGATTGCCTTTGGGTTTCGTTGATAGGGGACACAATCCAATATCGCGCCAACTGGTAACACAACTGGTAACACAAAATCGACAGGCATAAAAAAGCCCTTGATTTACAAGGGCTTTTTCAATAGTATGGCGGAGAGCTAGGGATTCGAACCCCAGGAAGGGATAAACCTTCAACGGTTTTCAAGACCGCCGCTTTCGACCGCTCAGCCAGCTCTCCAACAGCCGCTTATTATTCCAGAAGATTTTTCTTAAATCTAGTGTTTTTTGCCGATTAATTGTTTTTGTTATTAAAATGCCCGTGTCTGTATTGCCTAAGTCTTTGTTAGTCATCGCTAAATCGGCACGAATGTTGGTGCAGATGTGCAAGGATATCGACTGCGTTGTGGTGGCTGTGGATTGCTTTGCCGATAGCGATACCCGAGAAATGGCATTACAAGCCCTGCAAGTCAGGTCATTGGCGCTCGATGATGTGCAGGCTGCTGTCGAATTTGTAGCACAGCGCTATGGGATTACCCAACTGCTATATGGTAGTGGCTTTGAAGGTTACCCCGAGACTTTAGCGTATCTGCAGCAGCACTTTAAAATTGTCGGAAATTCTGCCGCGGTTTTTCAACGTGTGCAGGATAAGCGGGGATTTTTTGCGCAATTGGCGTCTTTATCCATTCCTTACCCGGATACGGAGTTTTCTCAACCTGTCGATGCTGGCGATTGGCTGGTAAAGCCCTGGCAAGGCGAGGGTGGTTCAGGTATTAAGCGTTTTAGATCAGGCGATGCAGCGGAAAATGGTTATTGGCAGCGATATTTGGCTGGTCGCAGTATGTCGGTTTTGTTTGCTGCCAACGTGGATCGGGTCGAGATTGTTGGTATTAATCAGCAGTGGTGCATGGACACGGAGGACGGTGAGCAATTTACGTTTGCCGGGATTGCCAGTCATGCCGAAATAAGCGATGAAAACCGCAGGCACTTAGAACACTACGTAAAAAAATTGTCGGCGTTTTATGCGCTGCAAGGCTTGAATAGTCTGGACTTTATCCTGCATGACGGCGTGTGTTATGTGCTGGAAATTAATGCGCGCATTTCCGCTAGCGCGCAGCTTTACGGAAAATCGATTTTGTTAAAGCACCTTTACGCTTGTTTGGGTCAATTGGCTGATGCTATCGAATTGGCCCAATCGCCGGGCGCGTATCAAATTGTCTACGCGCAAAAAAAACTGGTTATTCCAGATGCCCTAAACTGGCTTGAATGGACGGCAGATCGGCCCTGTGCGGGCGCAATTGTTGGCGCAGGTGAGCCAATTTGCAGTATTATTGCCAGCGGAAAAAACTCGGAGCAGGTTCTGGATAATCTGCATCAGCAACAACTCATCGTTGAAAATATCTTAGAAACAGGGCGTTAAATTCATGCAATACCAGGCAAGTGTCAATAAACTCTCCCAGCCATTGGTTCAACAACTTTTGGATAATGCTGACAAGTTACGGTTGGGTGTCGAAAAGTTGGAAAACGGCTGTACGATTATCGATGCCGGTATCAAAGTGCCAGGCGGTTTGGAAGCAGGGCGCATCATCACTGAAATTTGTATGGGCGGCATGGGTACGGCGACAATTTCGCAAAGTGCGTATACCGCAAATTGGCCGCTGACTATAAATGTGCATGCCACCAACCCAGTGTTGTCTTGCCTGGGCAGTCAATACGCGGGCTGGAGTTTGTCGCACGGCAAATATTATGCTTTGGGTTCTGGTCCTGCGCGGGCAATGGCGACCAAAGTCAAAGACGGCGCAGTTGAGCCGGTCGAAGAACTTTACAAAGAATTGGAATATCGCGATAGCGCGGCACAAACCGCATTGGTCATTGAGAACGATGCAGTGCCGCCAGTCGAGATTGTCGAAAAAGTGGCTGCTGCCTGCGGGGTTTCGCCTGAACAACTGACCATCATCGTCACTCCGACCAGCAGTTTGGCAGGTGGTGTGCAGGTGGTTGGTCGGGTATTGGAAGTGGCGATGCACAAGGCGCATGCTTTGCATTTTCCGTTGGAAAATATCATTGACGGCACCGGTAGCGCCCCAATTTGCCCGCCGCATCCAAACTTTGTTAAAGCCATGGGTCGCACCAACGACGCGATTTTGTTTGCCGGTCAGGTGCATTTGTTTGTTAAAGGCAGCGATGAAGCCGCCGAAAAACTGGCTAAAGAACTACCCAGCTCTACTTCCAAAGATTACGGCAAACCCTTTGCCGAGATTTTTAAAGCGGTTGAATACGACTTTTTCAAAGTCGATGCCATGTT
>CAIOHN010000354.1 GCA_903858105.1 uncultured Pseudomonadota bacterium | reverse complement strand
GTGGTTTAAGTACCGCCGCTTTACTGGCGAAAACTGGCAAGTCCGTGTTGTTGATAGAACGACACGACCGACCGGGCGGTTACGCGCACGGCTTCAGGCGGCGGGATTTTCATTTCGATTCGGGTGTACATCTGGTCAGCGGTTGCGGCCACGCTGGCTACGACAACGGCAGTACCATCAATAAAATCTGCCGCGCAGTGGGCATAGATACAAAAGCCGTTTTCCTGCCGATTCAGGCGTATGCCAAAGCAGTTTTTCCGGGCATAGCAGTAACCTTACACACTGGCGAAGAAGCTTTCATCACCGAGTTGACTCGACACTTCCCCCACGAAACCGGCAATCTTTTAAGCTTAATTCGACTGTGCCGAACGCTGGCGGAAGAGGCCATGCTGGCGGAAGAAATACTGGAACAAGCTAAAGTTACCCGGGTTTCGCCAGCACTATCGCTGGGTAATTTATTGCGTTACCGCCGCACTACCCTAGCGCAAGCGCTGGACGAGTTTTTGAGCGATGCCACTCTAAAAAGTATCTGTGCTTCTTTATGGCCTTACCTGGGTTTGCCGCCGTCTAAGCTGTCGTTTCTGTATTGGGCCAGCATGATGGCAGGTTACACCTATGAAGGCAGTTATTACTGCCAAGGCAGCTTCCAGGTTTATGCCAATCTGTTGGCCGCTGCCATTAAAAATCACGACGGCGAAGTATTATTAAATGCCAGTGTACGGCGGATTTGCGTTGAAAACGGCAAAGCTTGCGGCTTGATATTAGAAAACGGTCAAGTGATCCGCGCCGACACGGTGGTTTCCAACATAGATGCGCGCCAAACTGCCGAGTTGTTAATCGGCCGGGAGCAATTGCCTAGCGGCTATTGCGAAAGTCTGCAGCAAATTTCGCCCTCCTTGTCGATCTTCGCCAGTTACATCGCGACCGACCTGCCAATCAACGAACAGGACTCCGCCCACGAAGGCTTTTTCTACGAATCTTTCGACCACGAAGCCAGTTACGCTCTAAGCCAGGCTGGCAGTTGCAACTGGTTTTCCGCGACATTACCGTCGCTAGCCGATAGCTCTCTGGCACCCGCTGGGCAAAGCATCATGATGCTCACCACGCTATGTCCTTTTGACGTCGGCCAATCCTGGCGCTTGGCAAAAAGTGGTTTTCAGCAGCGTTTACTGGAAAAAGCTGAACGGCATTTTCCAGGGCTTAATGACCATTTGTTGATGGTGGAATCGGGTTCCCCGAGAACTTTGGAACGCTATACCCTTAACCAGCAAGGTGCCGCCTATGGCTTTGCGCCCAGCCCTGAGCAGATTGGGCCGAACCGACCCGGCGTAGTCGGTGCCCTACCCGGCCTCTATCACACAGGGCATTGGACTAGACCCGGTGGCGGCGTGGCTGGCGTGAGCGTTTCGGCTTTACTCGCCGCGCAAGGGATACTTGGCATTGCTAAACAAGCAGATTTTTGGAAATTTTTGGGATTGGATGCTTGTTAATCCCCCTTAAATTAGGGCCGGGTTTAAATAAAGGCTTTGCTTTTTATGGGATAAGCTCTAAAAATCCCCTCTCCCTCCGGG
The DNA here is from genome assembly GCA_903858105.1 of uncultured Pseudomonadota bacterium. Lineage (GTDB taxonomy): Bacteria > Pseudomonadota > Gammaproteobacteria > Methylococcales > Methylomonadaceae > Methylomonas. The sequence goes on along the minus strand of CAIOHN010000354.1, from coordinate 4,912 downwards.
AGAGGGCTAGGGTGAGGGAGCTAAATCACTGATTTTTAATCCTCATCAGCCATCTCGCAGAGGAAGCTGTCGTAAAAGGCGATAATGTTGCTTCTGCTTTCTGCCCTGTGGGCAGTTTGGGATATGACAAATAAAACCATATCTTACTTATTTAATCCCCTCACCGCAGCCCTCTCCAGGAGGGAGAGGGTGGGTTTTTACGGCACCCTCCGGAGGGACCAGGAGATTTTTTTATTATTAGAGCTTACCGGTAATTATTCACTCCGAAAAATAATCGCTTTCATCCGCGCCAGTTTCGGCGACACCACCGGCACCGTCAGCATGGTGCTGCATACAGCCATCAACAACAAGGCGGTAAATGTTTCGCTGGTAATAATCTCTTTATCCAGCAACACATTGGCAAAAATGATCATTATCAAGGCCTTGGTTTGCAAAAACCAGCCAATCAAGGATGATTCGCCGGCTTTCCACTTCAGTATTTTTCCGGCCAAATGCGTGCCGATCAACTTGCCGATCACCGAGACAAACAACAATACCGTAGCGGCTACCAGCACCGCCGTACCGCCCATGGACCAGTTAGTTTTCAGACCGGCACTGATGAAATACACCGGCATCACCGCCAACAACAAATGGTGGCGCAACATATCCATTTGGCTTTGATTGAACCAACAGCCATCCAGAATTGCGCCTGCCAGGAAGGCACCAACCATAAAATGCAAGCCCGCCCAATCTGCGGCAAAGCCGCTAGCCGCCAAGACAATGATGCCGACATACCAGCGATCACGCTCCGGCAGCCACGCCATCAGTTTCCTGATCCCATACGCTGTTATCGCAAAACCCAATAAAAAAGCACACTGCCGACCTACACGCTCCCAATCCAATAAAATCAAGGCCAGAATTCCCCAAATGGCAATATCGTCCATGCTGGCATAGCGCAGAATGCGTTGACCGATGGGCTGGCGCAGGATTTCCAGCTTTTCCATCAGCAAAATCAATATCGGCAGCGCAGTCACCGCGCAGGACATGCCGATGCCGAGCACGAATTGCCAGAGCATCGCCTTGCTGCCCATCCAACCCTCAAACATCAGCATACCGGCTGCGGCGAGACAGCCAAGCAATAATGGCACGCCCAAAGCCAGTCCGGCGGTGATGCTGCTTTCCCGCCTATGCTGCCAGGCTTTGCGCAAATCCAGTTCAATGCCCGCGATCCAGACAAACAGCATTACCGCCCACCAGGCAATGCCGTTTAACGACTGGATCACCGACTGGTTGAAAACAAAGGCATAGTAGTCGGGACATGCCGCGCCCAAAATACCCGGCCCCAGCAAGATGCCGGTAATGATCTGCACGACTACCAAGGGCGCGAAATAATCTGTCCTACCCAGCCGCCAAATCAAATACGGCACGCTGTAGATGATGGTGATAGCGATCAGGAATGTTTCCGTAGTGTTCATCGGCCAAGGCTTTGGTAGTGAGTTACCCATGTATTATTGCAAAATCATAGAAAGCTCTGTGCAGCGTTTTGCATTAGACTTGTTAAAAAACTGCCTCAACTGGCAGACATGTCGGTAACTAATCACTTCACTACTCAGTTGAAATACGATGTCGCAATCTGAACATTTCGATGCCGCCGTGATCGGTGGCGGCCCTGCCGGCACCAGCGCGGCGATCATTTTAGCCAAAGCCGGCAAGCGAGTAGTCTTGTTCGAGCGCTCGCGTTTTCCGCGCTTTCAGATCGGCGAATCCTTATTACCGGCCTGCTGGGAAATCTGGCGCAAGCTGGGCGTTACAGAAAAAATTGAAGCCGAAGGTTTTACAGTTAAACAAGGCGCTAATTTTGGCATGTTCAACCAAAAACCCGATGTATTGCTGCTGACTGCAGAATATCCCGGGTATTTTGAACGTCCTTATACCTACCACGTCGAGCGCGCCCGTTTCGATGAAATTTTGCTTGAACATGCCGCAGAATGTGGCGTTGACGTGCGGCGAGAATGGTCAGTCGCAGACGTAGTATTCGACGAAGAACAGGCGATTGGCGTCATCGCTGGCCAAAATGGCTCAACACCTGCGCCCATTCATGCGTCGGTTGTGATTGACGCCTCAGGCCGAGAGTCCTTGCTCGCCCGCAAGCTGGATTGGCGACGACCATTACCCGAGCTCAACAAAATCGCTCATTTTGCCCATTTCAAAGGCGGTTTTCGCCGCAATCCGCATGATTTTATAAATTTTGGCGAGGTCATCGACGGCTCGGTTACGACCGACATTCACACTATCGACGGCGGCTGGGTTTGGTATATCCCCTTAAGAAACAATATAACCAGCGTCGGCGTGGTGTTGGACAGTCGCTTTGCCAAAAGCTTGGGCGATTCTCCGCAGCAACGCTTTCAAAATGCGGTCGCAAGTTGCGCTTGCGTCAGCGATTGGCTTAGCGGCGCTGAGCAGGCTATGGAGGTCAATACCATTTCTTCCATCGGCTATATGAATAAGCGTTTTCACGGTGATGGCTTTGTGCTGGTTGGCGATGCCTCGATGTTTGTCGATCCGGTGTTTTCTGCTGGCGTAACCCTGGCAATGCGCGGTGGTGTTTTTGCAGCCGACGCCGTTCTGGACGGTTTCGCTAACGGCGCTGATTTCAGCGCTGCTCGCTTAAGTCAGTATGAGGAACGCATCCGCGAACCCATGGAGCGCATTTTCCAAATGATTTACAACTGGTACCGGATTCTGGAACAAAAAGATGCCAATAATATTATCCTGCGTTCCCGGCAAAGCCCCATGTTACGCGAGCGTTTTATCGTGCTGCTGTCTGGTGGTTACGATAAAGTCAGCATGGCGCAGATACTGGAAGCCGCCGAGGAACCGCAGTCAACTTATTTGATTTCGTAACAAAAACTACCACCATTCGAGTAAGAGCCGGGGATGATTAGATTTAACCCCCTCACCCCAACCCTCCCACGAGGAGAGGGAGCTTTTACGACAGCCTAAATAGGGGAAGAAGAGGTTTTTATCGGGTTTAATCTCCACACACTCTAGTTGCCGGCGCACCGGTTGTCTGCGATTGCGGATGCCCGGAATCTGGAAACGGCGTCAACGCTGCTAAGGTATGCGGCTCCAGCGTGGTGATTGAAGCACCCGGTTTGCGTAAAAAGCAAAAGTTTTCAAATGCTACCGGTACCGGGAAGGCATTGGTGGTATCGGCAGGGTGGGCACCAAAGCGGGTGACTTCAGGGTAGATATATTCGGCAATTGGCGCAACATAAACACCCGGCGTCAAACCGTTTGGCAAAGTCACTACTGCGTCCAAACCGACGATTTGGGCTTTCACATCTCGCCGCACTGCACGGGCATCGTCCTTGGCTGGCCAGGTGTTGCGGAAACGACCTAACTGCGGCCCGTTGGAAGGCGGCAACCCTACACTACCGGACATTGAAGTACCCACTTCATCAAGCCCGCTATCAATTAATCGAATTTCGACATTTCGCGTGGGGTCGGTACTGAAACCGACAATCCGAAAACGGGTGGTTTCTTCTTGCGGAAAATCTGCAAACCGTTCACCCTTAGTGCCTTGCAAGGCCTCTTCGATATACACATAGGCCGGATTTTGGCCGGGCGAGGTATAAATCCCAAGCTCCGCATCCAGGCCATGCGCCGCCACCAGAAAATTCCCCGCCGCATCTTTTACCAGCATCCCCACTACCGTGACATAGTCGCCTACCGCCAGCGGCGCAGGTTTGGCCGGATTACAAGCCACAGACTGCGCATCCGCCGACGCTTGTGCCCCCGCCCCGCTCACACCGGCGCAGGTATAGCGAAAATGATTCACACCGGCAGCCGGGCGATTGCCAGCCGGGCACTCGTCGGGTTTGTCGGTACGAGGAATGCAGACCGGAAATCCGGTTTTAGCATGCACCGGCGAATTGCCCGGATCAAGGGCAAAGCGCTTATCCAGATCGGTACTTGCGACCGAATAAATACCGGTTGGATCGTTCAATCGCACTCTTACGCCAGGGCTGCCGCCATCCGGGCCGACGACAAATTCACCGGTCGCCGCATTGATGGATTGTATGGCCCCGGCTGTCACGTGTAAGGCTCCCTGCGTGATATGCACCACACCGGCGATATATTTGCCCGCCACTACATTGCCAATCACCTCAGCTTCAAACGGCACAGCCGGTGGCGGTGTATCGCGTAAGGCCAAACCGCTGTTGTCGGCGCGGGCAGCAGCGTCATAGCTATGCGTCGCTGCATTCCAGCGAAAAATATCATGCGCTGTCAGATACTGGCCGGGCATCACAATCAACAGATTGCTGGGCAAGGTGATGGGCATGCCGCGCACGGTCAGCGTGGCCCCGGATAAGGGATTGCCGACATCGTCCAGGGTAAAGTTTTCGATATGGCCGATCAAATTAAAGGATGGATTGGGTGCGGCTGCCAATCCAGCGCTGAACACAATCAGCCAGCCAACGACGATATGGCTAAGCCAGGCTTTCGATACCGCTGTATTGATATGCATATCATCCCCCGAAACAAACGTTAAAATTCAGAAATAAAGGCCGCCGGTTCACACCGGGCTGGGCAGTTTTGAGACCGGTTTGCTGAGCGTCAGCGTTGGCTCCCAGCCATGTAAATATCCCTGGCGATAGGCCAGTCGCACACCGGGTCGCAATTCACGCCCATTGAGCGCTGGCAGTGCATCAAGCAATGCGCGTTCGTATAAATGCGGCCCGGCTTGCGCCAGGGCTTCTATCAAAACTTGACCCGCCCAGCGTCCCAATACCACCCAGATGTCGATACGTTGCTCAAGCGCTTCCAAAGCTGCGGCGCGTGGTAACGGCGACACCAAGGCTTCGATCCAGCCAGCGGGCCAATCCGACAACACGCCAGCTTTAAACGGCAAATAGCCGATACAAACCTG
>CAIOHN010000353.1 GCA_903858105.1 uncultured Pseudomonadota bacterium | reverse complement strand
TTCCTGGACCCAATTACAACCGGGTATGGAAGCCGCCGAGATTATTTGTAACGAGGTGCTGTATCTTAAAGATCAGATTCTAAGCGAGAAAAATGTGGAGGATATTCTTCACCTCAGAAAACACGCCAAAACCTTGATTTTACGGATACGGATGGGTAGCGATCAGGCAAAAAACTGAGCTAATTAACACGCATTTATCAGAGGTTGGTCATGAGCAAAAAACACCCCCCAAAAACCGACAAGCAAGTCTACAAAGATACCTTGCAGCACTTGCAGGTGGAACTGGTCAAACTGCAAAATCACATCATCAAGCATGGCGACAAGATTTTAATTATCCTGGAAGGTCGTGATGCCGGCGGCAAGGATGGCACCATCAAACGCATCATTCAGCATCTGAGTCCGCGGGAAATAAGGGTGGTAGCCTTGGGCAAACCATCGGATAGGGATTTGAGCACCTGGTATTTTCAACGCTACACCGCCCATTTGCCGGCTGCGCAGGAGTTGGTTTTGTTCAATCGCAGTTGGTATAACCGCGCTGGCGTCGAGCGAGTGATGGGTTTTTGCAGCGACGACGAGTATCACGAATTCATAGAAACCGTCACCCACTACGAGCAACTCTTGGTGCGATCCGGCATTAAGCTGTTGAAGTATTATCTGGATATTAGCAAAGCCGAACAGAAAGAACGGTTGAAGCAACGCCAAAAAGATCCGCTAAAGCAATGGAAAATCAGCCCCATCGATAAGGAAGCCCAGAAACACTGGCAGCAATACAGCGAAACCCGCAATATCATGTTCGCCAGAACCCATCATTTATCCGCGCCGTGGACAGTGGTCAGATCAGACGACAAACAAGCCGCGCGCATAAATCTCATCAAAGATTTACTGTTCAGGCTGGATTACAAAGGCAAAGACGAAGGCTTGGTGCTGGCCGATAGCAATATCGTGTTTAATTACGAAGAAAGCTATTTGCACAATGGCATGATTGCGCCTTGAGTTGGTTTGGGTAGATGTTTATCGCCCGATTGCTAGCCTTCTCTCCTAGTATCCACTGGGTATAAAGCAGCAAGGATGGGTATCCTTAACTTACGTGTAAAAGTCTGGACACTATCTGACAGTTTGGACATTTAGGTTCAATAAAATCAGATGCTGGAGGACTGGAATCGACCCCTATGTATAGTGCCCAACTATGAATAGATGGGATTTATTTCGACGTGTACCCCGCGAGCCATCAGCGGTTGCCAGTGGAGCGCTACGCATAGTTTTAATGCTTGGCGGACTGCGTAAATTCTTTCCCTGTGGGACGATAGCTTTAAACGATGAAATTCACGGTGTCATTAATGTAAATGAAGCATGAAATCATAAAAACGGGAGCGAATTTGCATTCAAACTATTGTCTGCATATGCGGCGGTTGATAGAGGTCGTTGAATTTTCGTAAGCGAATATATTTTCACCTCAGAAATTCGGTAAAACTATGTAAAGCTTCTGGGCCGAGGGTTGTTTGAAATGCCAGTGAAACCAGGCTTTGCCACCGATGGTAATTTACGGCTATACATAGTTGCGCACTATATATAGGGGTCGCTATGGATAGCTATCCATAGCGACCCAGAAGGGATACTTAATCCAAATTCTCAAATGGCAAAAAAACCATATAAAGCAGTCAGCTCAATTCTACTGAAAAAGATATGAATAGATTTTCTGGAGTTTAGCTCGTAGGATGCGGTAAACAACGTGCACCGCATCGTTCGCGATTGGTGCGGTTCGTAAACTCACCTCACCCTACGCCTGCTTTCGACTGTATATTTGCCATTGGCACTTTTGTTTCGTCTGGCGGGTTATGGCCGAATCGGAATTTTGCCTATCACCATAAGAACTGCCCGAAACTGATTTCCCAAACTGTCAGATAACGTCTGGACTTTTGCGCTTTAAGACCATTGCTCACACATTTCATCCAAACTGTAGCCTGGATGAAACAACGTGAAATCCAGGATAAACGCCCGACCATTTTTGTTCAGGTCGAGCGTACCTCAGCGTTTTATTTAGCCGGTTCTGCAGGCTTGGCTGGCGCAGCTGCCGGCGTTTCGGTTTTGGCTGGAGCAGCCGCGGCTGGCGCTGCGACATCAGCGGTTGGCTCTGGCTGTTTGGGCCCGATGTAACCGTTATGCCAGGCGTATGCCGCGCTGGCAATCAATATCAGCAATAGCAGATAGCTTTTCCAGGGGCTTTTCTTTTCGCCAAATGGATCGACCATCCGTCGTTCTGCGTCTTGCGGCAGTTTGGCTACGCCGGTCAGCAATTTGCCGAACGGGATGTTGATATAGGCCTTGGCATTGACCGCCCAGCCGCAGGCATCCAATACCGGGGCCAGGTTGCGTTGCCGCAGTTTCAGATAGGCGATAAACATCGATGGGCAAGAAATTATCAGCATGATGCCAATGAGGGCTAGCGGCATTTGCCACCATGCCAAGCTCATGAAGCTGCCTAATACGGCGGCCAATGCGGTACCAATGGCGCCGATTGCCAAGCCGATGGCCGCAAAAATCCCGGCAAATTTTGCCACATCAAACGGCGCAGGCGGGGCTTTGGCAGGGTCGGCGGCACCTGCTTCGGAAACGCCTTTAAAAGTGTTGGCTTGTGCCGCTTTATCCCGTGCCGAGGCGCTTTTTTCCAGTTGTTCGTTAATCATGCGCGCCACCCGTTTATAGGGTGACCAGAAGGCTTCTTTGATGCTGATTGGATTTTCGATGATTTTAACGATAGTCGCATCCCAATCCAAGCCGCTGCGGTCGTAAAACACGCCGTTACGGCCCACCCGCAGATTGTCGCTATCACCGCCGGTAAAGGCTGCGGCGATAGTAAAGGTTTCGTTGCTGCCCTGGCGGCGACATTCGCAATAGGCCAGGAACATTTTGCTCAGTTCAGCCAGTTTGGCGTGGTTGTCGACATTTTCGACCTTGACGCACAATTGGCAGCTTCTACCGTCCAGATACAAGGTGCCGGCCTGGAAAATACCGTGCGGTTCTGCGCTATAAAAATCCCGGAACGAGACAAAGTTGTTCAGCAGCGTATAAAGATCGCGATAGTAATGCAGCAATCGCACCACTGAATCGATGGCATGGGCATGCGGCTCCAGGGCCAGATCTTCTGAAATCAAGCCGTTTAAGGTGGTTTCGGTGTTGTTTTGTAGCAGGGTTTTGATTCGCTCCAAACCCAATCCTTCCACGCTGTTGGCGGGCTTTTGTTGCAGCCAGGCTTGGTAGTCGGCAAATTGACCGATGACATTCTGCCATTGGGCAAAGGACAATTTGTCGGTTTCGCCCAGTAGCGGCACCAATACCAGGGTTTTAAGCTGTATTACGGCATCGCGCCAGGCTGGATTTAAGCCAGTGCTTAGCGGTAAGTCGCTACCAGACGCGATGGCTGCCAGCGGTAATTTTGCCACTTCTTGGCTGGCTGCGGATACATCGATACCGGCCAGTTGTTCGTACAGACTATCTGCTGGATTCAGCAGGGTAGCTGCGCCAGCATCGAATGCGGCTAATTGGCAACGCGTATAAAAGTCGTCGATTTTGGGGCTTAACTGCGCAAGTAAAGCCGCTGCCGTTTCGGTATCGGCGATTTTGCTGCGGATTTGCACGGCTTCGTTATCGCTATGCTGCCACCAGTCGAAATAAGCGTTGGCATCTTTAAAAAACTGTTCGATTTTTTCCAGATTGATGCCCGGTTCGCCGCAGCGATCTTCAACTTCGCCACAGCAGGTAATCACATCTTGGATGGCTTGCTGGCCAGCATCGTCAGTCGCGGCTTTGACAGGAATAATGCCATCGCCGTTGAAGCGGGTGTCGGCGAAAATCTTGGTCATATCCGCCAAATCGTCGGTGGTAAGCTCGGTCGCATCAGCTTTACCCAGGTTTTTCAAAATCTCGCGGGCAGAGGCTAATAATTGCCGACCTTCCTCGTCGGCATCGTTAATTGCCGCTAGTGGTAAGCTTGAGTTGGTCTGGATTAAATCAGCGGGATTTTTTAATACTTTAGACACCCAGCGCAGCGCTTCAATCACTTCATTGGCGCGGATCCGGCCGTCATTGTCGGTATCAAGTAAGGCCAGAGTTTGCTTATCAAAAAATAGTCCTTGGGTTGGGCAACTCAGTGCCGCCCATAATTTCTGATCCAGTGCCGGTAGCGCCAGTAAGTCGCTACCGCGTGTCAATTCAACCTGGTCGAAACCGCCGAGTCTGGCGAACCGCCATTTTTCGGACACTGTAAGGCTGGAAATGGGCGTCATTTTTTGCTCCTGTGCTGAGTGGTTTTTGTTATGTCTATCACGAAATTTTGCTAGTTTTACAGACTTAAGGAACCTCTGAAAAACTGCCGCTTTTAGCATTAGCCACTTCAAGAGTTGGTTAAAATTTCAATATTCGACCATTTTTTCGTCAAAACAGCCTGATACTCGCAAAAACAAGCCCGTTTTCGGGCTTATTTTCAAATTT
>CAIOHN010000352.1 GCA_903858105.1 uncultured Pseudomonadota bacterium | reverse complement strand
CCCAATCACCTAGATGCTGATACGCCTGATGCATCATCTTCAGCACCCGCGCATGTCCGGGGTTAATCGAATTAAGTTTGCCCAGAGTTTCCAACGCTTGTTCAAATTGCTTCTCGGACAAGTGCAATTCAGCTTGGGTCAAGCCAACGGTAAGATTGGTATCCGGCGATTGCTCGGCGGCTTTTTGCAAATATTCATCGCGCTTGTCCAAGGCACCGCGCGACTGCGCCGCGCGGGCGGCTGTCAAATAATGCAGCAAAGGCGCACCACTATGCGCAGCATGTTTGACGAGCACTTTCTCGGCACGTTCAAAATTACCGTCAGCGGCATCGAACAAACCGGCAACCAACGCTTCCTGAGAACGGTTAAATCTGATATTGCGGCGGCGTTTGGAAAACTGGCCGGGCATGCGAATCAATACCCCAAGCAAGCGAAAAAAGCTGTACAACAAGAAAAAACCGATCACTTGCGCAACGGCAAACACCGTCAATGAGGTTTCCAAAGACCAATGCCCAAAGCCGACCAACACATAACCAGGATCGTTCTGTTTAACCAGCCAGCTATGCAACAAAAACGCTACCACGACAGCGCAAAGCAGGGAGCCGAGAAAATACATGAAATTTTTCATGGCGGCACTCATTTATTGCGCACCGGCGGCAGGGGTTGCCGGGGCTTCGGCTGGCGCGGACGGCGGCGGATTATTCAACACGGCCTTATCAGTCTCTATGCGCAGTTTGCTGATGTCTTTTAATAATTTTAAGGAACCGCTAACGTCTGGATATTGGCTGCGGATTTGTACGTTGGCCAGTTTGTCGAGTTCGGCGACAAATTTATCGGTTTGCTGATTTTCCGCAAAATTTTTCTTCAACCATTGTTTGGCATCGGCAATGCTGCTGGTAAACAAGGTATCGTTCTGTTGCACCAAAGCAATTTCGATCATTTCCAGACGCACTTTCAACTGCTGCTTGATGAAATGCGCCTCTTCCGGCGTGAGGATGGCATTGACCTGCTGCTCGGTGTGGCGCAGCACTACGTAGCCCTCAAGTTGCTTGGCAACGGTGCTTAAAATCTCGTGGCCGTGCTCAGATAGGTCGCTGTTGGGCTCGGGCTTTTCAGGTTGTTTACCGGCATGTGGCAAAAATACCGACAAGCTTTCAACGGCATCCTGCAGATGCTGAATCCCGGCATAAATGCCAACGATATCAGGCACTGTGGCGCTATTTAATAACGCTACTTCCTTGGCGATTTGCTCACGCACTTTAAACACGGCCGCATCGCCGCTCTCACGCAAACGCTGATCGGCGGCTTCCAAGGCTTCTCGGGTGGTGTTGACGTCGCCCACCAAATGCAAACGCTGATTGGCCACGGTCAACAAATATTCAGCATCCGCCAATAACCAGTCACCGCGCGTTTTACCCAACTGGCGTTGCAACATCAAGATGGACGCTTCCAAATCCTTGCGGGCCGTATCCAGGCGCTCGTCATGCAATTTTGAAAACTCGGCAAGCGTTTGATTGAAATGATTGTCCTTACCGGTCATTTCGGAGTTGACATTGGCAATTTGCGATTGCACACCCGTCAACTGCTCACGCAAGCCGTTAAGCTCTTTATCCAGTTCGATCAGTTTTTGATTGTCTTGATTGTTTTCAGTATCCTGACTAAACCGCAGTTGCTGGAAAAAGAAAAAACCGGCACCTGCCAGCGCAATCACCAATACGATAGAGGTAATACCGATCCACAAACCGGCGTGAGACTTTTTAACCACCACTACCGGAGCTGGATTTTCTGGTTGTTCTTCAATTACTTCGGCCACTGTTTTCCCCGTTCAATAACGTCGTCAAGGTCTCTAAAATCGCTGCATCGGTGGGCTGTTGGCTCACTGCAATCTGTTTAAATCCGAACTGTTCGGCCACCTGGCCAATCCGGTCGCTCACCACGACTAAAAGTATTGATTTCAACAATACTGCCGAATCGGCATCGAGCATCGCCAATAAATTTTGTAAAGCCTCGACGCTGGTAATAGTCACTGCGTCCAGTTGTTGTTGCGCTAAATGTCGCCGTACATCGGAGTTATCAACCACAGGCTGGCGTCGAGTATAAACCTCTAGATAACCGGCTTCAGCACCTCGGTTTCGCAAGCCTTCCGCCAACTTTTCCCGGCCACCAACGCCGCGCACAATCACGCAAGTCTTACCAGTTACAGCCTGCAATTGCGGCTCTGCCAATAAGCCTTCGCTGCTAAATTCGCTGGCCGGCACACAATCCACCGACCATCCAGCTTCTCGCAAGGCTGTCGCAGTCGCTTGACCGACCGCGGCGACACTAAACTTATGTAAGTCCGGCATTTTGCCACCGAACGCCTTGATAGCAAAATCCACAGCATTGCTACTGGTAAAAATCAGCCAGTCACTGGCGATAGCCCGCTGTATTAACTCAGTGTCAGGATGCGCCGCGACAATTTCCAGGCTTGGAAAGCGTAGCGCTACACCGCCCTGTTGTTCTATTAAATGACACAAGTTTTCAGCTTGCGCGGCAGGGCGCGTCACCAAAATATGCGCGCCTTGCAAAGCGGGTGTCACTGATAAAGCTCGCGCAGGATTCTATCTGCACCTTGCGCCAACAAATCATCGGCAATAGCCCGACCTAATGCGACAAAGTCATCCAGGCTACTTTCGGCTTCAGCGCGGTATAAAACAGAACCGTCAGGGTTGCCAACCAAGCCACGCATAAACAGACGCTGGCCTTTGATTTCGGCAAACCCGGCGATTGGCACTTGGCATCCGCCATTCAATCTGGCATTCATCGCCCGTTCCGCACCGACCCGAATGCTGGTATCTGCATCGTGCAAAACCTTTAAATAATCGTGAATCTCGGCGTCGTCTATCCGGCATTCTATGCCGATAGCGCCTTGCCCCATCGCCGGTAAACTTTCCGAAGGCTGCAGTTGCGCCGTGATGCGTTCGGCCAAACCTAAGCGTTTTAGACCCGCTGAGGCCAAAATAATGGCATCGTATTCGCCTGCATCCAGTTTAGCCAGACGGGTATTGACGTTACCGCGTAAGCTTAGAATCTCTGCCTGCGGGAATTTTTCCTTAATCTGACATTGGCGACGCAGACTGGAGGTGCCAATCCGGGCGTCGACTGGTAATTCAGCCAAGCTATTGTATTTATTAGATACAAAAGCGTCGGTCGGATCTTCTCTATCCAGGATGACTGCCAGATGCAAGCCTTCTGGAAACTCGACCGGCACGTCCTTCATGGAATGTACCGCGATGTCCGCCGTACCGTCCAGCATGCCCTGCTCCAACTCTTTAACGAACAAACCCTTGCCGCCAATTTTAGCCAGCGGCGCATCCAGGATTTTGTCGCCCCGCGTCACCATTTTGACCAACTCGGTTTTTAAACCGGGAAACGCTTGCTCCAATCTTGCGGCAACATGCTCTGCTTGCCACAGGGCCAGCGGGCTTTGCCGGGTAGCGATACGAATAATTCTGTCAGCCAAAACTGCTCCTGCCGATTCGGGTGGGCAGCTAACCGCCCCTCAGTAATAGGAATAAATAGCCGCTATTGTAATCCGATTCTAAGGCAAAGGTGTTTAGAAGTTATTTTTACCCAAGGCAACTATAACCGAGCACTACGAAATTGACACAGTTATGAGCATAAGCAGACCTCTGGCAACACTTGAGGCGACCGCCGAAACGACGCAACTGATTCTGGATGTTACAATTGCCAAGCACCCTGCATAAAATTTAACTTTCCACTGAGCGGAATCATTTTAGCCATTCCGCACTACTTCACCACCCAAAAGGAGAGAATATGTCATTAAAGTCAATACTTATCTTGTTTTTATCAATCGCAGTAATTGGGTGCTCCGACCCTAAGGCCGCCAATGAAAGCAACTTTAAATTATCAATTCAAACCTATCTCGATACGACTTATCCGAAGTGCTATTTGAATACGCAGTTTCCCGCAACAATCGAATGGGACGTAAGTGGTTTAAAAGGCAAACTACAGGCTTTAGCAAAAGCAGGCTTGGTCTCGGAAACAAAAGCGCCACTGCAAAAACCTTCATTCTCGTTTGGCAAGGGCGAGGCTCGACTCGTTCCTACTTTTGATTTGACGGAAGAAGGTCGAAAATACTACAAGGCAGATGCAGTAAAAAATATCAGAGGAGAAGCCTTAGGCGGCTTCTGTTTTGGCAAAGCAAGAGTCAAAGAGGTTACGCAATTTTTCTCACTGAATTTTTTTTTCGAAAAATACATTCCGTCAATATACATTG
>CAIOHN010000351.1 GCA_903858105.1 uncultured Pseudomonadota bacterium | reverse complement strand
TATATTGCGGACTTAGCGCCTGAGCGCGGACAAAATCAAAACCGGGGGTGCTTATGTAATCCAGCACGCTACCAGTGGGCTCCGGGCCTTGCGGGTTATGGCATTGGTAATCGATTTGGTCTTTACCATCTATCAGCACCGTATTGTGCGCGGCAGTGCCTTTGAAAGCGTGTCGCCAGTTGACCGCAGCGTCTTCGTGATAGGTGTAGCGACCAGGGTCCAGCAACAGTGAACGCCCAAATGCGGCGGCTTCAAAACTTAATAAATCGTAATGGCCGTGGCTACCAAAGCCCAAATTGCCGCAATCGAAGAAAAAGTAACGGCTATCGGCAAAGGCTTGAGCAGTCCAAGCACTGCGTAATATGCAATAACCGCTGTCGGTAAAGAGCCGCGAGCGCTGATGCGGGGGTAAGCCGTTTTTACCCTGGCTCAGGACATAAGCTAATTCTGGGTTAGGGTAAAACTGTTGGGCTGAGCGTAGCAGCGATAAATAGCTGTTTACGTCGCCGTCATTGATTGCCGGCAGCCAACCATCGGGTTTGTGGGCGTACATAGAAAATGCCATAGCCTTACGCATCAGGTCGTGGAATTCGCTAGGCAGCGTCAACTGGTTTAGATCGGCAAGTTCGCGGACTCTTAAAAAGTTTTTCAGCACCGTGTGGTGGTAGTCGGTGGAAAGCTCTTGATGCACACCGTCTGCCAAAAAATCGTGACGGAGATTGTCGAGTAATTCGTGGCGGGCGAAACTCAATAATCTGGCAGACTCCCGCAATTCCGGAAACAACAGCGCCACTGAAAATATCGCATACAGCTCAATAGTCCTATGATTACCTGCGGGCGTCAGATTCTGGCTAAGAAATAAAGCCTGCGACTGCATTGAGTGGCAGAAATCAAGCAGGAAATCAGCGCTGATAGCCGGGCAGTCGCGACCCGGCACAAAATAGTGATAAGCCAATAACCATTGTTGCAGGCGGCGACCAGTCACCTGGCTATTGACAAAACCGTCCGGCACCTGCTTTATCCAGGCGCTCAGCAGCGCCACCCAATGGCGGGCATAGCAGTCGTCACCGCTCAAATCGTAGGCTAAGGCCAGGTCGCGCGCATAATAAAACTTGTGTAACAAAATCAACCATTCCAAATCCTGACTAGGGTTTGTCAGCCAATTAAAATTAGTCGGCAAGTGATGGGTTTCGTTGTTCAGGGCAAATTCGCCGCGCAGAATGCAGTCGGCAGCTTGCAGATGTTTTTGCTTGCCCGGTTTTAACGGAAAATAATTATCGCGACTGCGTTGCCTGAAATGTTGGCGCAAGGCTTCGGGTGACAGGCTGGCGTAAGGCGGTAAAAACAACGAGTTTTGCTGCAGTTGCCGCGGGCTGACGGTCGATTTATGCATATCTGCGTATATCGCTTTCATCGCTTTGCACCAGAATCGAGTTTGGCCGAATTAATGTCATGCCAGGCCAGCAGGCGGCCATGCCGGTCTTTACGCTGCAGCAGGAAGGGGCTATTGCTTTGCTGACCGGCAAAGCTGAAATTCAAGGCGGGTTGGTGGGATAAATAGATTTCATCGTGAAAGCTATCTTTAACTTGGCGACCAGTGATGGATAAGCCGATTGCTGTCTGCTGGCAAACCGCTTTACCGGCGTATTCAACCGGCAGACATTCGAGTTTCACATCGGGCTGTTGGTCACGATAAGGCAACAACAAGGTGATAAAACAGCAATTTGCCGCGCGCTGCGAAAAGTTGAGCACTGGCGCGGGCAGTTTGACGCCGTAACTGGGTGATACATAGCCCTGTTCCAGTGTTAGCGAGGTATCTTTACCGGCTACTTGTAATGTCAGCAAGTTGGGCGACTCGACCCGGAAAACCTCATCAAGCAAATCAGTTGTGACTTTGGATTGGGCTGACGGGTCGAGGTGAAAGCGTAGCTGGTAATCGTGCAACTGTTCGGCGCGCAACAGATCGCAGATCAGCCAGTACTCGCCGCCGACAAACAGGATTTTGCGTTCGTGGATTACCGGGTATTCGTCACTGGCGGCGATGCCATGCAGGTAGTCCAGGCCCGGTCTGGTCAATGCGCACTTAAATTGGCGCTCCGGTTCCGGGCCCTGAATTTTAAACTTACGGCTATGCGCCTGGTAACGGGTCTGATTTTTGCCGTCGATTTGCACCGTGTTGTGATATGCCGTGCCTCGGAATAGTACCCGCCAGTTGATCTCGCCCGATTCGTCGTAGGTATAACGACCGGGATCGACGATCAGCGAACGACCATACGCCGCCATTTCTATATTCAGTAAATCCAGGTGGCCGTGATTGCCAGCGCCCAAGGCTGCGCAATCGAAAAACAGATAGCGTTCATCCTGATAGGCTGCGCCTTGCTCGCCCCAGCCGCTGCGCAATATTGCATAACCGCTGTCGGCAAAAATTTTCGAGCGTTCTGCGGGCGGTTGTCCTTGTTGTCCGGCACTGGCGACATAAAGTAGTGCCGGATTTTGGTAAAGCTGATGGCCTTGTTCCAGTAATTCAAGAAAACAAGCGGTGTCGCCGTCGCTAATGGCAGGAATCAACCCGTCGGGTTTATGCGCATATAAACTGAAATCAAGGGCCCGTTGGATAGCGTCATCCATTTCCGCCGGCAGCGGGATATGGTTCATGGCAGCCAGACGGCGGATACCCAGAAAATTACGCAATACGATATGGTGGTAATCGGTGGATAATTCGCAATGTACGCCATCTGCCAGCAGGTCGTTTTGCAGGTTTTTATGTAATTCGGCTATCGAAAAACCCAGCCAGTGTTTGGCCGCTTTCAATTCCGGAAACACTACGGCGGCCAGAAAAATAGCATAAAGCTCCAAGGTTCTATGGTTTCTGGCCGGGGTCAGGTTTTGGCACAAATAGGCAACTTGTTGCTGAATCGATGCCAGATAATCCAGATGAAACTCCGCGTCGATCTGCGGTTTTTCGCTGAGCGAGACAAAATAGCGATAGGCGAAAATCCAGTTTTGTACACGGCGACCGGTGACGTCGCTGGATAAAAAATCAAGCGGCACAGTCGCAATCCAGCTTTGCGTTAGCGACTGCCAGGCGTCACGGTAGCGAAAATCACCGGTTTCGTGGAATTGGCGTCCCAGGCCCACGGCATAATAAAACTTGTGCAACAGAATCTGCCATTCGATATCCGAACTGGGGTTGATCAACCAATCAAAGCCCTGTGGCAACTGATACGCCTGGTTGTTGAAGTCAAAGTAATTATCCAGAATGCCGTGTAGTTTTTCCGGCGTGACTTGTGTCTCATCCAACACCGAAAAATAATGCACACGCTCGCGACTGTGGAAATAACTCAGCAGTTGTTCCGCTGACAGCTCGCAATACGGCGCCTCGAGACTAGCAAAGCGCGGGTCATGCTTAAGAGTGTTCAGCAGCGCAGCAGACATCAGTTTCAACCGGTTGGCCTGCCAGGCAGGCGTCAAATAAATTTTTCAGCGCGACAGTGGTGTGTCGGGAATTGAATTCTTGGCAAACAGTTTGGCGCGCAGCCTTGCCCAAACTGCGGCTCAAAGAAGAATCGTTTAATAAGCTTTCGATGGCGTCGGCCATCGCTGCGGCGTTTTTTTCGGGTACCAATAGACCATTTTCCCGATGTTGAATCAGTTCCGGGATGCCG
>CAIOHN010000350.1 GCA_903858105.1 uncultured Pseudomonadota bacterium | reverse complement strand
CTGATTTAACAAGTCTATAAACGCCAGGTGATCATTGTCGATCAAGGCGTTGCCAACTTTTAGCAGGCTGTTTGTATCGACTAGTGCCATATGCAGTTACCTGATTTGTGGTTTGCTAAGGTATTGGCAAAGCAGATTGTGTGCCGAGTGTTGCGGTATCAATCGGCAATAATCTGTTTAACTTGGCTAACGATACGGCCATTAGCCAAGCGCGTGTCGATTAACTCGTCTTTAGCAATCTGCTGGATGGACTTGACCAATAAGGCGCTGTTGTGGTGCTGGACGATAGCGTAACCACGCTCCAGCGTCGCCAGCGGACTAACTGTATGCAGGTTTTGGCCGATAGCGGCATGACGATTTTTTAAAGTGGACAGTTTGAGCTGGATGGCACGATTCAAACGTTGTTTAAAGAAATCCAGTTGTTGTTTATAGCCGGTTATGGCGGCTGATGGTTGCTGCTGTTTCAAGCGTTGCTCGTTGAATGCGAGCTGTTGATGGTAACGAGCCAGACGCACTTGCATGGTCTGTTTAAAGCGGTGCTCCAGTTCATCAAGTCGCTGGGCGTTGCGTTGCAGTTTTTCGCCAGGGTGTTGGGTTTGCAAGGCCTTATTCAGCCAGTTCAGTTGCTGCTGCTGTTGCAGCAGTTTGACTTGTATTAAGCGACATAATTGGCGCTCTATGTTAATAAAACTATTCAGCCACGCCGTTTGATCGGGTACCGCATGTTCGGCTGCGGCAGAGGGGGTGGGGGCGCGCAAGTCGGCTACGAAATCTGCAATGCTGAAATCCACCTCATGTCCCACAGCGGATATAACCGGAATCTGACTGGCAACAATCGCCCGGGCGACTATTTCTTCGTTAAATGCCCACAAATCCTCTAAAGAGCCGCCGCCGCGCGCCAGAATAATCAAGTCTACTTTGGCTTGCCGATTAGCAGTTTCCAGCGCGCGCGTAATTTCAAATTTAGCGTTTTCACCTTGCACGGCGACTGGATAAATCAATACGGGTATGGCCGGAAATCGGCGTTTTAATACACTAAGAATATCGTGAATCGCCGCACCGCTAGGCGAAGTAATCACGCCTATTTGGCTGGGTAACGCCGGAATGGCTTGTTTGCGGTCTGACTCAAACAAGCCTTCCAGAAATAGTTTTTGTTTTAAGCGTTCAAATGCCAGGCGTAGCGCACCGTCGCCAGCCTCCTCAAGATGTTCGACCACCAATTGATAGTCACCACGCGGTTCGTAAAGACTGACCTGGGCGGTGGCAGTGACCAAATTGCCATTGGCAGGCTTAAAACGCAGGCGTTGCTGCTGGCCTTTAAACATCGCGCAACGGATTTGAGCTTGGGCGTCTTTTAGCGTGAAATAATAATGCCCGGAGGAGGGCAGGCTGAGATTGGAAATCTCGCCTTGAACTTGCACCGTCAAGAAATGACTAGCCAGTAAGCGTTTAGCTTCGCGGTTAAGTTGGGAAACACTATAAATTTGCGCGGTGATAGTCATCAAAAACAGGCTGCAGAAATCGAAATGCTATTTTACGGTGAATTAAGCTTATCCGTCGGCTTTTGCATCACGACGAGTGTTTGCTTATCAGCTGAGCTAAAATGAGAATCAAACAAAGGTTTTGGCTCAGGAGATCAAGGATCTATCCATGCATGAACATCAATTAAACAACTGGCAACACTCTCATAATTTCGCGCGAATCAATCGTAGGGGAGAGAATCGCACCAAATGGGTTTTGTTATTGACGTTTTTAACCATGCTGGTGGAAATCGTCGCCGGCATGCAGTATCACTCGATGGCCTTATTGGCCGACGGCTGGCATATGGCTACGCATGTGGTGGCGTTCATGATTGCGATTTTTGCCTACCGCTATAGTCGGATTCATCAAGACGACCAGACCTTTGCCTTTAGCCCGGCCAAGGTCAGTGTGTTGGGAGGATTTGCCAGCTCAATTGCTTTGGCGATGGTGGCGTTTGTGATGGTGGCAGATTCTGTAGAGCGCTTGCTGATGCCGCAAGCCATTCGCTTTGATGAAGCTATTTTGGTTGCCGAAGTGGGTTTGCTGGTCAATTTCTTAAGTGCGCTGCTATTACGCGATCACCACGACCATCATGGGCATGCGCACGCTGAACATAAGCACGATAATCACCACGACCACGACCACGACCACGACCACGACCACGACCACGACCACGACCACGAGCATGAGCATGAGCATGAGCATGAGCATGAGCATGAGCAACATCACGATCACAATTTACGCGCGGCATACCTGCATGTCATCGCAGATGCGCTGACCTCCGTTCTGGCTATTGTCGCACTACTGGCTGGCAAATATTATGGTTGGGCTTGGCTAGACACAGTGATGGGTTTTGTCGGTGCGACAGTGATTCTGGTTTGGGCGTTCGGTTTAATTAAAGAAACCGGGCCGGTGCTGTTGGATCAAAGCATAGATGAGCATTACGCGCAGGATATTCAAAATGCCTTGGAGGTGGATGGTGATTCCAAGGTCAGTGATTTGCATATTTGGCGGATTAGCGGCAATCACTATGCGGCGATTGTGGTGGTGGTGACGCGCTTGCCAAAATCGCCAAATTATTACAAAGGCTTGCTAGCCAAGTTTCGGCGACTGGATCACGTCACCGTCGAAGTCAATTGTTGTGCTGGTGAAGATTGCGTTGCAGAATAATCACATCCGTGCCGATGAACTCGATTTGGCAATCGTAATGCGCAGCCAGCCAGTTAAAGCTTGCTTGTGAAAAAAATGCAATGTGAGTCTGATCGTTTTTGTAGTGCCATTTGGCAAAGGCTTCGGCATTTTTAACCAGTTTGGTCATGATGCCCAGCCAGCCCCCGGGCTTGAGTAAACCAAACAAGGTAGCGAATTCACATCGCGGCTCACGCAAATGCTCGACTACTTCGGTGGCGAGAATAAAGTCATAAGTTTGCTGTAAATGTTCTGGGAAATTCGCGAAAAATGGATCATAAAGCTTGACCCGATGACCAGCGGATTTGCATAGCTCCGCCAACGCAGGGCCAGGGCCACAACCAAAATCCAAGCCTTGCGAATTAGCCGGTAAGCGGGCCAATAAGGGCTCTGCCAATCGCGATAGGAAACTCAGGTAGCCTGGGTCGTCAAGCGCATTTTGATGCAGGTCGTAAATGGCTTTTTCTTCAGCAAGCGGCAGATGTTGCCGACTATCGACAAACACCAGTTGGCAGCGCTGGCAGCGCTGATAATGCCGTCTAGCGTCGCTATAAAAATGCGATAAATCCGCAGACAAACACAGTGGGCAAAATAGATTTGGCATAACCGATTATAGTAGTGCGCTTGACCAAATAGCAATATGCTGTATAATGGGCGGTTCACTACTGCTGGAGCGGTAGTTCAGTTGGTTAGAATACCGGCCTGTCACGCCGGGGGTCGCGGGTTCGAGTCCCGTCCGCTCCGCCACTTCTTCGCATTTCATGTAAATGCCGCTAGTTCAAGCTTTTATAGCTTGGCATTAGCCAGTCCAAAGTTAGCTTTGCCGATACCGGCTCCAAATAATTCTAAACGTTAAAGTCAAGCTTGGATCATCCGCCGCCACGCGCGCGTCCACGGATTCCGGGCTTAGCCAGCAACCTTCGTCGATTTCCTCAGGCGCCAGGACAAACGGTCCATTATGTTGGCAGGCGTATACCTGAATAAACTCCATGCCCAGATCCACGCTGGCGTCCAGTTTAAACAAGCCTTGCAAGGCAGCTACCGAAACGCCCAACTCTTCCTGCAATTCCCTTGGGGCGCAACTGTCGTAGCTTTCGCCAGCGTCAACATGTCCGGCTGCTGAGGTGTCCCACAGGCCTTTATTCAGGTCTTTTTTCATCGAGCGCTTTTGCAAAAACAGCTCGCCGGAATCATTAAAAACCAGAATGTGCACCGCCCGGTGACGCAGGCTTTCAGCATGAATTTGTGTGCGGGGCCGTTGTTTGATGACGACGTCGTTTACGTCAACGACGTCAAGTAGCTCAAAGTGCATGGTAACTATCGATTCCTGAGACAAGGTCGTGTATGGTAGCTGTTTTTAGTGCATGTCGCAGAGTGAATATGGCAAGAAGAAGCGAACATACCCAAGAG
>CAIOHN010000349.1 GCA_903858105.1 uncultured Pseudomonadota bacterium | reverse complement strand
CCGCGTTTAAAGGTAAAGGTTTTGGTAACTTTCAGACCTTGTTGATTGGTCCAAGTCAGCGGAATACTGATTTGCTCCTGACCGTCTTGCAGTTCGTAAGAACTTTGCTCGGCGGTAAATTCGGCGTGATGATCCGGCGCTGCTGCAGAATTTTGGCTGGCTACCAGACCGGTTTGCGCCAGGAACAGATTTTCTGGAGTGCTATCGAATAGACGAATCGGATCCAGATTTTTCTCCGGCGCATCAAGTCCTATCAATGCATAGGCTTTTGTCACCGCAGGATTTACTTTTTCGTGTGGATATTGCAGCAAATCCAAATTACGTAGTGTGCCGCCTTGTGGGTCGATTTCCAGGGCAAACACATCGGTTTTTACCTTGATAACCTTCTCGGCAACCTTGGCAACCGTTTCAGTTCCAGCTATTTGCGCGCCAGTTTGGGCCTGACCGGCAACCGCTGCGACACCGCTTTCGCCAGCAACAATGGGCTTGTCTGAAATGATCGCCTGCGGCTTGGGACCGTAATCAATCTGCCATGATTCCCACAACATGTAGGAAATCATCAACATCGCCATGACAAGTACAAATCTTATGTTATCCATTGTTATTTACTCAATTTTTCCGGAACAGGATCGATGCCACCTTCGTGGAACGGGTGGCATTTCAATAATCGTCGAAGCGTGAGGTAAGAGCCTTTGAAAGCACCATGAAGCTGGATTGCCTCTAAGCCATAACTTGAACAGCTGGGATAAAAACGACATCGTGGTCCCAGCAAAGGACTTATGAAGTATTTGTAAACCTTGATCAGGGTTATGAGCAGGAATCGCATCGATCTACCAGTTTATGCCAATGCCTTTCCAATGACTTCCTCAATATCGGCGAGGCTGCATTTGCTGCGTCGCCTCTTGCCAAAACAACAATATCAATGCTGACGATATGTTGACGCTGTGTTCTAAAGCTCTCCCTGGCAGCCCTTTTTATGCGATTCCTTGCGACTGCTTTTTTTATAGTTTTTTTCGCGATCGCCAAGCCCAGCCGCGCATGCGGCAGGTCGTTGCCCGTCGCCAACACCGTAAAATATTTATCTGTCGATTTTACGGGATTGGTAAATACTTTTTTATACTCAGCAGGCGTCCCTAGCCGATACTGATCGGGAAAACCGAAATCTTCCGCCGACAATTAAACCGTCAGCGAAGCGCGGCCTTTGGCCCTACGCGCATTGATCACTCTACGGCCACCGACAGTTGCCATTCTGGCGCGAAAACCGTGGGTTCTGGCACGTTTCAGTTTGCTAGGTTGGTAAGTTCTTTTCATTTGCTAAAGCCTATAGTGATAAAACGGATAAAAAAGGCTGCGAATAATACGTGAAGATTCGATCAGCTGTCAATTTGAGTTACCGATTTCCAAAACATTGCGAAATCGGCTAACCTCTGGAACACTTTTACTGCAGCTAGCGTTTTACAGGAGATTTGTTATGCATAAGTTACCGCTTAAATCTATTTTCGCAACCAGCCTTTTGGTTGCCGGTTGCGCCACCACCACCGGCTGGACGCCCACCGTGGACACTTACAACGACCGCAACGCCTACCGACTAAATCAGGATATGCAGGAATGCCAACAACTGGCTAATCAGTCGGCCAGCACTTATAAAGACACGGCCACGGGTGCTGCTGTAGGCGGCCTGATCGGTGCAGCCGGCGGCGCAGCAATTGGCGCAGTCACTGGCAACGCTGGCAGAGGCGCGGCTATCGGTGCTGCAGCGGGCGGCATAGGCGGCGGCGCTCAACAAGGCATCCAATCAAACGATGGCTATAAAAACGCCTATCGCAACTGCCTGAGACAACGCGGCCACAACGTCATTAACTAGCCCATTAAACAGCATTAAGCCGATCATTGTACTGGTATTTGGTTACACCAAGGGTTTTCCTGCAATTCCTAGATTCTCGCCGGCTGGCATTCGCCGTCGGCGATGCACTTTTAAATGACAATTTCCAGCGTCATCAATTCACCAATTTGCCGCAAAATCTGGGCACATAAGCCCAGCACCAGCGAAAGTTGCCATCAACAAGCTGCGAACAGGCGATGCCTGGCCTCTATTTACAACTCGCTTGTTTGATACCGATGACAGCCTCAGCAATTTTGATAGCGCCAACAGTTTAAAACCGAAACAACGCCGCCGAGTCGCAAGCATCTTCAAGCGAGAATCCGCCGGGCAGCCCACCCCAAAACCCCTCGCATCCATGCTACAATCTGCCGCGATTTAGTTCCTGTTACTCAAAGAGGTTATTCTTCGTGGCAAACATCACCAGCCGAAAATCTGCAATGACTCTTTTTTCATCCCCCGCTTGCATCTTGAGCCACTGTGCCAGACTCGTGGTTTACGAAAAAGGTGTGCCGGCGGAAATCGAGTTTTTCGACCCGAACGATCCACCCGAAGACCTATTGGAACTTAACCCCCACGGCAATGCACCAACGTTTGTGGAACGGGACCTGGTACTTTACGACGCGCGCATCATCATGGAATATCTGGACGAACGTTTTCCGCATCCCGCGTTACATCAAATGGATCCTGCCTCCCGCGCCAACGCCAGAATGCTGATAAAACGCATCGATCAAGATTGGTATCCCATGCTGGAAGAAGTACTGGTCAACGGCGACAAAAAAGCCGCCAAAGCCAAAAAAATGCTCCGCGAAAGCTTAATGGCTGCCGCACCCGTATTTGAAGCAACGCCTTATTTCATGAGCGACGAGTACTCGTTAATCGATTGCGCCATGGCACCGTTTTTATGGCGTTTACCCAGCATCGGCATCGACATCGCCAGTTTAGGCAAAGGCATCACCGCCTACGCCAACCGCCTATTCTCCCGCAAAGCTTTTCAGGAAAGCTTGAGTCGCGAAGAACGAGAAATGATACAAGCCTCAAGCAAATGACACCGCTAAAACCGTATTTAATCCGCTCCATTTACGAATGGATCGTCGACAATGGTCTTACTCCTCATTTATTGGTTAATGCCGACTACCCTGGTGTTTCTCTGCCCAGCGATTTCATCGAAGACGGCAGGATAGTGCTCAACATTCGCCCGGAAGCCATTCAAGGCTTAACATTGGGCAACGAAGAAATTCAGTTTAACGCCCGCTTCGCTGGCAAACCGATGCGAATTTCCACACCTTGCAAAGCTGTGCTGGCTATTTACGCCAAGGAAAACGGCAAGGGCATGATCTTCGATCCAGAAGAAAACGAAGACGAAACACCGCCCACGCCGACTGAACCCAAAGCACCCCAACGCCCGCAACTACGCGTCGTAAAGTAGTCTTAGGCAAACATCAGACGAATCAGTTAACCGCAAGACGGCCAATAGCGCGCAACGCACGGAAATGGCCGCATGCCGCTAAAGACAGCAACCAAACTGTGCGATAGAATGCCGAGTCAATTTAATCGCGGGGAATAGCTGATGTCGCAAGATACACCCAAGGTTTATAGCGAGACCGAAATCGCCGACTATTTGAGTCGCGAATTACCGCACTGGTATTTCGAAAACGGCTGGATTCGCCGCAAAATCAAAACCGGCGGCTGGAAAGCCACCTTGATGGTCGTCAATACCGTCGGTCATCTGGCTGAAAAAGCCTGGCATCACCCGGATATGACTATTTCCTATGCTTTCGTCATCGTCAAATTGGTCACTCATTCGGCCAAGGGCATTACGGATAAAGACTTTACCCTGGCAAAAAAAATCGAAGATGTGGTGATGTGGGATGCGGCGGAAACTTCGGCCGGCATTTTTGAAGGCACACCCGACGACCCCCGTTTTAAATACATCAAGAAAGATTGAGGACTTATCCCATGACTGAAATAACCGAGGTACCCAGTCCTTTTTGCGGCATTGGTACCGACGACCTGAGCATACAGGTCAATGGCGTTGCGCTAAAAGTGACGAGCAACGGCTGCGCTGTCAATACGCCAGCGTTCGAGCAAGCCGTCACCGACACGGCTCCGCGTGTGGCCGGTCAATCGGTTAGTTTGGCTGCGGCGGCAAGCAAAGCGGCAGAATTGCTGCGCGACACCAATCAGCCCTTATTTAGCGGCTGCGCCACCGATGTAAACGGTATGCGCGCACTGCTGTCGCTGGCCGACAAGACTGGCGCCACTGTCGATAATATCAATTTCAATGTCGCGCGCCGCAATCTGCTGGCCCTGCAAGACGCCGGTTGGATGAACACCACATTGGCCGAACTAAAAAACCGCTGCGATTTGCTAGTGGTAGTCGGCACCGATTTAGAAGCCTTTGCGCCGCGTTTTTTCGAGCGCTATCTGTGGAACGAAGAGTCTATGTTCCTGGACAACACTGCTAATCGCGAGGTGATTTATCTGGGCAAAAAACCTTCGGGCGATGCCTCGACCTCCCCGACTGGCCGCAAAGCCACCGTGCTACCTTGCGCTGACGCCGATCTGCCGGATGTTACTGCCGCATTAGCCGCTTTGGTAAAAGGTAATTTAGTGTTGGCACAAACTATCGCCGACATAGCCATTGCCGATCTGCAAGCCATCGCCGACAAACTAAAAACCGCACAATATGGCGTGATTCTTTGGGGTGCCGGCGCACTGGCTTTTGACCAAGCCGAACTGACCGTACAAACCTTGTGCAACATTGTTAAAGACATCAATCTGCAAGGAAACCGCTGCTCCGGCTTTCCGCTGGGCGGCAAAGAAGGCGATCAAACCGCTAACCAGGTTTGTGGTTGGACGACCGGCTATCCGGCGCGCGTCAACTTTGCTCGCGGTTATCCTGAATACGATCCGTATCTTTTCGACACACAAATACTGCTAAATAACGGCGAAGCCGATGTTTTACTGTGGGTGCAGGCCTTTAATAGCGCCGCCCTGCCGCCAAAAACCGACTTACCGACCATCGTGGTCGGTCGCTCCGGCATGACATTTGAAAAAGAGCCGGACGTGTTCATCCCGGTTGGCACACCAGGCATCGACCATGCCGGACACGCCTACCGCCTGGATAACGTGGTGGCTATCCGCCTGAAAAAATTGCGCGACTCCGGCCTGCCCAGCACCGCCGCAGCACTAGCCGCTATCGAACAAGCACTTTAGGACCAAACACATGCTGATAAAACTTACAGGTGGAACCGTTTACGATCCGGCCAGCGGCATCGACGGTCAACAGCAAGATATTTACGTGCAGGACGGTCGCATTATCGACCCACCGACCGACGGCAGACCGGTAGACCAGGAATACGATTTGCGCGGCAAAGTCGTCATGTCCGGCGCGATTGACATGCACACCCACATCGGCGGCGGCAAAGGCAACATCGCCCGCACCCTGTTGCCGGAAGATCATCGCATGGACCCAGTGCCGCGCACGCCCATCACCCGCTCCGGTAACGGCCACGCCATGCCCAGCACCTATGTGGCAGGCTATCGTTACGCAGAAATGGGCTACACCGCCTGTTTCGAGCCCGCCGTACTGCCGATCAACGCCCGCCAAGCGCACATGGAAATGGGCGATACGCCGATCGTGGATAAAGGCGGCTATGTCATGCTGGGCAGCGACGACTTTTTCCTGCGCATGATGACTGCTAACAAGGATCAAAAAGCCATTAACGATTATGTCGCCTGGACGCTGAACGCTGCCAAAGGCATCGGCATTAAAGTGGTGAATGCCGGCGGCATTAACGCGTTTAAATTTAATCAACGCAAACTGGATCTGGACGAGCAAAACAGCCATTACGCTGTGACGCCGCGGCAAATTCTGCAAACCCTGGCCCGAGCCGTGCAAGAGTTGGGCATTACCCATCCCTTGCATGTACATGGTTGCAACTTGGGCGTGCCTGGCAACCTGGAAACCACCTTAAATACCATTCAAGGTATCGACGGTTTGCCGATGCACTTGACGCATATTCAGTTCCATAGCTACGGTACCGAAGGCGACTTTAAATTCTCCTCCGGCGCCGCGCAAATTGCCGAAGCGATTAATAGCAACCCCAACATTACTGCCGATGTTGGGCAAATCCTGTTTGGCCAAACCGTTACCGCATCCGGCGATAACATGCGCCAACACGCCAACCATCGCTTTGCCAGCCCCAACAAATGGGTGTGCATGGACATTGAATGCGATGCCGGTTGCGGCGTGGTGCCGTTTAAGTACAAGGATCAAAACTTCGTCAACGCTTTGCAATGGGCGATTGGTTTGGAAATCTTCCTGCTGGTACAAGACCCCTGGCGGATATTTCTTACCACCGATCACCCCAACGGCGCGCCGTTCACCAGCTATCCGCATTTGATTCGCTTGCTGATGGATCGCAGCTTCCGTAACGACATGCTGGCCACCATTCATCCCGAAGCGCAAAAAATGACCACGCTGGCCTCAATAGAGCGCGAATACACGCTTAACGAAATCGCCATCATGACCCGCGCTGGCGCAGCCCGTATCATCGGCCTGAAAGACCGCGGTGCCTTGAGCGCTGGCAACTGGGCCGACATCACCATCTACACTGAAAACGCTGATAGACAAGCGATGTTCACCAAGCCCGATTACGTTTTCAAAGACGGCGAACTGGTTGTCAAAGACGGCCAAGTGGTAAAAGTCACCTGGGGCACCACCCACATCGTCAAACCGGAATACGACTTGTCGATCGAAAAAGATTTGAAACCTTATTTTGACAAGTACCTGACCATGAAACTGGGCAACTTTAAAATCAGTGACGATGAGATTAGCGAGGATGGACGCGGCAGTTTGACGGCGCATCCGTTGAGAGGTGCAGCATGATTATTAACGGCGTAACCATAGATAAAACCTTTGCCGAAGCCTTTCCGATGAAGGCGACGCGGGCGATTATTACGGCCCAGAACGAAAAATGGGCGATGATTTCCGCGCAAGCCATGACCGGTTTTGCCACCTCGGTCATCGCTTGCGGTTGCGAGGCCGGGATTGAACGGGTATTAAGTCCCGAAGAAACCCCTGACGGCCGCCCAGGCGTGGCGATTATGATTTACGCGATGGGCGGCAAGGGCTTGGCCAAGCAATTGGAAACTCGCGCCGGACAGTGCGTTTTAACCTCGCCAACTTCGGCGCTATTTGCAGGTATCGAAGGCGGCAAGCCGATTCCGCTGGGTAAAAATCTGCGGTATTTTGGCGACGGCTTTCAGATTGCCAAAAAAATCGGCGGCAAACGCTACTGGCGGGTGCCGGTGATGGACGGCGAGTTTTTGACCGAAGCGACGACCGGCATGGTGGATGCGGTGGGCGGCGGTAACTTTCTGGTCTTGGCCGAATCCCAACCGCAAGCCTTGGCGGCCTGCGAAGCGGCAATTGAAGAAATGCGCAAAATGCCTAATGTGATCATGCCCTTCCCCGGCGGCGTGGTGCGCTCCGGCTCCAAAGTGGGTTCAAAGTATGCGTCATTGGGCGCATCCACTAACGACGCGTTCTGCCCGACCCTAAAAGGTGTGACTAAAACCGATCTGTCGCCGGAAATCGAATCGGTGATGGAAATAGTGATCGACGGTTTGAGCAAAGCCGATATCGACAAAGCCATGCGCGTCGGTATCCAGGCGGTGTGCGACTTGGGTGCCGCTAACGGCATCAAACGCATCAGCGCCGGTAACTACGGCGGCAAACTCGGCCCGTTCCACTTCCATTTGCAGGAGATCATGGCATGACCACATTGACCTTTACTCTGAAGCATTTTCCAGCGCAACGAGTGGATATGTCACCGCTGATCTGCAGCAAACTTGAGGGCCTGGACGCCAACGCTATTTGCGCGATTGAATTGCAAAACGGCAAATCCAAAGTGCGCGTC
The DNA here is from genome assembly GCA_903858105.1 of uncultured Pseudomonadota bacterium. Classification (GTDB taxonomy): domain Bacteria; phylum Pseudomonadota; class Gammaproteobacteria; order Methylococcales; family Methylomonadaceae; genus Methylomonas. Next base: position 8,455 of record CAIOHN010000349.1, on the reverse strand, counting down.
GATCATTTGTTTTATGTTACCGGCAGCAATACCCAGGATATTTTGATCGCCAACAGCAGCAACAAACTGGATTTTATCGGTAAGGAACTGGATGGCGGCAGTATCAGCGTACAAGGCGATGCCGGTGCTTATTTGGGTTTACAAATGAAATCCGGCAGCATTAACGTCAGCGGCGATGCTGGTTTATATGCGGCTTGTGAAATGAAAAACGGCTTGTTGCAAATCAACGGCGACGCCGGGGATTTTCTGGGCGGCGCCTTACCTGGCAATAAACAGGGCATGAAAGGCGGCACGGTGCTGGTAAAAGGCAATGTCGGCCAGCGCGCTGGCGACCATATGCGCCGCGGTCAGATATTAATCGAGGGCAATGTCGGCGATTATTGCGGCTCGCGTATGCTGGCTGGCACCATCGCCGTCATGGGCAATACCGGCCGTTATTTGGGTTATGCGATGCGTCGTGGCACTTTGCTACTGTGGAATCAACCACAATTATCATCAACCTTCAACGATTGCGGCTCCCATACCCTGGCGTTTTTGCCGATTTTATTCTCGTCTTTCAAAAGCCTGGATTCGCGTTTTGCGGATGCGCAAGCCAAATTTGACCGCGTCAGACGTTACGGTGGCGATATGGCCGAAACCGGGCGCGGTGAAGTGCTGGTTCGCATTTAAGCTAAACTTTCCCTGCAGGCTGGTAATTATCACCAGTTTGCAGGGCAGACCACAGTGACGAAATCGCTTACCACCACTAATCACGACCGCGACATTGCCGGTCTTAAATACGTTTACCCCGTTATTTCCCGCCGCGCCGGCGGCTTGTCGATAGGCATCAACTTTAATCCAAACAACGCCTGCAACTGGCGCTGCATTTATTGCCAGGTGCCCAATTTACAAGCTGGCAATGCGCCTGCCTTGGATTTTGCCTTGCTGGAGCAGGAGTTGGGTTTTTTTCTCGACTATGTCAAAAACGGTGATTTTTTTGAGCAATTCAATGTAGAAATCAACCATAGAGTCATCAAAGACATTGCCATTTCCGGTAACGGCGAACCCAGCAGCGTTAAAGACTTTGACAAAGCCATTCAGCTAATCGGCGAGATTGCCACTGCAGCGGATGTATTGCCCAGTAGTAATTTCGTGCTCATCAGTAACGGCAGTTTGTTACATCAAGCCAGCAGCCAAGCCGGATTGATGGCATTGGCGCGCTATAACGGCGAATTATGGTTTAAGTTGGACAGCGCCACGGAAGCAGGCCGCAAGTTGATTAACAATACCGGCCAAAGCCAGCAAAAGCTGATTGAGCATCTCAAGATTGCCACCGGCTTATGCAACACCAAACTGCAAACCTGCATGCTGCATTTTCAACAGGCGTGGTCGGATAGTGAAAAGCAAGCGTATTTAGATTTATTGAAAGAACTGCGGGAAAAAGAGATTAATCTGCAACAAATCATGCTTTACAGCATAGCGCGGCAGTCGTTTCAACCTGAAGCAATTGAATTGGTAAGAATGGAACCAGCAGAGATGGACGCCTTTGCTGCTGACATCAAAGCCTTGGGCTATGATGTCAGCGTTAGCTATTAAACGTGCATATCGAGAATTGAACCCAGCATTTTTTCGTGGGCCTTGATAATTTTGGCGCCCGCCGATGTTTCCAACTCGGCTTCCTTCAAACTCAACACCGGCTTAAACAAATCTGCCGAACCCACATCTTTAGAACCACCAACTTCCTGAGACTGAACAGACATATTCGCAATGGTTTGCGCAGCTGTGTTGGCCTTTTGCTGGGCGTTGGTGATCAGGGTGGTGGCGCTATTCAGTGCATTGGTAATCATGGTAAACCTCCTGCAATCCAGATTGCATCATACCGCTCTGTTTCACGGCTTGCTTTAGGATACGTCAATTTTTCAGCAGGTTTTGCCATCATAGTCACAAATAGTTAACTATTTGTCTTTCTTGATTATTTTTAGATATAGCTCTTTAAGCAACGGTAAGCCGCGACTTTGGAATTGCGACCAGCCGTAGACACCGGCTTGCTTGAGCAACTCAAATGATTTTTTAGCCAGCGCTTCGCCGCCAATCTGTTTGAACCTGGCTTCAACAATGGTACTCCACTTGGGTCTATGTTGGCCCTCAGCATCCAAAAACACCTTGTCGTACGCCCACATTTCCGCCACCGATACTGTCCACATAAAGGCAAATGATACCGCCATGCCGCCACCGGCGATAATCACCAGCCAGGCAAACATGGGATTCAATTTAGTCAGCCACCAGGACAAAATATCCACCAACAAAAACGCATACGGCATACCAATCGCAATACATTTGTATTTGGTCGTACTGGTTTCTGAAAAGGTAAAAATCAGACCGACGAACATAAAGATAAAACTTATGCCAAATAAATGGATATGCGAAACCCGCGTCAACGAGCTGAAAGTCGCGCCCTGATCCTCGCTAGCCAGTTCTTTTAACACTTTAAAATCGCTTAAATCGGGAACAGGCGCGTCTTTGTTGTGACACATGACACAACGTTCCTGAATGATTTTGTCAACGCCAGCATCAGCAAAATCATCCTGATCTGCGCCATCGCGCACCCATTGAATGATTGCAAAACGCTCTTTGTCTGAAGCATTTTCCTTCATCGAGCCATTCAGCTTGGTTTCCAGCAAACTTCCAGAGCGATTGCCGTAATAGCTGTAAACAATATCGTCGATCGACAAGCCAAACTTGCCATCAGCCATGCCGTGGGTAAACAAAATCTGAATCAAGGCCACCAGATAGCCCACGGCAACCGTGCTCAAGTAGCCGGTAAACAGCACTTTGACTGGGGTATCCATTTGTTTTAACGAGGAAAATTCGCGCGCCATGGTCTTTACACCAGTGTGATAGGAGATGTTGACATTATAACTTGGTTATTTAGCTGCCGAAGGAAAAATCCGGTATGTCACAGACATAAAAAAGGCCCTTGAGATTCAAGAGCCTTTTCACCCGTAACCGTTAACGCTTATCTGGGCAGGACGTTTGCAGCAGTCAAACCTTTGGGGCCGGACTCTATATCAAACTGTACCGACTGGCCGGGAGATAAGGTTTTGAAGCCGTCGCCCTTAATAACCGAGTGATGCACAAACACATCCTCTTTGCCTTCGGCAGGCTCGATAAATCCAAAGCCTTTGGTGTTGTTAAACCACTTTACAGTGCCTGTTGCCATGCTAAAACTCCTACAAAATATAACTAATGGTTACGCAGACCCACAATATTGGCAACCGGACCTGCTTAACAGCAACGACCTGAATCTCACAACATCAGACATCTGAGCCGGGTTATTGTACTTTGAAAAATTTGGCAAGGCTACCCGGAACACTGTTCACAAGCTATAGCCCAGTCTGCATCAAATAAACCTGACTGATCCAATGGACTTGGCTTGAAAAGCCTTTAAAGCCGCCCCATCTCACAGCCAACTAAATTAATATTCCTAAAGAGGTACGCAACATGCGAATGGATAAGTTAACCAGCAAATTTCAACAGGCACTGAGCGACGCGCAGAGTTTGGCCGTGGGCAAGGATCACCAATTCATCGAGCCCTTGCATGTCATGCTGGCATTGATAGACCAGGAAGGTGGCAGCATTAAACCGCTGTTGATGCAGGTCGGGATTCAGGTCAATGCTTTGCGCAATGAGCTAATACAAGAAATTGACAGACTGGCTAGCGTCTCCGGTGCTGGCGGCGATGTGCAGATTTCCAATGAGCTATCGCGAATGCTCAATTTGACTGACAAACTGGCGCAAAAGCGCAAAGACGCTTTTATCTCCAGCGAGCTATTTCTGCTGGCAGCACTGGAAGCCAGCGGCACACTGCAAAAGCTTTTAAAACAAGCCGGGGTGACAGCGTCACCGCTGGAAAAAGCCATCGAAACCATGCGCGGCGGTCAAAATGTCAACGATGCCAACGCCGAAGATCAACGCCAGGCGCTGAAAAAATACACCATCAATCTGACCGAACGCGCCGAACAAGGCAAACTCGACCCGGTGATAGGCCGCGACGACGAAATCCGCCGTACCATTCAAGTGTTGCAACGCCGCACCAAAAACAATCCGGTGCTGATTGGTGAACCCGGCGTGGGTAAAACCGCGATTGTAGAAGGCTTGGCGCAACGTATCGTTAACGGCGAAGTGCCCGAAGGTATCAAGGGCAAGCAATTATTGTCGCTGGATATGGCAGCTCTGATCGCAGGCGCCAAGTTTCGCGGCGAGTTTGAAGAACGCTTGAAAGCCGTGCTGAACGACGTAGCCAAAATGGAAGGCCAGGTCATCTTGTTTATCGACGAGTTACACACCATGGTCGGTGCCGGTAAAGCCGAAGGCGCAATGGACGCCGGCAATATGCTCAAGCCCGCCCTGGCGCGCGGCGAACTGCACTGCGTAGGCGCCACGACGCTGGACGAATATCGCCAATACATCGAAAAAGACGCCGCCCTGGAGCGTCGTTTTCAAAAGGTGCTGGTCGACGAACCTTCTGTTGAAGACACCGTAGCCATCCTGCGTGGCTTGAAAGAGCGTTACGAAATTCATCACCGTGTCGACATCACCGACCCTGCCATCGTCGCTGCGGCGGTGTTATCGCACCGTTATATTTCCGACCGGCAGTTGCCGGACAAGGCTATTGATTTGATCGATGAGGCGGCCAGTCGCATCAGGATGGAAATGGACTCCAAACCTGAGGCTATGGACAAACTGGGCCGACGTTTGATTCAGCTTAAAATCGAGCGCGAAGCCATGAAAAACGAAACCGACGCCGCCTCGAAAAAACGTCTGGACATGCTGCAGGTGGAAATCGGCGATCTGGAAGAAGAATATTCCGATCTGGATGAAATCTGGAAAGCGGAGAAAGCCGCGCTACAAGGCACCGCCACCATTAAAGAGCATCTGGAACAGGCCCGCCTGGAGTTGGAAGCGGCCCGCCGCAACCAGGATTATGCGCGCATGTCGGAACTGCAATACGGCGATATTCCCAAACTGGAAAAAGAGCTGGATCTGGCTTCGCAAGCCGAAATGCAGGAAACCACGCTGCTGCGTAGTAAAGTCACTGAAGAGGAAATCGCGGAAGTCGTTTCCAAATGGACCGGCATCCCTGTCTCGAAAATGATGGAAGGTGAACGCGAAAAGTTGCTGCGTATGGAAGAAGAACTGGGCAAGCGCGTGATAGGTCAAACCGAAGCCTTAAAAGCCGTTAGCAACGCCATACGTCGCTCTCGTGCCGGTTTATCCGACCCTAACCGACCCAATGGCTCATTTCTGTTTCTTGGCCCTACGGGTGTAGGTAAAACCGAGCTATGCAAAGCCTTGGCTGAGTTTATGTTTGACACCGAAGAAGCCATGATACGCATCGACATGTCGGAATTCATGGAAAAGCATTCCGTGGCGCGTTTGATAGGCGCACCTCCGGGCTATGTCGGCTACGAGGAAGGCGGCCATCTAACAGAAGCCGTGCGACGCAAACCCTACTCGGTGATTTTGCTGGATGAGATTGAGAAAGCGCATAACGACGTGTTTAACGTATTGCTACAAGTGCTGGACGATGGCCGGTTAACCGATGGTCAAGGCCGCACGGTGGATTTTAAAAATACCGTGATAGTGATGACTTCCAATTTAGGTTCCAGTGTGATTCAGGAGCTTTCCGGCGAAGACAATTATCTGGAAATGAAAGATGCGGTGATGGACATCGTTGGTCAACACTTCCGCCCAGAGTTCATCAACCGGATTGACGAAGCGGTGGTGTTTCATCCACTGGCGCAGAACCAAATTCGGGCGATCTGCAAAATCCAGATCGAATTACTGCGTCAGCGTTTACAGGAAAAAGATATGGGCCTGGAAATCAGCGAAGCCGCGCTGGACTTGCTGGGCGAAGCCGGTTTCGACCCGGTTTATGGCGCCAGACCTTTAAAACGGGCGATTCAACGGCAATTGGAAAACCCTTTGGCAAATGAAATCCTGTCAGGGCATTATATTCCGGGGAATGTGATTAAAATCGATATGGCCAACGATGGACTGACTTTCACCAAGTAATACCTAGTACTGCTGCCGACCCCCAGGATTATTTCGGCCGGCAGCAGTAGTCCTGGTTAAATCAAAAATACACAGCCCATCGTTAACCATACCTTACCGGGTAGCGGCCCAACTTCCCGCACAGTGCAAAAAGTACTGTCCCGAATAGCCAAAAACTGGCGGGGATCGGTACGGCAGCCGCATATGGATTATTCAAGGGCGTCAGACCGGTAACTTCAATTTTAAAAGGGCCCGAGGTAGACAAGGGGTCGCTGTAAAACGCACTGGCGAACATGATCGAATCCAGTTTATCGCCCATGGCCAAACTCATGCTTTTCATCTCGACGACCACATCCCCTCCAAGAGGGATGGGGGAAAGATCGACAAAACCGGTATACGAACCAAAACTGACATCTCTTGACCAGTCATCAGGGTCTGTAAGCAAGTATCCCATAGGCCCATCCTCCGTAAACTCTTTAACGGTATGATTCCCCACGTCACTGATTCCGGAATCTATGGCATGCAACCCGGCATGCTGGTGAAAAGTCCAGTAGGGAATATCAGGCGTGTTTATGTAAGCCTTGATATCCGCCGTGAAATCTGCCAGCGCTTCCGCTCCACGGTATTTGGCCATGACTGACAGATTGGCAGCAGTCACCGTAAACTTGATTTGGGCATCGGCACTGTCCTTGCGAAACTTTTGCGCCCAAACGGTATCGCTCAGCATCCCTATATGAGGGTCTAGATAGGGATCGCCGTTGTACGACGCGCTGGAATAAAAATCACCGCTTCCAGAAACCAAGGACTTAGCACTATTAGCGATAGAAGAAAAAGTACTATCAACGTTGGCATCGATGATATGTGTGCCGTCGGAATCACTATCGGTGTCTGTTTGCCCCAGCAATGGGTAAGCAGAGCGGTCAGTCGTAAAATAATGCCTGATTTCGGACGGCTCTATTACTTTGCCCGCTAATACCTTCATGGCTGGATCACCTAATTTTGCAGCGCCGCCCGTGGTATCCGCCAAGCCAGTACCGGCGTATGTGGCAAGCCCCATACTCAAGCAACAGGCAACAATATTTCTTCTAAAAATCAATATTCTCATCGCAATCTCCTGTTTATTTAATTCAAATGACTGGCTTATTAGGTCGAATCAGGCTTACTTGTCCTGCGGCCCATCACAATTGCAATCCTTGTCGTTCAGGCAATCTTCGTAAGCCTTTTGCAAATCGCCAAGTTTAAAAATCGCGCCACCCTCACTGGAATTAACAAAGGAGCCATCTGCATTGGATGGCTCCTGGCCGCTATAAGGAAACTTGATGTCATCGCAGCGATGATTGTCACGGATCAAATCGACTTTGACTCGATGATCCGCCATGCAATTTGCACCTGTTTCCGCATCTAACAGCGTATCCAATTCGATAGTCCAGGTTTCGGATTCACCTGTGTTGTCCAGCACACGATGAGGATTGCTAGGGCTGCGAGCGCTGTAGACATAAATCGGCCCACTGGCAGTAGATAATTTATCAATTTTGATTTTATGGTTGGGGCTGTTGTTTTTAGCCCTGATTTGGGCGGTACATTGTTCGGCCACTACCGCACCTGACACCACCGCCATACCTGCCAAACACAAGCCCGCCACAAAAGTAATGGCGACCGGTCGCGAAGAACGCTCTTCAACTCGAATACTCATTGCCTGCCCTCTATAGGATTGACTGAATGAAACCTGGTTCGGCGAAGTAGGACATACAATAGTAGTTGGCTACAGCTAAACTAGGTTGACGAATACTGAAATCTTTTTATTCCTGTCTCAGCTAGGATTTAAGACTAAGTTAATTCACTAGAAAAAAACACCGTAGTAACTTACTGTTTTTTGTTTGAGGATGAATTTACCAACAGCCTCAATAACTTGGATTCCGCATACACTAACTTCCAGTAAGTTAGTTACTCGCGAACTAGACCGCATGGAGCATCAGCCGAGAACCGGTCGAAACACGCACGGTTTTGCTCGAGTATGGGCCGGATTAGGAATGCTATTTTGATGGAATACGAGTAGGGGGAGTAAACAATGCGAACTCAACTGCATGAGAAACGCCGATTGGAAAATCATCTGCGCTTGTTATGCTGCCTGGGATTGGACTGGCGACTATTGATGCCTGATTTATTTCAAGCATTAAGAGCATTGGTGCCGTTTCCACAGGGTAGTTTTGTGCTCTATAACAATCAACTACAGGGTTTTGACGGATTTTCAGATTGGTCTTTTTCCGAGTCTGACGCTGTCCATGATTTATTACGTATGCGCCCTTTAAACCACGCGATTGATTTTTTGAAAAAAGCCGTAGCAGTTTATGCGATTTTTGGCTCGACGAGTTGCCAAGGTAGCAATGCCTCGAAGTCTTCGACGGTTTTGGCCAGGGGCAAT
>CAIOHN010000348.1 GCA_903858105.1 uncultured Pseudomonadota bacterium | reverse complement strand
GTTCAAGCCAGCGGCTCTGGGATGGCTATGGTTACATCGGCCGTGCAGACAGTATCAGCTCCGGAATACGTGCTTGGATTTGGATCAGCTAACGGTACTGGTAGCGTAACGGTGGGCAAGGGACTACAGAGCTACGTGTATCCGTATTACGCTAACTATAGTGAGGTATATATTTATCGTAATCTTAATGGAAGTGCTTACTATGGCACCGATGCGCTCACGGTTAATCTGACCTGTAGTTCGACAGTGATCTGTTCGGTTCCCGCTAATGTCACCATTCCAGAAGGAAGCTATTCTACGTCTTTTCAAGTTGTAGGAAATGATTTAGGTGATACAACGATTACCGCAAGTGCGGTTGGCTACAATAGCCCGGCGCAGGATCTTGCCGTGAGCGTCATCAAACCCCAACTCAATTTCAGTGGGCCTTCAAATACAGTGGTAGGCGGAAAATCGAATTTCTCAGTTTATCTCTCCGAGCCGGGTGCTGCATACTCGGGAAGTCAAACAGCCATAAATGACATTCCGATTGATCTGACCAGCAGCGCACCTGGCATAGCCACCGTGCCTGCGACTGCTACCATAGCGGCGGGTAGCACTACGTCCAATACCTTGGAAATAACCGGCGTGGCTGTGGGTACAACGACGCTAACCGCCAGTGGAACGGGGCTAGAGAGTACCACTTCCAGCATCATCACTATTAATCCATGAGGAGGCGGTGATGACATTTAATACAAACAAAATAATGGCTACGTTTATGATCAACACGAAGTCTAATGTAGCCAGCACAACCTCAGTGCCGCTCATGCAGTATTGGCGAAGGCTTGCGATTACGCTTTTATTTATGTTGATGCTGCCGCTGATGTCAGCACATTTGTTTGCCGCCGAACTGACTATTGGCGAAGGCGTTGTTGTTAAATTCGGTGCCAATGCCCAACTGGTTGTTAGGGATCACATCGTTGCAGGCAAAGGCATTATCTTTACCAGTAAAAAAGATGACAGTGTCAACGGTCAATTGGGCGTTACCGCGAATATCCCTCAGCCAGGAGATTGGTCAGGATCACGCCTTGAAAAGTCCGCTGCCAGTTTTGGTGCGGTTACGTTAAGCGATCTCACCATTCGTTATGCCGGAGCGACAGTCGGCAATGTAACTTCCGCAGCCATGACCTTACGTAGCTGGAGCCCGAAACTTCAAAATCTAATAATCTCGGACAATAGTGTGGGATTACGTTTGTTAGATAGTGCCAATCCTGCTATTACCGGTTCCAGTTTTTTACGTAATAACATAGGGATAGAAATTAATAGCAATAGTGTGCCCAGTATTGTCAATTCTCAACTGGTCAGTAATACGGTGCTGGCAATCGATAACAAAACCCAAAATACGCTTATTGTTGCAACAGGTAACTGGTGGGGACATCCTAGCGGCCCCAAAGACCCGAGTAACAATCCGGGTGGGCAGGGTGATCCTATATCAACTGGTATTGATTTTGGTGGTTTTGTTACGGGAATGCCCTTATTAAACCCCAGTCTCCAGTTGGCTACACCGCAGCCGTATTTTGATCAACATAGCATTTTACTTGATCTTTCTTGCGTTAATGCCACTGAATACCGGATTACCGAAGGCGATGTATTTACCAATGTAACGCCGTTGCCCCTCGCCAATAATCGTGCGCAGGTTTCTTTTACAACCTCAGTCGGTGATGGACGCAAGCCGATCAATGTCGAATTCCGTGATAACGATGGTACGGTTGCTACAGCTACGTTAGTTGGCGGTGTCTTGATTGATACTCAAGCGCCGTTAATCACAATCACCAACCCGGTCAACGGCAGCCACATTGTTCAACCGGCTACCGTGACGGCTACAGCTACGGCTACGGATGAGTCCGGAGTTGCCAAAGTCGAATTTTTCATTGATGAGCAATTGAACAAAACGCTCAGTGCAGCGCCTTACTCATTTGTCTGGAACACAACGACCAGTGCGGAAGGCACTCACATCATCAAAGCAGTTGCGACCGATATTGCCGGTAGAAGTACCGAGCAAACGGTTACCGTGACACTATCAAAAGCAGCGCCTACAGCTGATACACAAGGTCCATTGCTGGCAAATATTCGCGCTAATGGCGACTTATTGGCTGATGGCAGCAGCTTGCTGCGTAGCAGTCCGATCACCTTGTCAGCGAGTGATGCCAGTGGCGTTGCGCGTGTTGAACTGCTTTTGGATGGCCTGGTTATCACCACAGCCAGTGGCAATGGC
>CAIOHN010000347.1 GCA_903858105.1 uncultured Pseudomonadota bacterium | reverse complement strand
TACATGGCCTGATCGGCATGCCGCAATAAAATGTCTGGCTCTGCAAAATCCAACGGAAAAATGGTGACGCCGCTGCTGGCGGCAATCCGCACATGCCTATGCGCCAACTCGAATGGTTCGGCCATGGCCCTATGAATCCGGGTTAGGGTGTCTTCGCATTGCTGCACCGATTGCAGGTTTTCAAATAACAGTGCAAATTCGTCGCCACCCAAGCGGCAAACCGTATCGCCCTCGCGCAGTTTTAATTTGATGCGCTTGGCGACCTCTACTAACAGTTGATCGCCGGTTTCGTGGCCAAAGTTATCATTAACTTGCTTAAAACCATCCAAATCCAGATAGCAGACAGCCAGCAAGGCTTCGGTTCTTTTGCTATTGGCGATAGCATGGGCAAAGCGGTCAGCGAACAGCGTTCTATTGGGTAGTTGCGTGAGCGGATCGAAATGCGCCAAAACCTCCAGGGCTTGCTGTTGTTGCTTGCTTTCGGTGATGTCGGAAAACAAACCCAGGTAATTGATAATGTTGCCGGTTTCGTCACGTAGCGCGGATATAGTCAGTAATTGCGCGTATAAATCGCCATTTTTACGCCGATTCCAGATTTCGCCTTGCCAATGGCCGGTCTGGTTTAACACCTGCCACATGGCGGCATAAAACTCGGGAGTTTGCTGCCCTGAGGCCAGAAAATTTGGGTTGCGCCCTATCGCTTCATCGCGGCTATAGCCGGTAATGTCGCTAAAGGCGACGTTGGTATCGATAATACGCGCATCAATGCCGGTAATGATGATGCCTTCGTGCGCGTCTGAAAATACCCGCGCCGATAGCCGCAGTTTTTCGTCGGCTTTTTTGCGCTCGCTAATATCCTGAACGATGCCCCGCATGCGTACAGGGTTTCCGTCAGCGTCACGTTCCGCTTGGCCTATCGAGCGCATCCAGCGTTTTTCGCCATCTTCGGTTTGAATCCGGTACTCGACATCGTATTTGGCGCCGGATTCGATATGTCGACGCGTCGCTTCGATCAGCAAAGGTCTGTCTTCCGGGTAAACTACCGCCAGGAAAGCCTCCCAGTTTTGAATGTTTCCGCGCGGAAAGCCTAGTTCAGTGGTAACGATTTCCGACCAAAACTGGCGATCATGAATCAAATCAGATTCCCAAATGCCGACGCCGCCATATAGTTGGCTGATTCTAAAGCGCTCTTCGCTTTGTTTTAATGCCAGCTCGGTTTGCTTGCGCTCGGTAATATCCTGTACCAGCACCACAAACCTATCAGGTGCGGCTTTGTAGCTGTCTATGGCAAACCAGCGCTGCAGTTGCCCGACATAATGCTCCAGATGCTTAGGTTTGGCCGTACTGTCCAAATCGTCAAAACTGGTGATCCACGCCGAATCGGTGTCGGGCAATAGCTGCTTTACAGTTTTACCTATCCAGTGTTTACGGGTAATACCGGTCATGTTCTCAAATGCAGGATTAATATCCAGGTAGCGATAATCGACGATTTTTCCGTTGTTATCGCGGATAACCTGATGCAAAGCGAAGCCCAGCGACATATTGGTATACAGTTTGGACAGGTCTGCCTCGCTGCGTTTGCGGGCTTTGATTTCTCGGCGAAGCAGGTACACCCAAAACACAAAAAACAGCAATGCCAGCAGTGCCACGACTGCAGTCCGCAGCAATGCCTCCAACTGAACACCTTGCTCGACTTTCAAACCCATCCACTGGTTGAGAATGCTGTCGTGTTCGGCTTGGCTAATGCTTGCCAAGGCCTTGCCCAATATGTGCTGGAGTTCTGGTTGCGATTTGTGCGCCGCCATGCGGGTTTCGTTGACATAATCAGTTTGCCCGACAATTTGCAGGTTGAGCAAACCTAGTTGCTTGATTGCGTAACTGGCTGATGCGGCATCGCCGATATAGGCGTCAACTTTACCCGCAGCCAACAGCTTAAGGGCCTCTGCCACTGAGGGTGCGCCTATCAATTGCAATTCGGGATAATCGCGCTTTAGCAATTCCTGAACAAAATAGCCTTGCTCCACGGCCACTAGGCGCTGGGTCAGCAGACGCAAGGAATTAATATACGCGCTGCTTTTGTCACCGATAATGACTGTCGGGATCTTGATATAGGGCTCGGTAAATCTCAGGTAGGCTTCGCGTTCAGGGGTTTTGCTGGCCCCAGCGATCATATCCAATTCTCCCCGCTTGGCCATGTCCAGGATTTCTTGCCACGACTTATCTTTACTCAACACAAATTTAACGCCCAGTCGCCGCTCGATCAACTGCAAGTGTTCGGCGACCATACCTTGATACTCGCCGCTTGCTGTCAGCGACTCATAAGGCGGAAAGTTGGGATCGATACCCACCCGAATCTGCGGATGCCGGCTTAGCCATTCCTGCTCCGTTGCGCTAAGTAGCAAGCCGTTTGGCTTGCCGCTGCTGCTGACAAACTCATTAAGCTGATGATCGGTCAACGCGGGCGCCAACTTCAGGTTGGCATAAAACCCTGCCACCCGCCTTAAACGGTCAGCATCAATCTGACCTAGCTCAATCGTGTCCGCCATGATCAGTTTGCGAGTTTCTGTCGCCTCATAGCGCAGTTGCTCCAGACTGAGTTTGCTTTGGTAGTGTTGATGGATGAGTTGGATGATCTCGTCTGGATGCGCCAATGCGTATTCCCAGCCTTTCAGACTGGCGCGGCGAAAGCGTTCGCTACGCCCAGGATGTTTCTGTAATTCGCTACGATTGGTAAACAGCAAGTCGCCGTAAAAATCTATGCCGTAATTTTGCGGATTAATAATGTTAAATTGGATACCCGCAGCCCGAAAGGTGAAAGGCCGGTCGGTGATATAGCCGGACATGACATCTATCTTGTCGGCGATAAAGTCGTCGTCGTTAAAAGTCTGGTCAACTTTTTGATAGCTGGATTCAGTAAGGTTGGCTTCCGCCAGCAAGGCACGTACCTGGGCGTTATTTTGACCGGCGGGATCGTACATGATGCGTTTGCCCGCCATTTCATAAGGGCTGACAATGCCGGAGGCCTGCTTGCTAAACAACACCAAGGCATCATGCTGAAAAATTGCGGCTAAAGCGACAATGGGCGAACCGTTGGCGTATTGGGCGATGATGCCGGAATCACCAATGCCATATTCGGCCTGCCCGGATGCGACTTGTTCGATGTAGTCTTGCTTGGGCTTGCGCTCGCGGATGTCTACTTGCAAGCCTTCTTCGGCGTAGTAGCCTTGCTGTATCGCGGCGTAATATCCGGCAAACTGGAATTGATGAAACCATTTTAATTGCAAGGCCACGGTTTCCAGTGGGTGACCTGCGGCAGGCGGGGCGAGACTATCGCCGCTGCAAACACCTAAAAAAAACAGCGCCGCCAGCCCAAAAATGGTTTTTTTCATAAACACCATTACGGTCTGTTTTGAAGTAGCAATATTCTACATCCAAAGACCTAGATGCTAGCCGAATTTAGTCAGCTTTATAGGTTGCCGAGGTGAATAAGGCTTGAAATTTATTTTTACCGGCGTTGGCTTTTCTCTGCTGGGTACTGGCTAATGCCATTTTGGCTTCGTTTTGCAACTGACTGTCGGCAAAAATTTGCTGCTTGCGCAAAGGCGCTTGAACCGCTTTGCGCAAATATTCCTCGGCTTCCGCGTTACGATCTTGCTGCAGCAAATAGTCAGCATAAAAATAATTGGCGTCGATGCCGTCAGGATTGATTTTTAAACTGGCCTTCAACATTTGCTCGGCAAGTTGATTATCACCAAACGACACCGGCCAACCGGGCACCATGTAATACAAGGTGCCCAGCGTTACATACGCTGCACCGTCCAGCGCGTTGGGATTTTGTTCAATCGCTTGCTCCAGCAAGGCTTTGGCGGCTTCCAGACTGGATAGGGCACTTAATGCGGATTGAAACGCTGCATTGGTGGCCATCAGCGTCGCTTGCCAGATTTTTGGTTCGGCGGCGTTGGGATAGCGTTTGGTCAACTCGGCGGCTTTTTCCAGCAAGACTGGATAAGTCTGTTTTTGCCGGGTTTCGTCGCTTTGATAATAAACACTGGCCCAGTCACTTTCCAAATGGGTAATAGCAGTCGTCAGCTCCGATGCATGCAGCGGCGCGGCGAAAAGTATCAAAAAAACAACAAAAGTAGCTTTGCTCATACATAGAATATAGAGCATTGCAGACAATGTTTCAATATGTCTTATAAATTATTGTTTTATTAGCGTATTGCCTGACACTGAGTTTTGGATTGTTGTGCCTAACCCAGCCACATCAATCCCACGACTTTGTGGCATTACCGACACATCCCGGAGCAGCTGTTCACCTAATGCAACAAATGCTTTGTTTGCGCCACGCCGACTATCACTGAGCATCTCCCCAGTCCTTAAAAGGATGTTTGCAAAGATTGTTATTGTAATAGCGTAAATCCTGGGTAACCTCAGCGCCCAGCCAAGCTGGCTTGGCAAAGGACTCGCCGACTGCGGACAACTCGATTTCTGCCACGATTAACCCTTGATTGTCGCCTGTGAATTCGTCAATCTCCCAAACGTGCGGCGTTTTATAGACAAAATGCCGCATTTTTTCGATCAGCGGCTTATGGCACAGTTGATCCAGAATGGTATTGGCGTCATCAAGCGGAATTTCATATTCAAATTCCTGGCGATGCGTACCGATGGTAGCGCTTTTAATGTTGAGCCAGGCATGGCTATCGGAAATACGCACACGTATCGAACTGAGCGGGCTGCTGCTGAGATAGC
Organism: uncultured Pseudomonadota bacterium; assembly: GCA_903858105.1. GTDB lineage: Bacteria > Pseudomonadota > Gammaproteobacteria > Methylococcales > Methylomonadaceae > Methylomonas. The sequence goes on along the minus strand of CAIOHN010000347.1, from coordinate 9,139 downwards.
CTTGCTTGTAGTGCACGGAATGATCGATTTCAGCGCGCCAGTCGGCATTGGTCAGCAAAAATTTATGTTCAATTTCAAGCGCCATATCGATTCTCCTGAAGATTGGGCGGTGCAGGCACAAATTGCTTGCCGTATTTTTACGTTAAATCAATTTGTTGTAGGGTTTTATTATATCGAATCTGAACACAGCCTAAGGCTTGAACAAGCTTTTAAGCTAAATTTGCACACGCTGGATTCAGCGCTATTGTGTAAAAATGGCAAGACCGGCCTTGATCGATTTAAGCTCAACGGCTTATCTGCTCCGGCACAAACTCCCGCGCATAAATTCCAGGACACCGCATGCCTTACGAACAATTCCAACAACAACTTCTGGACTGGTTCGACGCTCATGGTCGCAAGGACTTACCCTGGCAACAGAACATCAATCCTTACCGGGTGTGGGTGTCGGAAATCATGCTACAACAGACGCAAGTCGTCAGTGTGATCGACTATTTTCAGCGCTTCGTCAGCCGCTTTCCAGACATACAAAGCCTGGCTACGGCGGAACTGGATGAGGTCTTGGCGCATTGGTCGGGACTGGGCTATTATGCTCGCGCGCGCAATTTGCATAAAACCGCACAAATCATCGCTGCCAATGACGGCCAATTCCCGCAAACTGTCGAAGAGCTTACCGCCTTGCCGGGTATTGGTCGCTCCACCGCTGGTGCGATACTCAGCATTGCCTGCGGGCAAAGCCAGGCCATTCTGGATGGCAACGTTAAGCGGGTGCTGGCGCGCTTCCATGCTGTTCACGGCTGGCCGGGTGATACCAAAGTGGCAGCAAAACTTTGGCAAATCAGCATCAACCATACACCGCAACAACGAACCGCCGCCTATACCCAGGCAATAATGGATTTGGGCGCAACCTTATGTACCCGCAGCAAGCCACAGTGCATAAGTTGTCCGGTTGCCAGCAATTGCCAGGCCAGACAACTGGGCTTGGTGACACAGTTGCCCGAGTCCAAGCCGCGTAAGGATTTGCCGGTAAAACAGTTATATTTTTTGCTGTTACAAGATAAGCAGCAGCAAATCCTGCTGGAGCGCCGACCACCAACCGGGATTTGGGGCGGCTTATGGAGTTTGCCGGAATTTACCGCACACCAGACCTTGCTGGAGTGGTGTGCGCTACAAAATTGGCAGATTAGCCCGCCGCAAACGCTCGCCAATCTGCGCCATAGCTTTTCGCATTACCATCTGGATTACACGCCGGTGATCGCCACACTGGAAAACCCTATAAACAATGTGATGGAAGGCGAGCGGGTGGTTTGGTATAAAACCAGCCAGATTGATTCACTTGGCCTGCCGACGCCGATCAAGCGTTTGCTACAACAACACTTCACTGAGGTTAACGATGACGAGAATGATTAAATGCGTAAAACTGGGTATGGAAGCGGAAGGACTGGACAGCCCACCCTTTCCCGGCGTCAACGGCCAACGCATTTTCGACCATGTGTCAAAACAAGCCTGGAAAGACTGGCTGGCAATGCAAACCATGATTATCAACGAGCAACGCTTATCCAGCTTTGATCCGGCGGCTAAAAAACTGCTGGAAGCGGAGCGGGAAAAATTTCTGTTCGCTGGTGGCTTTGAAATGCCGGAAGGTTATGTTCCGCAGAAGGAATAGTATTTTTTTAGCTGGTTTAAGAGGCTTTTTGCGTCGCGTGAGCGAACTTGTCTGATTAAACCTAACAGGATGTTTTGTTATCTGAAAGCATTTTGACTAGATTGTTTCCAGACCATAAAGTTGTTGGCATACCCACTCCATCTAAAACTAGGCATTGCAAAGCCGCGAAGCGGAAAAATGCTGAAGGCATGGTTTTAAATCCCTTACATCCCGCCCGAAGCATCGCAGCTTTTGCCTAAATAGGCCCGCCAGGGGAGTGGCAAGCATGCCGCTCGTTTTCGGAGGGCCAGGGATAGCCCTTCCAAAAACCTCGGCAAAAGCGACAAATCGGCAGGATAGCCGATTTGCATGCGTTAGCACCCTCAGGGCGAAAAACAAGGATGCTCTTCGTGAAACCGACTTCTAAATGGCTTCGCGTAGCGTTACTTCAAATGCAACGAGTAAGTATTGCCAACTACTTCTAGCGCAACCAAAATCTATTTTTTTACATACAAATCGGTAATCGTCCCTTCAATCATTTCCGCCGCAAACGCAAATGTTTCAGAAAGAGTTGGATGCGGATGGATGCTCAGGCTAATGTCAGTCGCATCGGCACCCATTTCCAAAGCCAGCACCGCTTCTGCCACCAATTCACCCGCGCCTGGGCCGGTAAAGCCAGCGCCGAGGATGCGACCGCTGGTTTTGTCGGTCAGGATTTTGGTAATACCTTCGCTACGTCCCAGCGCCAAGGAACGACCGCTAGCAGCCCACGGGAACACCGCTTTATTAAATTCCACGCCTTGCTGTTGCGCCTGGGTTTCAGTCAAGCCCATCCAGGCCACTTCTGGATCGGTGTAAGCTACCGATGGAATGGTCAGTGCATCAAAACCGGCTTTGTGGCCCGCGATAACTTCAGCGGCAATTTTGCCTTCGTGCGTGGCTTTATGCGCCAGCATCGGGTTGCCGACAATATCGCCAATCGCAAAAATGTTACTGATATTGGTGCGGCCTTGCTTATCCACCGGGATGAAACCTTTATCATCGACGTTGACGCCGGCTTTATCGGCATCGATCAATTTACCATTTGGGCGCCGACCTACCGCGACTAACACTGCGTCAAACACTTCAGATTCGGGCGCGTCCTTACCTTCCATCGTCACTTTCATACCGGCATCGGTAGGCTCAATCGCTTTGACGCTGGTTTTTAGCCACAAATTGTCATATTGCTTTTTGATCTTGCGTTGCAGCGGCGTCACCAGATCTTTATCGCAACCCGGAATGATTTGATCCATCAACTCGACGACGCTGATTTTTGAACCCAGCGCGTGATACACAGTCGCCATTTCCAAACCAATAATGCCGCCACCTACGATCAACAGTTTTTCCGGAACATTTTTCAGTTCCAAGGCATCGGTAGAATCCCAGACGCGCGGATCGTCATGCGGAAAGCTGGGGATCTTGGTCGGCTGCGAACCGGCGGCGATGATGGCGTTATCAAAGGTTACCGTTTGCGTACCGGAATCGTTAGTTACCGTCAGGCTGTTGGCCGTGGCAAATTTACCGATGCCGTTAATCACAGTAACCTTGCGTTGTTTGGCCAGTTTTCCCAAGCCTTGGTTCAGGCTTTGGCTGACGCTTTGTTTCCATGATCGGATTTGGTCCAGATCGATGTTGGGTTTGCCGAAACTGACGCCGTGTTCGGCCATCGCTTCTGCTTCGTGAATCACTTGCGCGGTATGCAACAATGCCTTGGACGGGATGCAGCCGACATTCAGACAAACCCCACCCAATACCGGATAGCGCTCAACTAAAACGACTTGCTTGCCCAAATCGGCGGCGCGGAATGCAGCCGTGTAACCACCGGGGCCACCGCCCAGCACCAATACTTCCGCGTGTATGACGTTATTAGTCATCAGGAAAACTCCTATAAGGATATTAAATTTGAGTGCTATATAAATTCAAACATTCAATTGACCGAACATTTTTTCACGAGATTGGTGTTAAACAAAGGGATTGATTAGCTGTAAACCGTTTATGTTTAAACCATGATGCATATCTTCCGAGTAAATGATTCGGCAATCGGCTGCTATTGCTGATGCGACCACCACACTATCCCAATAGGACAAACTAAAAGATTCGCGTAATGCAGAGGCCTGGCGTACCTCATCCAATGTTACGGTATGTATCGGATAACGTTGCCGGAAATTTTCCACAGTTTGCCGAATCTCTTGCTCGGTGTATCCGGCTTTTCGCAGCAGATTGTTACAGACCTCGTTCACAACTTGAGTGCTAAGAATTACCCCGCACTGCTCAATAACTGTTAAAGCTTGCTTATGTTTGGGCGAACTCTCGTCCATGAAAGCATAAAGCCAGACGTTGGAATCGACAAAACAGTTAACGCTCATAAACCGCTTCGCGTGGCAGCGGCTCGAATGGCTTAACCAAGCGAGGCGCTAGCGGCACTGATTCCTTGGGGTCTTGGTGTTGACCTGCGTATTTTTGCAACAAAAATTGATAAAAATCTTCCAATTCGTGCCTGGCAAAATCCGGTAGTTTTTCTAAATTCAGTGTTTGCATACTAGGCCTCCCAAGGAAGTTGACTTTTGCTGCTTACAACAACAAGCGGCGTATATCGCCCAAATTGGCTTTCAACGCTTCCATGAAACGCGCGCCTTCTGCGCCGTCAATTACGCGGTGGTCGTAGGTAATATCCAGCGGCAACATCAACTTGGGTTCAAACGCCGAGCCATTCCATACCGGCTGCATTTTGGAGCGGGTGACGCCCAAAATCGCGACTTCCGGCGCATTGACGATAGGCGTAAACGCCGTACCACCGATACCGCCCAGGCTGGAAATAGTCATACAACCACCCTGCATATCGGCGGGTTTGAGTTTGCCGGTTCTGGCTAACTCGCTTTTCTCGGCCAGTTCGTTGGAAAGCTGGAAAATACCTTTTTTATCCACATCGCGTATCACCGGTACCACCAAACCATTGGGAGTATCGACAGCTATACCGATGTGGAAGTAATGTTTATAAATCAGTTTTTCGCCGTCTGGCGACAGCGAGCTATTGAACGACGGATATTTTTGCATCGCCGCTACCAGCGCCTTCATGATGAAAATCAGGCCGGTGACTTTGACAGCCTCTTTGGCCAAGCCAGCGTTGACGGCTTTGCGGAAACTCTCCATTTCGTCGATGGCTACTTCGTCGTGATAAGTGACCAAAGGCAGATTTAGCCAGACCCGGGTCAGGTTTTGACCGGTCAGACGCTTGATTTTACTCAGCGGTTTTTCTTCGATTTCGCCAAATTGGGTGAAATCCACGGCCGGAATCGATGGAATACCTGCGCCACCGCTAACGGCTCCACCTGATGCCATGGCCTGCTTGACGAAGCTTTTCACGTCATCTTGCAGGATGCGACCTTTGCGACCACTACCATTTTTGATTTTGCTTAAATCAACACCCAGTTCGCGGGCAAACAGTCTGACGCTAGGCGTGGCGTGAGGCTTAAAGCCTTCGCTGCTCACCGCGACCGGCGCAACAGGCGCTGCGGCGGGTTTGGCTGGCTCAACTTTTGGCGCTTCTGCAACCGGCGCGGGCGCTTGTTCAACAGGTGCCGGGGTTGGGGTAGGTGCCGGTGCAGCTTCGGCTGGCGCTGCAACCCCGTCGCTGACTTCCAGTGTAGCGATCAGTGTGCCTTCGGAGACTTTATCGCCCGGCTTGATATGCACGGTCTTTATGGTGCCCGCCGCGCTGGAGGGTAAATCCATCGTGGCTTTATCGGTTTCCATCACCGCCAGGGTTTGTTCCACCGTCACTACATCGCCGGGCTTGATCAGCACTTCGACGATGTCGATTTCAGGGACATTGCCGACGTCGGGGACCTTTATTTCAATTACAGAACTCATATGTCGCTTTCCGTTAAATCAACCAAGGAGCGGTTGCGTCAGGGTTGATGTTGTATTTGGCAATGGCTACTTCCACTTTGGCGGCATCAAACTCGCCCGCTTGCGCCAGACTGTGTAATGCGGCGACGGTGACGTGGTATCTATCCACTTCAAAGAAACTGCGCAAATTGGCGCGGGTATCGGAACGACCAAAGCCGTCTGTACCCAGCGCTGTGTAAGAGCGTTTTAACCAGGGACGAATTTGCTCGGCAAACACGCGCATATAGTCGGTAGCGGCAATGATCGGGCCTTTGGTGTGGTCCAGACAATGCTCGATGTGGGTAACCCGCGGTTTTTCGGTTGGATGCAGACGATTCCAACGCTCGCAGCTTTGACCGTCGCGACCCAGTTCGGTAAAGCTTGGGCAACTCCAAATATCGGCATCGACACCCCAGTCTTCGTGCAGCAGTTTGGCTGCGGCGATGACTTCGATGAAGATAGTGCCTGAACCCAATAATTGCACCCGCGGTTTTTTGCTGTTTGGACCTTTTTTGAACAAATACATACCTTTCAGGATGTCGTCTTCCGCGCCTTCCGGTATGGCCGGGTGGTCGTAGTTTTCGTTCATCAGGGTGATGTAATAGAAAATGTCTTCCTGCTCGACATACATACGGCGCAAACCGTCCTGAATGATCACGGCCAGTTCGCAAGCAAAGGTTGGATCGTAGGAATAGCAGTTGGGCACGGTAGCCGACATCAGATGGCTGTGACCGTCTTCGTGCTGCAAGCCTTCGCCGTTTAAGGTGGTTCTGCCCGCGGTACCGCCCAACAGGAAGCCACGCGTACGCTGATCGGCTGCAGCCCAGATCAAATCGCCCACGCGCTGGAAGCCGAACATGGAGTAATAAATAAAGAACGGAATCATCGGTACGCCGTGCGTGGAATAGGCAGTACCCGCCGCGATCCAGTCGCACAGACCACCGGCCTCGTTAATGCCTTCCTGCAAGACCTGGCCGTGCTTGTCTTCTTTATAAAACATCAGTTGTTCAGCATCTTGCGGGGTGTACAACTGACCCACCTGCGACCAGATACCCAATTGACGGAACATGCCTTCCATACCAAAGGTACGCGATTCGTCCGGCACGATAGGCACGATGCGTTTGCCGATCTGTTTGTCTTTTACCAGGATGTTCAGAATACGCACGAACGCCATGGTGGTGGATATTTCGTGGCCTTCGCCAGTGCCTTCCAGCAGGCCTTTAAAGGCTGCCAAGGCCGGAATTTCCAAAGGATAGGATTTTGGACGACGAGCGGGCAGATAACCGCCCAGATCGACTCGGCGCTGACGCAAATAATTAAGCTCTGCGGAATCTTCGGCAAAACGGATATACGGCAGATTGACCAATTCTTCGTCGCTGACCGGCAATTGATAGCGGTCGCGGATATATTTGATCGACTCCATGCTCATCTTTTTCTGTTGATGGCTGGTGTTTTGCGCCTGACCGGAATCGCCCATGCCGTAACCTTTGATGGTTTTGGCCAGAATCACGGTCGGTTGGCCGCTGTGGGTAACGGCGGCATTGAAGGCAGCAAAGACTTTAATCGGGTCGTGACCGCCGCGGTTTAATTCCCAGATGTCGCGGTCGGTGTAATCTTTAACCAGTTCCTGCAATTCCGGGGTATTGAAGAAGCGTTCTCTAACATAAGCGCCGTCTTTGGATTTAAAGGTTTGGTAATCGCCGTCCACACATTCCATCATGCGTTTTACGATCAGACCGTCTTTGTCGCGCGACAAAATCGCGTCCCAGCGGCGGCCCCAAATGACTTTAATAACATTCCAGTTGGCGCCACGGAAATTGGCTTCCAGTTCCTGAATGATCTTGCCATTGCCGCGCACCGGGCCATCCAGACGCTGCAAATTGCAGTTGACCACGAAAATCAGGTTGTCCAGTTTTTCCCGGCCAGCCATACCAATCGCGCCCAGGGTTTCCGGCTCGTCGGTCTCACCATCACCCAAGAAGGCCCAGACTTTGCGGCCATCGGTGTTGGCAAAGCCGCGACTGTGGATATAGCGCATGAAGCGGGCTTGATAAATCGCCATGATAGGGCCCAAGCCCATCGATACAGTCGGGAATTGCCAGAAGTCCGGCATTAACCAGGGATGCGGGTAAGATGACAAACCGTTGCCGCCCACTTCCTGTCTAAAACTGTCCATTTGGGTGTCGCTCAAACGGCCCAATAAAAAGGCGTGAGCGTAAGTACCTGGCGCGGAATGGCCTTGGGAAAAGATCAAATCACCGCCGTGCTTGTCGGAAGGCGCATTCCAGAAATGGTTTTGACCAACGTCGTACAAGGTAACAGCCGACGCAAAACTGGCGATATGGCCGCCGACATTGGTGTATTTGTTAGCGCGCAACACCATCATCATCGCGTTCCAACGCACATAGGAGCGGATAGTGCGCTCAATATCGGTATTGCCCGGAAATTTGGGCTGCTGATCAATCGGGATGGTATTGATATAAGGCGTATTGGCCGAGAAGGGGATGTCCATTCCGGCTTGTCTGGCGGTACTGAGCAGAGTTTCGATCAAAAAGCTGGCGCGATCGCCGCCTTCTTTTTCTATTACCGCTTGCAGTGCCTCCATCCATTCTAGGGTTTCAGCAGGATCAATATCGTGTTTGGCGGCAATATCGGTATTGTTGGTCATTACGGAACCTTGAAAAACGTTGGATTAGCTTGAAAAGGATACCTGAAATGGCCGGTTTGAGCATGTTTTTTTAGCAATTTATCGCCAGCCCACCCAGCTAGAATGCTAGCCAAACCTGCCGAAACCCAAAAATTTCAAGGCCGCGAATGATTCCAGCGCAACAAAAGGCGCTAAGCGAGCAGAACAGAATAAGGTTTATTGCTTTTTAAGACCTAAGTACAGCTAGCTTTGCAAGCAGATATGAACTAAACTTTGCACTATAGCTCATTTTTTCAAGGGGATTTAGATGCGTACTCGACTAATTAAAGCTTTTGGAATATTGGGACTTACCCTGGCAAGCGCCCAGGCTAATGCGACCGTGTATACCTCACAGACTTTTCATGCTGCTCAGACGAGCGACGGTCAGCTGTTTACTTTTACGATTGAGAATGCCCCGCTGGCAGCCTTGGTCGAAGGCTCCTTGTTTATCCATGCACTGGGTGACTACAGCGAAGACTCCACCATCGAAAACATTACTTTAGGTATCGACGGTACTTTGTTACTAGACAAGGCATCTCCCTACTTAGGCGCTACTGTAGACAATAGTTATCACGCCGATGTCGTCGAATGGAGCCAAGAATTTATATTGGATGCTGCAGATTTGGTTAGCTGGACTAATGACAAAAAAATCGTCATCACCATGGCGTTAAGCCCAGACGTGGAATACAACCTGTTTGCCGAAGGCCAAGGGCCGTTACACCCGCCTTTTGTTGAAGCGACTTTGGTTTATGAAACGTCGGCAGTGCCGCTACCCGCTGCAACCTGGTTATTTCTGAGCGGTTTAATTGGTATGCTGGGTTACGGCAGGCAGCGCAAGTCGATGTAATCCCACTGCTAGTTTAGCGACAACAAAAAACCGGCCT
>CAIOHN010000346.1 GCA_903858105.1 uncultured Pseudomonadota bacterium | reverse complement strand
CCCGGTTAGCGTTGTTTCATTGCGGCCTGGCTCGCACCAACAATGTGCAACTTGTGTTCGCGCAGTGCGCTGTCAACGCCTCGCTGGTATGCCATCCATGACTTTTGGGCAACTCTAGTTTGGCGCGCAGCGCTGATTGTCGATTAATTTCAGAGCTAGCTGGCGTCGAAAAATCCTGCGTCGCTGCCTAATCTCCAAAGCCAGTCACAAGCCGCACCAAATTGGTTCATTAATATTAACCCGCGCACTAAAATAGCGGGATGCCACGGCTTTCTGCAAGCTAAATCAGGCTTATGGGCTTGTTAAAGCATTGGCTTGCATATTGCTTAAACTAAATAACCCCTTAGGACACTATCTATCCAGTGCATAAAAAGATACTCGATCATCTCAACGAAGCAATCCTGCTATTTGATAAGGACTTGCGCCTAACCTATATCAATCCCGCCGGTGAGATGCTGCTGGCCGACAGCGCCAAGCATTTGCTAGGCCAAAGCGCGCATAAATTATTTAAAACCGTACACAACACCCTGCTCAACGATTTGCTGCCGCGTTTATATTCGCACGAACCATTGGTTGATCGGGAATTGATCTTAGAGCGGCTCAGTCAATCGATTACCGTCAATCTTAGTGCCACGCCGTTACTGGAAGATGGCCATCTAAACGAGATACTAATTGAGTTGCAACAGGTAGACCGGCATTTACGCATCACCAAGGAAGAGCAATTGCTGGCACAGCAAAATACCAGCCGCATGCTGGTGCGCGGCCTGGCTCACGAAATAAAAAACCCGCTGGGCGGTCTGCGCGGCGCCGCGCAGCTACTGGATCTGGAATTGCAAGATCCGGAACTCAAGGAATATACCCAGATCATCATCGCCGAATCTGATCGTCTGCAAGACTTGATGGACAAGATGTTGGGCCCCAACAAACCGGCCCACAAAAGCCAGCTGAATATCCACGAAGTACTGGAGCGCGTCAGGCATCTGGTGGTAGCGGAAGCCAATCACGGCATCATACTCAACACCAATTACGACCCCAGCATCCCGGAGATGTTTGCCGACAAGAACCAGCTGATCCAGGCTATCTTGAATATTGTCCGGAATGCCGTGCAAGCCGTCCAGAACCACGGCGTGATCACCATCAAAACCCGCGTGCAACGCCACATGACCATCGGTCGCAAGCGCTACAAGCTAACAGTCAAAATCGATATTATCGATAACGGCCCCGGCATCAAGCCTGAGCTGATGGGCCAGATTTTTTATCCAATGATCACCGGTCGCGCAGAAGGCACCGGACTTGGCCTGTCAATTGCTCAGTCTTTAATCAATCAACACAACGGCTTGATCGAATGCGAAAGCGAACCCGGTAATACCGTGTTTTCGATCTACCTACCTTTGGAGAAAAATCATGCAAATACCTGACAAGGTCTGGATCGTCGATGATGATAAATCCATCCGCTGGGTACTTGAAAAAGCCTTGCAAAAAGCCGGGGTTAGCACCCAAAGCTTTGCCAATGCCAGCGAATTATTAAAAGCACTGCCTGGTGGCTTACCGCATGTATTGATTACCGATATACGCATGCCGGGCATGGATGGCTTCGAGCTATTGCGCAACATTCAAAACAGTTACCCGGATTTGCCGGTCATCGTAATGACGGCCCATTCTGATCTGGAAAGCGCGGTATCGGCGTTTCACGGCGGTGCCTTTGAATATTTGCCCAAGCCTTTCGATGTGACAGAAGTCGTCGAAACCGTGCAGCGCGCCTGTGCCCATAGCAAGCAACGCCAGACCGATTTGCTACAAGCGCCACAAACCATGGAAGAAACGCCAGAGATCATCGGCGAAGCGCCGGCGATGCAGGAAGTCTTTCGGGCCATAGGCCGCCTGGCTCGCTCCCATATTACCGTGCTGATTAACGGCGAATCCGGCACCGGTAAAGAATTGGTCGCTAAAGCCTTGCACCGCCACAGTCCGCGCGCCGATCAGCCT
>CAIOHN010000345.1 GCA_903858105.1 uncultured Pseudomonadota bacterium | reverse complement strand
GCCTTCTATATCGGGTAAAAATGCCGCAGGTTGCAATAAGCCACGCTTGGGGTGCTGCCAACGGATTAAAGCTTCGGCACCCAGCACCTTGCCGTGAAACATATTTACCTTGGGTTGAAAATACAGCTCAAACTCGTTATTAACTAGTGCTGCCTCAATTTCCGACAAAGTTTCACCGCGTATCAAGGCGATTCTGTCCAGTTCCTGATCAAACAAATGGTAACGATTTTTGCCTCGTTGTTTGGCAACATACATCGCCTGATCGGCGTGGCGTAACAAAGTATCGGCGTCGGCCAAATCGGTGGGGTATAAGGTAAGTCCCAGGCTGGCAGAAACCGCCACTAAATTATCGGCGATAAGCAAAGGTTCGGCTACTCTGCGTAATATGCGTCCCAGCACCGCTTCAATTTCGCGACTGTCGTTGAAGTCAAGCAGCAGCAAGACAAACTCGTCGCCGCCAATGCGGGCTACTGTATCGTCAACTCGCAGACATTCGCAGATGCGCTTCGAAATCTCTATCAGCAACTGATCGCCCGATTCGTGACCGAATTGATCGTTGATTGGTTTAAATCCGTCAAGATCCAGATAGCAAACCGCCATGTGATTGCTGGCGCGGCGGGTGTGGGCAATCGCCTGCGCCAGGCGATCAGCCAGCAATACTCTATTGGGGACACCCGTCAATGGATCGAAATGGGCGATTCGTTCCAAGTCGTACTCGTGATTTTTTAGCGGGGTAATATCGGCAGACATGCTGATGTAATGATCTATCTCGCCCTGTTCGCCGCGCACCACGGAAATCGAGGTTAATGCAGCATACTCCTCACCGCTTTTGGTGCGGTTCCAAAGTTCGCCGTTCCAATGATCGCTGGTGCTTAACGATTGCCACATCTCTGCATAAAACTCGGCCGATTGTCGGCCGGATTTCAGCATGTTAGGGTTCTTGCCTAGCACCTCTTCGCGCGAATAACCATTCATCCGACTGAATGCCCCATTGACGTCGATAATGCAATTATCCGCGTCGGTGATCAGCACACTATCATGAGTATTGGCAAATACACTGGCTGCCAGTCGCTGGTCTGCTTCTCTGCGCTGCAGTTCGCGCCTAAGTTGCTCTCGCTCCAGCAGATTGCGGATGCGTAAGCGGACGATTTCGATATTAATCGGTTTAGTCAGGTAATCTGCCGCGCCCAACTTCAAGCCTGTCGTCTCGGCTTCCATATCCGTCAAGGCGGTAAGGAATACGACGGGCGTATCGCGCAATGCCGGAATAGCCTTAAGTCTTTGACAGGTTTCGTAGCCGTCCAGGTCCGGCATCATGATGTCCAGTAGAATCAGGTCTGGTGGATCGCTCTGCGCCAACATCAGTCCCTTTATACCGGAGGTGGCGATTTGAACTTGATAATCGTCTTGAAGAGCCAATCCGAGTAAGGCCAGGTTTGCCGGCATATCGTCGATGGCAAGAATTTTTAAGAATTTGCTATTCATCTGACAGGTCACTCTACCTTGTTCAAGGTTAACCGAAATTGATTTAATTGCTCGCGCGCAGATTCAAACGCCACGTCATAAACCATTTGTCAAAGCTCTGCAAAACGCTGCGTCAGGCCGCTTTCGCCCGACAGACTTTGCAGTTGCTTGGTCAGATTAACGGCATGTAGTAGATTTTTGGCGCGCAAGTTGTCCCGTTCGGCAATCGCCGCCCCAATCTCCGGATTATCACGAAGTATGCTTAAGTAACGGTGCTGCAGTCAGTCAGTGATTGTAGTGGCATATTGTACGTTAGTCTAGCTTCCAAGATACCGCGATTTTAGTCGGGCATGCGCTGTTATTGGTTTCTCCTGCTGTAGTGTGGCGTTGGCATGCTTAGACTAGAGGAGATTGGGTAGCTTTACGTATCCTGGTTTTTGCTACGCCGGGAAAGCAGATACTAGTCCGACTCAGGTTAACGAGCGGGATTACCTGCCTGGTTAGGCCAACTCCGTATTGTTTATGGCTTTAGTTGACCATTAAAATCCAGTGTCCTGGTTGAGAAATTTTTCGGCGTCAGCTTTTGGTTCAATCAGCTAATAGTGTTTTGCTCGCTTGCCGCCTGCTCTAATCACTATTGCTTATTTTTATGTTTGACAATGCTCAAATCGCCTCTATGATTAAGAAAAAAGCAATGCAATTCGCATGGTTGTCAAGGGGGAAATATGGATACTATTATCCAGTTCAAAAAAAGCCTACCACTTGTAAGTGTTTTTGTGGTGTTGATCGCATTTATGCCGGGTGTATGTAGCGCTGATAGTGGTATCAGCACCGGTACTATGAGTGCGTTTGTCCCCGCCCCTGGTCTAAGCAGTGGCCAACAAGCTGTATTTAATGCGGTCAATCAGTCATGCAGCACGTTTCCGGCGAATAGCTTGACGGCGTTGTGCGCGGGTCAAAATTCAGGCATTGCGCTGCAACAATTATCGCCCCAAGCGTCCATGCAGGCGGATTCCATCGCCATCTCATCACCTTACGATTTCGTTAAAAAAATCAACACCCGCCTGCAGCGGCTAAGAGATTGCGATGAGTTAGATAAATCAGCTGCGGGCAGCAGCAAACGCGGCGATGATTGCCGCAAAAAAACAGCCAAAGGCGGATCGTCGGGCGATGAGAGCTATATCGGGCCATTCGGTATTTCGGTCAGTGGCGGCGGTGGCTTTGGTGACCGTAACGATGCGCGCGGACAAACCGGTTATGACATCAATACCCAACACGCCACAGCTATTCTGGATTATCGCGTTAACGAACAATTGGCCGGTGGCTTGTCGATGGGTTATCTGCATTCGGCGCGGGATTTGAATTTTAATAGCGGCTTCTTAAATTCTGATGCTTATCGGGTTGCACCATTTTTGCTTTATTCGCCGATAGCAGACAGCTATATCAGTTTTCTGGCGGGCTATAGCCGCATCGAGTTTGATTCAAACCGTGCCGTCAATGCGCCCCTAGCCAACGGTATTACGATCAGTGATGCTCAAGCAAGCTACGGCGCAGACCAGTTTTTTACCAGTTTAGGCGGCGGTTATTTGCATCGCATGGATTGGTTTAATCTGCGCGGCTTTGTGCGCGGCGATTACAGTCATACCAATATAGGCGGCTATCAGGAAACGGGAGCCGTGATGAGTAGCAGCGGTAGCGCGGCCCTGCAACTGGGTGGGCAAACTATCGATTCGTTTACCACCACACTCGGCGGGGAAGTAAGTCGGGCATTCAGTGTGCCCAGTCTTTACACGGTATTTGTACCGCGCTTGCGAGCGGAATGGGTACATGAATTTGAAAACGGTGGCCGGGCCATTAATGCCAGTTTAGCTGGCGTCTCGCTAAATCAACTGTCTACCAGCGGCCCGGAACGAAACTGGGCAAATCTCGGTGCCGGGGTACAAATGTTGCTGCCGCAAAACATTACCGCATTTATCGATTACGAAGCCTTGTTAATCGCCAACGGCAGCAATCAAATCGTTTCTGGCGGCATAAAAATTCAGTTTTGATGGGGCTTGATTAGTCAGATGTCAGCTTTGCGGTGTACCCGGTCAGACGCTTGAAAACGCTCAATGTCGTTGAGTTGCAGGTCGAATAAATTCGGCCCTACAGCAATTAATTGGCATTGGCTGGTTGGTGCAGGCAATTTAATAATAATACCTGGGGGGAGTTATGAGCGATAAAACAGGATGGGCAATTGCCTACGATATTTTTGTTGGCATAGTGCGGGTAGGTACCAATGTTTTGGCCGTGCCGGTATGGGCGGGGATTCTATACGGCGCCATGAGCCTATTCAGTGCTGATAGTTTATGGACGGCAGCCAGCAATGGTTTTTCGGCGGGGCTGGAGTGGGCGTTTCATACTCCGCTGGGCGGCATAATTACAGGGTTATTTGGGATTTTTGGGCTGATACACGCCATCCGTCTGGCTATCGGCAAAAGCCAATACGGTATCTTGGGTTTTCTCGCTTTGCTAATCGACAACACTTGGTCCTTACCCAATACGGTGTTGGGCTCGGTGTTTGCGACCATCACTTTAGGCATTTCAGTCGATACATCGGCAAGCGAAGGCTCTGGGCGGCTGATCCTCAGTTCCGGCCTGGTATCGTCTTATGACACCACGTTTGGTAGCGTCACAGCAGGCAAACAAGTCCTCAAACACGAATTTCAGCATGTCATCCAGGCCTGGTTGTTCGGGCCATTTTTTTATCCGATTTTTGGCGCTAACTATCTGATTAATCTGCTGCCGTTTTGGTGGTTGCTGAAGCTGGCTTTTAATATTTATCCCAATGCACCGATCGAGAATTTTTGGCACTACTTCTCGCGAGGCGTCTATCCGTTCACTTTATTCGAACTGTGGGCGTATGCCGTTGAGGGATCACCGCCGTAAATCATCGATGTAGCGTGTCAAAATCAGTCAGTTGCCATCAATTATCAAAGAGGATGAGAACAATGCAAAAGTTTCACAAAAGCCTGCTGATCCTGGTCTTGATTTGCGGACAAAGCCTGTTGGCTGGATGCTCCGGGATCAGAGAAGATTGGGATGAAAGCGATGAAAAACTGACTGCCGGGATTTTTCTTGATTCTGATGAGCGGGCCGTTTTGCCGGCGGGTATGGAACTACGGCCGATTTACGACGAAGGGCTATCGGTTACTAAGTTTTTGGAGGGTTTTAGAGAAATGCCCTACAACGATGCGGCGCGTTTCTGCACGATAGCCTACGGTCATCTTATTAAGCGCTCGCGCTGCAATGGCAACGAGCCCGAAGAGTTTCGCAATGGCATTAGCGAACCCAAAGGTGCCCGTTTGCTGATGACGGATATGGAAAGGGCGCAAATTGCCGTGCTGACCATGACCAAAGTGCCGCTTACCGACGGCCAATATGCCGCTTTATGCGATTTTGTTTACAACGTCGGCACGGGTAATTTTAAAAAATCCAGTCTGCTGTCGGTGGTCAACAAGCAGCAATTTGATCGGGTGCCGTCTCAGTTTCGTCGCTGGGCAAAGGCTAATGGTCGCATAATCAAAGGTTTGAAAATCCGCCGCGAGAACGAAATTGAGCTGTTCTTTGATGGTTTGGGTGTGCCAAGGGCTGTTCCTGAGGCCGACGAGGACTTATCGCCGATTGATATTCGCGAAGGCGAAGTTAGGTAATTGTCGTTCACCGTTTTGGGCTATGACGATTACATGCGTTTTTACACGAGGGGGAAACATGACTACGTTTAACTTTAGATGGCTGGTTTTTATACTCTGCACCTTGTTAGCAGCCTGCGATTGGATACCGTCCTGGATCAATGTCACAGTGAATTTCACCGATGCCAAAACCGTCAAACTGGAAGATCCGGTTGAATTTAACAGCGCGGTGATAGGCAAGGTTAGCGGCTTAACCCCGATTGCCAACGGCGTCACCATTGCCTTAAAACTGGAAAAATCCAAAGCAGCGCAGGTACAGGGAAATGCCCAAGCCGCCATCGTCGCTAATCCTACCCAAAATAAAATCGTTTTGACCAATCCGCCGGAAGCGGGCCCACCAGTTGCCGATGGCGGTGTACTGGTGGCTTTAGAACCCAAAACAGGCTTTGGCGCGATATTGGGCGTGTTTAACGATATGCAAAAAGCCGTGAAAGAAGCCGCCAAGAATGCGAATGACTATTTCAAAGACGCCAATCAGCAATGGCTGGATTCCAAACAGAAAATGACCGATTCCTTAACGGCCTGGCAACAGCAAGCCCAATCTACCGAAACCGAAGTGCTGGATCGCTATCAAAAATTGATTCAGGAAATGGAGTCGATGCGCGGCGACGCCACGGAACAAACCAAGCAAATCCTGAGCGATTACGATCAAATCGAAAAACAGTTAATCGAAAAGCAACAAGCACTTAGTGCCCAAGGCCAAGCTAAAGCCGCCGAATCGGTACAAGCCTTACGCGACGAACTTAAAAATAATGTAGACAAGTTTAAATAAACTCGCGCTGCGGTTGCTGGGTGCGCCCGCGACCGCAAACCGGTTGGCACTGATATTTGGGGGAGTAGGTTATGACGGGCTTGATAAACACTGTGGTGAAGAATCTCTGCGGTCTGTTGGGACTTTACCTGGTGCTGGCGCCTGCATGCCAGGCCTCCATTAAGGAAATTCCGGGCTGCATAGCCGGGCAAACCACTGAAACCAACGGCGTTAGAAAGCTGGCGGTAATCGTTGGCGTCGGCCAGTATATCAGCGACAAGATTCCGGATTTGGCGGGGCCGCCTAATGACGCTCACAGAATTCAGGACGTGCTGACCGGCAAGAACGGTTTTGGTTTTCCCAAAGAAAATGTCTGCATGCTGCTGGATGATCAGGCCAGCGTACAAAACTTGCGGCAAGCGTTTGAAGAGTATTTAATCCCCCAGACCCGCGAAAAAGACATTGTGGTTTTTTACTATGCCGGGCATGGTTCACAAGCACCTGACAAGAATGGCGACGAGCCGGACGGTCAGGATGAAACGTTGGTTTTGCACGACTCCCGCACCGAAGCAAACGGTAAAAAAATCACCGATCTAACAGACGATCAACTCAATGGTCTACTGGCCAAGCTATACAAAAAAAGCCACAACCTCACGGTGATTCTGGATTCGTGTAACTCCGGCACGGCGACCCGCGGCGATAAGGAAACCATGGTCGCCCGCTTCGTCGAACCGGCCACTGAGCAACCTGAAGCGGAAGCAGAAGGCATTGGCGACGGTGCCTCCGATCTGGCTTCAGAATCCATGCCCGAATTAACGGCCTTTACCGCTGCCAGCGACGGCACCAGTGCGCTTGAACAAGGTGGCCGCGGGGTGTTTACTGATGCCATCATTCAGGTGGTGGCGCAAGGATCGGACAAACCGCTGACCTATGCCCAAGCCGCCAGGCAAATTCCGGCATTGGTAGCCGCCCGCAGCTATCAAATTCCCTACTTTCAGGGCAATCTGGATAGACCGGTTTTTGGTAATACCGTGCGCAACGCCCCGTTGGCCTGGGAAGTGACCGATGCTGGCACACCCTTGAAATTAGCCGGGCCACCGTTGCCCGGATTAGGTAAAGGTGCCGAAATGCGCATATACGATGGTTCGCTATCCGGCTCGGCGACGCGTGATCCGGCCAAGGCCAAAGCCAGCGTGGTGATAGCGGACATGACAGGCTTGGCGGCCACCGCCAATATCGTCGCCAAGGGAAACGACGCAGCCAGTGTGGCAGTTGGTGATTTAGCGGTGCCAGTAAGGGCTGCAGATGAGTATGTGCGGATTAAAGTCCGTATTAAACCCTCCAGCCAGCCGGGCGGGGTAGCTAGTGATCGTGCCGCAGCGATTCGGCAAGCCGTTGCAGATGATCCCGACGCCAAGTCCTTATTGGATATCAGCGAAGGCCCCGGCGACTTTGAGTTAAGTCTGACTCAGGATGGCTTACTGCAACTCAAAGGCCCGGAAAATCGCATCCGCAACGTGTTTAGCCAGGATGCCGATGCCGTACATAGCCTGTGGCAACACGCCAGACAAAAAGGTTTACTGCAGTTACGTGGCGAAGGCGGCAGTGAATTTACCGATAACGAATCGTTGAAAGTTGAATTAAACCCATCCGCAAAACAAGACGATTGCGCTAAGGGCATTTGGGAGCAGGCCAAAGCCAATACGGATCAGATCATGCCTTTGTGTCATCGCTGGAACGTCAAGGTGAGTTTGTCCAAAGACGCGCCGACCGCGTTGTTAGTCGGGGGCGTGGTGCTGTCTACTGATGGCAGCAGTTACGGCTTCCCGGCCGATGGTCGTCAGGAATTACTCAAGCCGGGTGAATCGACCACCTTTGCTGCAGCCAGAGAAACCTTCCGCGCCGGTTTGCCGCTGGATGTTTGGGATCATTTAATTGTGTTTGGCACCAAAGAAAAAAATCCGGTGCGGTGGGATCTATTAACCCAAAGTGCGCCAACCCGCAGCGCCGATGACACAGCAAAAAAAGGCTTGTACCGGGCATTGGATAAGTATTTGACCGGCACCCGCGGCCAGGGTATGGCGGAAGACAGCGATGCCAAAGAAGATACCACCTGGACGCTCAGTAAGATCAATATGCGCGTCGAAGCCAATTCCCGTTTCCAAAAATCGGGCGGTGGCAGCGCCGACGCAACGCGCCAACTCCGCGAGTTCACCATCAAGCAGTTCGATATTCGGCCGTATCTACCCGATGACCAGGAAACCGCGCTTTACAAAGTCTTGCAAAAAGCTGATTGGCTGGCCAAGGCGTCAGTTGACGATGGCATTGGCTATAAAGGGCATGCCTGGAATCAGGCGACGGATGCGGCAAATCTTAAGCGGGGCATCGATTGCTCCAGAGCCATCTGGTTTGCGTTTACCCGCTCCGGTTTGCCGTACAACAGCGCTTACAACTATTTGAACACGGCGGACATGGTACGCAACAGCAGTCCGATGGCGGCGCAATTTGAACGTTGCGATAACGACACTTTGCAGATTGGCGACATTTTAGTCTATCGCGACCCAAAGCGAGGCGACGGTCATGTGGTGATGGTCGTTGATCCAGCCAAACGCATCGCTTGGGGATCGCACGGTTATGATGGTAATGGCAAGGAACTACGGGTTAAACCGGATACCGGCGTGGAGTATCAACTGATTAAATATAAAAAAGACTG